>NZ_JBHFAB010000001.1:311398-459790 GCF_042510955.1 Streptacidiphilus cavernicola
GGGGACCACAGGGCGGGGACCCAGCGGGTGGGGACACAGGGGGAAGCGGACGGACCCGGCGCTCGGGGAAAGAGCCGGGTCCTTCCGCTGTCTGCCGCGCCGGATCAGGCGCGGGCGACGAAGACGTGCGCGGCGATCTCCTTGTCCAGCTCGGCGGCCTCGCCGCCGCTGCTGACCAGGACCCCGCCGGGCGCCTCGGTCACGCTGACCACCGCGCCCGGCTGCACACCGGCCCGGCGCAGCGTGTACATCAGCTGGGCGTCGGTCTGGATCGGCTCGCCGATCCGGCGGATCACCACGCTCTTGCCCTCGGTGCCCGGGGCCAGCAGGTCCAGGGTGACCAGGGTCTCCCCCGCGCCGTCGTCGGACGGCAGCTCGCCCAGCTCCTCCAGGCCCGGGATCGGGTTGCCGTACGGCGACTGGGTGGGGTGCCGCAGCAGTTCCAGCACCCGGCGCTCCACCGCCTCGCTCATCACGTGCTCCCAGCGGCAGGCCTCGGCGTGCACCTGCTCCCATTCCAGGCCGATGACGTCGACCAGCAGGCATTCGGCGATGCGGTGCTTGCGCATCACCCGGGTCGCGAGCTTGCGCCCGCCGTCGGTCAGCTCCAGATGGCGGTCGTCGGCGACCTCAAGCAGGCCGTCCCGCTCCATGCGGGCGACGGTCTGGCTGACCGTGGGCCCGCTCTGCTCCAGGCGCTCCGCGATCCGGGCGCGCATCGGGACGACGCCCTCCTCCTCCAGTTCGAAGATGGTGCGCAGGTACATCTCAGTGGTGTCGATCAGGTGCCCTGACATCGGCCGCGGGCTCCGTTCCTCGTGGGCTGTCGTGGTCGCTGCACCAATTCTGACGCATAGCGCCGACAAACCCCCCGTCCCGTGCCCGGGACCCTGTTGACAGGGCCCCGGTCAAGGCAGCAGCGTGCCTCCGGACGGAGCCCCCATCCCAGCGAAAGCGAGCGCATTCCTGATGAGCGATCTTGCCGGGCAGTACTTCGACGCCGCGGTCTCCCTGCTCCAGCGGGTCCGCACGGAGGAGGCCGGGAACATCGGCCGCGCGGGCGAGGCCCTGGCCGGGACGGTGCGGTCGGGCGGCCGGATCTTCGCCTTCGGCGCCGGGCACTCCTCACTGGCCGCGCAGGACGTGGTCTACCGGGCCGGCGGCCTGGTGCTGATGAACCTGCTCGCGGTGCCGGGGGTGACCGGGGTCGACGTCGTCCCGGCGCACCTGGGCAGCTCGCTGGAGCGGGTGTCCGGGCTGGCCACGGCCACCCTGGACGCCAGCCCGGCCCGGCGCGGCGACCTGCTGTTCGTGATCTCGCTGTCCGGTCGGCAGGTGATGCCGGTGGAGCTGGCGATGCACGCCCGCGAGCGCGGGATGACCGTGGTCGGGGTCACCTCGCTGGCCTACCCGGCGGCGGTGTCCTCGCGGCACCCGTCCGGCACCTACCTCAAGGACCAGTGCGACGTGGTGCTGGACAACAAGATCGCGGTCGGCGACGGCGAGCTGACCGCCGAGGGCGCGGACACCACCTTCGGGCCGGTCTCCAGCATCACCACCATCGCGCTGATGCAGGCCGTGGTCGCCACCGCGGTCGGGCTGCTGGCCGCGGAGGGGCCGCCGCCCGCGCTGTTCCGCTCCGGCAACGTGGACGGCGGGATGGACTGGAACGCCAAGCTGATGGCCGAGCACCGGGACCGGGTCTTCTACACCTTCTGACCGCGGTCGGCGCGGCCGGCCAGGTCGACGGCCGCGGCGACCCGGGCCGCGATGTCCTCGGCGTAGGCGATGTCGGCCCGGTCGAACCGCGGCCGGGTCGCGCCGCGCAGGAAGGTCAGCACCCCGACCGTCCGGCCGCGGCTGCGCAGCGCCGTGCAGAGCCCGTGCACGGTGCCGCTGGGCCAGTGCCGCAGCAGCGCCCAGTCCGGGCGCTGCCGCGGCTCGGACGCGGCGGCGGCGCCCGCGGGGGCGGCCGGGGGCGCGTCGGAGACCGCGACCGTCCCGGCCCGCTCCAGGGCGCGGACCGCGGGGTGGACCTCGCCGTAGCGGGCCGGGATGCCGGAGGGCTCCAGCGCGGCCTCCTGGCCGACCGCGCCGACCGGGGACACCGCCGCCCGCACCAGCCCGCTGCCGCCGCGGTCCTCGACCACGTCCAGCAGCGCGTAGTCGGCGAAGCCGGCCAGCACGAAGTCCAGGTAGCCGACCGCGCCCTCCATCGGGTCCTCGCACTCGGCCGCGGCCTGCCCGGCCCGGCGCAGCTGGGTGGCCCGGAACCGCAGCACCGTGCCCTCCTGCTCGGACTGCTCGTGCAGGGTGACGTCCTCGAAGAACCAGGCCACGCCGAGCGGCACCGGCTCCTCGCCGAGCGGCGAGCCGAGCCGGACGAACTCGCTGCGCCAGCAGCGGCGGCGGCCCGGGTCGGCGCGCAGCGCGGCCCACAGCTTGACCCCGCTGAGCGGCTTCCCGGTGGCCAGCACGTGCTGCAGCGCGGCCTCCAGCTCCTGGACGCCGTCGCCGAGCACCTCCCCCAGCGGATGGCCGAGCAGGGCGTTGCGCTCGCAGTCCAGCCAGCGGGCGGCGGCGTCGCCGACGGCGGCCGGGCGCAGGTCGGCGTCCACCAGCACCACGCCGGTCGGGGCCTCGTCCATCATCGCCTCGGCCAGCGCCAGCGAGCGCTCCAGCTCGACCTGCGCGCCGGCCTCGGAGAAGGCGAAGTAGAGCCCGAGCCCGCGGCCGTCGGGGGCGGCCACCCGGTGCGCCTGGGCCCGGACCAGCACCCGGCGGCCGTCCCTGGTCAGCAGCGCGAACTCGTGCACCCGGGGCGGCGCCCCGGCGCCGGCGCCGAGCAGCTGTGCGCGGACCGCCTCGGCGTCCGCCGGGCGCAGCGCCCAGCCCTCAAGACCGGGGCGGCCGACCGCCTCCTCGACGGTCCAGCCGAGCATCCGGGCGGCCTCGCGGTTCCAGTGGGTGAGGACGCCGTCGCGGTCCATCGCGGCAAGGCCGACCTCCATGCCGTCCAGCAGGGCGGCCAGCAGCCGCGCGTCGGCGTCGGCCTGCACAGTCGCTCCCCGCAGCGCGGGTCCTTGGGCGTCCAATTCCGGGGCACCTCCCCAACCGGGTCGTCCCCATTCAACTCGCCCGTCCCGGCGGATACACCAGTTTCCGCCAAAAGTCCCCCGACCGGGAGGATTCGCGCTATCGACGGCGGCCGGGAAAAGCCGTTGCCGTACCTCCGCGGGGGTGCCTACAGTGGCCGCACACTGAAAGGAGGTGATCCGAAAGTATGAGTACTTCCGGGACTCGTGAGGTGGCTGCTTCCTAGCAGCCCTTACCCGCTGTGCGCGTAAGGGCGGCGGGGCAATCCAGAGCAGTCACCCGGCCCCTGGGCCCGCCGGCCGTCCTCCGGCGCCCGTCCCCCCTTCGGGACGGGAGCAGGCCCAGGGGCCGTTCCCTTTCCCTCCTCCCCGCTCCAGGCCCGCCCTCAGGAAAGTTCGGCGCATACGTGTGCTGTGCAGAGCCGCTGGGCAGCGTCAGACTTGGCGCAGTCCGGCCGTCCTCCGTCCAGGGGCAGCACGGCGACACGAGGGGGATGTCGATGATCCAGAAGGACCCGTCGAGCCAGCGCGAGCGGGAACTGCTCCCGGAGCCCTTCTGGGCGGTGGACCTGGCCTCGCTGCGCGGCCAGTCGCGCTCGATCACCTGGTACCGGGGCCAGATGCTGATGCTGGTCCTCGCCGCGCTGGCCGGGATAGGCAACGTCAGCAAGGACCACCTCAACTGGCTGCAGGGCGTCTCCGCGCTGCTGTTCGCGGGGGCCGGCTACTTCTGGTGGCGGCTGGGCCGGGACAAGCCGCAGACGCTCTGGTACGAGGGCCGCGCCGCGGCCGAGTCGATGAAGACCCTGGTCTGGAAGTACGTGGTCCGGGCCTGGCCGTTCGCCGGGGACGCCGACTCGGGCGAGGCCGACGAGGCCTTCCTCAAGCAGATGAACGAGGTGTTCCTGGCCTTCGGCGAGAGCACGGTGATACCGGTCGACGCCCAGCCGATGATCACCGACGCGATGCGGCGGCAGCGGCAGCTCCCGCTGGCCATGCGCCGCGACGTCTACCTGCAGGAGCGGATCCGGCCGCAGCGGACCTGGTACCAGTCCCGGGCCGACCGCTGCGAGAGCGCCACCACCACCTGGCAGTTGATCTCCAGCGCCACCATCATCGTCGCCGTGGCCTTCGCCGTGATCCAGTTCCTGGGGCTGGCGAACCTGCACCTGCTCGGCGTGTGCACCACCATCGCCGCCGCGGTGACCGCCTGGACCCAGCTGAAGCAGTTCCGCCCGCTGGCCTCGGCCTACCGTCTCGCCGCCGCCGAACTCGGAATGATCGAGGCCGAGTTGACCCACTTCAACATCAACGTCCCGATGGCCGAGGAGCGTTGGTCCCGACTCTCCAGCGACGCCGAGGACGCGGTCTCCCGGGAGCACACCATCTGGCGGGCCCGCCGCGACCGGCGGGTCTGATGCGTCACACGTCCTGACACGTTCTGTACGGGGACGATCCGACTCGGCAGACTGGGACGGACGCCAGGGGGACGCCGATGCCGTACCAGGAACCGCCGCGCCGCCGGGAGGCGGAACTGCTGCCCGACCCGTTCTGGGCCGCCGACCAGGCCGCACTGAGGGGCCAGGACTCCGCCCTGTACTGGTACCGCTGGCAGTTGGGGCTGACCCTGCTCGCCGCCCTGTTCGGGGTGTTCCCGGCGCACCGGGTGGACGGGGTGAACATCGTCCCGCTGCTCTCGGTCGCCTCCTTCGCCGGGGCCGGCGGCTTCGCGCTGGCGCTGCACCGGCTCTCCCCGCAGGAGCTGTGGTACCAGGGCCGTTCCGCAGCCGAGTCGTTGAAGACGCTCACCTGGAAGTACCTGGTCCAGGCCCGGCCCTTCGACGGTCCGGCCCAGTCGCCGCTGGCCGACCGGCGCTTCCTGGAGGCGCTGCGGGACGTCCCGCGGTCCTACCCCGGGATCGGGACGAGCATCGGGACGGCCACCGGACCCGACGGGCCGCAGATCACCCAGCGGATGCGGGACGAGCGGCGGAAGCCGCTGCAGCAGCGCCGCCAGCTCTACCTGACCGAACGGGTCTACGCCCAGCGGACCTGGTACCTCTCCCGGGCCGACGAGTGCGACCACAAGTCCCAGGTGTGGGCCCTGTGGACGGTGCTGATGTTCGTGACCGGCATCGCGGTCGCGGTCGCGGAGGCGACCAGCTACCCGTCGGCGCACGTGCTCGGCCTGTTCTCCACCGGCGCGGCCACGGTGACCGCCTGGGCCCAGCTCAAGCAGTTCCGCCCGCTCGCCGCCGCCTACCGGCTGGCCGCCCGCGAGCTGGACCGCATCTCCGCCCTGCTGGCCCGGATCGACCTCGGCGCCAAGGACGCCGAGGAGGCCTGGTCCCGGCTGGCGGGCGAGGCCGAGGACACCATCTCCCGCGAGCACATCATCTGGCGGGCCCGCAGCCAGCACCGCACCTGAGACCACCCCAGAGGAGCGACATTGCCGGGAACGACCGTCGAACTGCCGGACCGCAGGACACTCGCCGTGGAGACGTCGGGCAGCGCGCGCGGCAAGCCGGTCTTCCTGCTGCACGGCACCCCCGGCAGCAGGCTGGGCCAGGCCCCCCGCGGCGCGCTGCTGACCTGGATGGGCATCCGCCTGATCACCTTCGACCGCCCCGGCTACGGCGACTCCGACCGCTTACCGGGCCGCCGGGTCGCGGACGGCGCGGCCGACGTCGCCGCGGTCGCCGACGCCCTCGGCCTGAAGGAGTTCGCCGTGGTCGGCCGCTCCGGCGGGGCCCCGCACGCGATGGCCTGCGCCGCCCTGCTGCCGGACCGGGTGACCCGCACCGCGGTCCTGGTCAGCCTGGCCCCGCGGGATGCGGCCGGGCTGGACTGGTACGCGGGGATGGCGCCGGCGAACGTCCGGGACCACTCCAGCGCCCTGGACGGCAGCCTGACCCTGGCCCCGTCGCTGCGGGCCCGCTCCCGGGACATCAGGAGCGACCCCTACCGGCTGGTGGCCGCGCTCAAGGAGGAGATGCCGGACTCCGACCGGCGGATGGTCGCCGACCAGGGCGTGCGGGTGATGCTGCAGAACAACTTCCGCGAGGCGATGCGCAGCCCCGACGCCGGCGGCTGGATCGACGACGTGGTGGCGTTCAACCAGCACTGGGGCTTCGACCCGGCCGACATCCCCGGCCCGGTGCTGATCTGGCACGGCGAGGACGACGTGTTCTGCCCGGCCGAGCACGCCCGCTGGCTGGCCGAGCGGATCCCCCGCTCGATCCTGCGGATCGAGCGGGGCGCCGCCCACTTCGGGGTGCTCCGGCGGCTGCCGCAGATCCTCCCGTGGGCGGCCCGCTGACGGTTCGTCAGACCGGCTGCAGCTCCAGGTCCCGGCCGTTCCTGCGCCAGCTGCGGACGCTGCGGGTGGCCGGGTGCTCCTCGCCGAGCTGCCGGATCAGCTCGGCGATGACCCGGCCGCGCAGCTCCGTCGCCTCCTGCTTGCGGCCCGAGTCGCGCAGGGTCACCGCCAGGTTGCCCTCGCAGACCACCACGTCCGGGTGCAGCGACCCGTAGCGCTCGGTCAGCCCGGCCAGCGCCTGCCGGCCCAGCTGCTCGGCCCGGACGTAGTCCGCGCTGTCGCCGTAGCAGTTGGCGAGGTTGACCATGACCGACAGGGTGAACGGGTGCTCCTGGCCGATCACCCGCCGCATCGACGCCAGGGTGGACTCGCCCAACGCGGTCGCCTCGGCGACCTGGCCGCTGTCCCTGAGGTAGATCCCGACGTTGTTGGCACAGGCCAGGGTGAACGGGTGCTCCGCGCCGAGCGACTCGCGGTAGCCCTGGTGCACCGACTCGGCGAAGTCCCGGGCCGCCTCCTTGTCGCCGACCGCCGAGTAGTCGGCGGCCAGGTTGAGCGCGCAGGCCAGGGTGTCCGGCGAGGAGGCGCCGTAGCGGTCCAGGTAGCGGTCGTAGGTGTCCTTGGTGAGCTGCCGGGCCTCGGCCTGCCGGCCGATCCGGCGCAGCGCGACCGCGTAGCTCTTGGCGTAGCGCAGCGTCGGCAGGTCGGTCACCGGCACCGCCGCGTAGGCCTCCTGGAACTGCTCCAGCAGTTGCACCGAGCCCTGGTAGTCGCCCAGCGCCCGCAGGTCCTCGGCCAGGGTGGCCATGCTGGTCAGGCTGTCCTGGTGCTGCGGGCCGAGCACCGCGACCCGCTTGGAGTAGGTGTCCTCGTTCAGGGCGCGGGCGGCGGCGTAGTCGCCGGTGAAGCGGTAGTCCAGGGCCAGGTTGTGGGCGGCCTTGAGGGTGCGGATGTGCTCCTCCCCGAATATCTCGCGGAGTTTGGCGTAGGTCTCCTGGTCCCGGACCAGCGCCTCGGCGAAGCGGCCCAGGGTGCGCAGGTCGCCGCCCAGGCTGCCGACCGTCATCAGCGAGTGCAGGTGGTCCCGGCCGAGCACCGCCTGCTGCCGGTCCCAGGTGTCCTGGTCCAGCTCCAGCGCCTCCTCGAACCGGCCCTGGCTGCGCAGCACGTTGGCCAGCTGGAACCGCAGCACCAGGGTCTGCCGGTCGTCGGAGCCCATCTTCTCGGTCCAGGCCTCGTTCAGCCGGTGGCCGAGCTCCTCGGCGGCCTCCAGCTCGCCGCGGACCCACAGGTAGCGCACCCGGTCCACCAGCAGCTGGCGGCCCTCGGGCTCGTCGCACAGGTGCGCCTCGGAGGGGGTCAGGTGCGGCCAGATCAGTTCGAAGTCCGGCCAGCTGGCCCAGTCGTCGACCTCGCGGTTCTTCGGCCGGGCGGCAGACAGGATCTGGTGCACCTCGTGCTTGGTCACCTCCTGCCGCTCGTGGTCGAGTTCGGACCGGATCACCGCCTGCACCATCCGGTGCACCTGGAAGGTCTGGCTGTTGGTGTCAACCTTCGCCAGCCCGTACCGGGTGACCGCGCGGACCACCTTGCCGAGCATGACCTCCTCGGTCAGGTCGGAGTCGTAGGCGACCAGGAACTTCGCCATCTGCTCGTTGTAGATCAGGCTGAGCGCCACCGGGTCGGCCGAGAAGTAGGCGCACAGCTGGAGCAGCCGGTTGGCCGCCGGGGACTGCTCGCGGAGCCTCGCTATCGAGACGTTCCAGGTGGCGCTGAACCGCTGCGGGTAGTCCTGGGTCTCGATCTGGGTGGTGGTCAGCGCCTTGACCGCCTCCCGCTGCAGTTCGGCGATGTAGGCGCTGACCGGGGTCCCGGTGGTCTCCAGCCAGGCGGCGGCGATCTCCACCGCCAGCGGCAGGTCGCCGACCGCCTCGGCGACCTGGTCGGCGTCGGCCCGGCTGAGGCCGGTGCTGCGGCGGCGCAGGTGCTCGATGCTCTCGTTGCGGGTGAAGACGTCCACCGGCAGCGGCTTGGCCTGGGCGGTCCAGGCCGGGTTGCGGGAGGTGATCAGCACGTGCCCGGGGCCGCCGGGCAGGAACCTGGCGATCTCGGACGGCTTGTCGGCGTTGTCGAAGATCAGCAGCCAGCGGTCGGTCCTGGTGCCCTGGCGCAGCGCCTCCCTGGCCGCCTCGGCCGCCTCGGCGACGTTGTCGCCGACCCGGAGCTGCAGTTTCGCGGCCAGCTCGGCCAGCGACAGCATCACCTGGTCGGACTGCTCGGACTCGACCCACCAGACCAGGTCGTAGTCGGCCATGAAGCGGTGCGCGTACTCCAGCGCGACCTGGGTCTTGCCGACGCCGCCGAGGCCGTAGAGCGTGGTGGGGGTGGGCAGCACCACGGCCGGGCTGCCGCCGCGGAGCTGGTCGCGCAGGTTCTCCAGGATCACCGACCGGCCGGTGAAGGCGGGGTTGCGGAGCCGGACGTTCCAGATGTCCGGGCGGGTGCCGGGGAAGCGCGGCCCGTCCGGGGAGAGCGTCTGGGTGAACTCCTGCCCGTCCCGGCGCAGCGCGCGCAGCAGCGAGGTCGCCGCCTGCGCCTCGTCCAGCCGGACCAGGTCCACCGCGTTGCGGTTGTTGAACGGGGCCGACAAGCGCACCTCGCCGACCCGCACGGGTATCAGCTCACGCCGGTCGCCGGACGGGTCCGCGTCGGTCACCGACCCCCAGACCGCAGCGGCCTGCGGGGAGCGGACGTACGAGGGGGACAGCACCACCAGGGTGCGGGCCGCCGCGTCCATGCCCTGCTCGGCCTCGGCCCTGGGCTCGGCGCCGACCTCGTGCGGCAGCACCCGCAGCCCCGCCCCGGTCAGCAGCGCCGCGATCCAGTCCGCCCACATCCGGTCCTCGGGCGCGTACGACAGGAAGATGTCCTCGCGGATCGCGGGCCTGCGCCGGGTGAAGGAGTCGGCGTAGCGCAGCCGCACGTCCTCCGGCATCACCGGCAGGCTGGTCACCTGGCCGTTCGTCAGCTCCGCGGTGAGCCGCTCGCAGGCGGACAGCAGCGAGTTGGGCGAGCCCGGCTGGTCGCCGAAGGTCGCCAGGATCTCCTCGTAGGCGTAGAAGGGGCGGTAGGGGATCTCCACCGCGCCCCAGTACCGGGCCAGCCGGGTCTCGTTCATCCCCTCGGGCAGGCCGCCGAAGCGCTGCCGGGCCAGCGCCCGGCCCGCGTCCGCCTTCACCTTCTCGAAGTCGTCGACCCGCATCGGGACCGGCAGGATCCGGATGCCGCGGGAGTGGTAGCGCTCGGTGACGGTCCGGGCGATGGAGGAGGCGCCCTCGATGCTCTGGTCGCTGAGGGTGAAGCAGACCACCAGGTCGTCGGGCATCTCCACGGTGCAGATGTCGGCTATGTCGGAGAGGCCGGTCCGGCTGTCGATGAGGATGTAGTCGTAGTGGCTGCGCATGTCCTCGCGCATCGCCGCGAAGAACTGACTGCCGTTCAACTCCTCATAGAAGTGGTCCCAGTTGATGCCGGCGACGGTGATCGCGTAGTCGCTCCTGACCAGTCCGGCGGAGAGGAAGTCCAGGCTCCCGCCCTCGGGGAACAGCGGCCAGTTGACCGAGAGGGCGTGCCGCCGGACCCGGGCGAAGTCCTGGTGCCAGCCGCTCTCCCGGGGTACGTCGCGGAGCGCCTCCTCCCGGTAGTCCATGATCAGGTCGATCACCCCGGTGGTGGCCCCCATCGCCTCCTGGTCCAGGAACGGCCGGAAGAAGTGGGCCAGTCCCGGAGCCTCCAGGTCCCAGTCCACGGTCAGCACCCGGTTGCCGTTGGCGGCCAGGATCCAGGCGGTGTTGGCCAGCGCCATCGTGCGGCCGGTACCGCCCTTGTAGGAGTAGAAGGTGATGATGCGGCCGTTCCTGTCCTCCACCTGGTACTCGCTCATGAGTCCGTTTCCTCCGCCGGGTCCGCTTGGCTGATGTCAGGATCCGTGCTGCCCGGGTCGTCCGTACCCGGGTCGTCCTCGGTGCCGGTCGGTTCGCCCGGGAAGGGTGGGGAGTGCCCGGGGGCGGTACGCAGACTCGGCCGGCCCGACGAGTGGCCCGCATGGCCGCGGGACGGGGCCGCCGGGCCCTTGCCGCCGGCCTGCTTGCCCCGGTCGTTGAACCCGTAGATCGCCCGCTGTGCCGCGCGCGGGAGTTCGGCCTCGAAGGAGTCCAGGGTCGGCAGTCCGTCGAAGCCGCCGCGCAGGCTCGGCCGGGTGTCCCGGCGCCGGTGCCGCAGCGCCTCCTCGGCCGCGCTCAGCAGTTCCCCGTTGGCCCGCTGGCACTCCGGGTCGTCCGCGTTCCACGGTTCCAACAGGCTGATCCAGGCCGGGTTGCGCTGGTCGAAGGCCTTGACCAGCTCCCGCCTGGCCGGGTCGAGCAGGGCCCAGCGGTCGAGCAGCAGCAGCCCGGGGGCGGTCGGCTCCTCGGCGCTCAGCACCGACGCGACCTCGTCCTCGAACTCGTGGATGCTGGGGTGGAAGCCCAACTGCCGGGCCACCCGGTCGGCGTGCTGCACCAGCGGGCGGCTGGAGTCGGGGCGGTAGGGCTGCCAGTCGAGCCCGCTCTGCCCGTAGGAGTCCGCGGAGCGCCCCGGCGGCAGGTTCTCCGACTCGCAGGCGAGCACCGCTATCCGTAACTGCCGGGACGGCGCCGGGTCGTCGAAGGCGCCCGGCCGGGTCAGGAAGTCCTCCCGGCGGCCCACCGGGATCATCGTCTGCTCCGCCACCTGCACGATCCGCTGGGCCAGCCGGTGCACCGCCAGGTCGTAGGCGTCCCGGAAGTAGTTCAGCTTCAGCAGGGCGTAGAGGCCCTCGCGGACGTAGTCCTGGCCGAAGTCGCTGTGGTTGAACTGCAGTCTGCTGGCGACCGGGGGCAGCGAGCTCTGCGGGAGGGTCACCCACAGCGCCGGCACGATCCCGCTGGCGTGGCCGCTGTTCCGGGGTATCCGGTACACCGGGCGGGAGGCGAAGGCGTCCCACTCCTGGCCGCAGGCGACACTGCGGAAGTAGCGCGGCGAGTACAGCGGGACGAAGACCCGGCAGTGCGCCAGCGCCTCGGCTATCCGGTCGGCCCAGCCCTCGCCGAGGTGCATGCCGCGGTCCATGAAGCCCGGCGGCTCGCCCTCGGGCAGGTCCGTCAGCTCCATGACGGCCGCGCAGAGGTCCTTGTAGAGCTGGTGGACCCAGTGGCTGGGATCGCCGTCCACCTGGCTGTTCGCCGGGGTGTGCGCGTAACTCAGAAAGAAGTAGGGGCGAGGCGCGTCCTCACCCCATCCTTCGCGGACACTCAAGCGCTACCCCCGAACACAGGCCTGCTCCGAAGAACAAAGACTCTCACGGACCGTCAAGCTTTGGTCAGAGTACGTGTGATGAGTACTCATCAGACAGTCGGCGGCCCGTCAGCCAGTCGGTCGCGGCGTCGACGGCCGGGACGATCGGCACCAGCAGGCAGTCGGCGTCTCCCAGCCTGCCTTCCCCGAACGGCACCCGTTCACGCACCGCGGCGCCGAGTACCGGGAAGTGCCGGTCGTCGAGGTCCACTCCTTCGAAGTCGATCCAGCGGCGCTCGCCGTCCGCGCCGCGCACCAGGCAGGTGTACGGCCGCCGGGGCGGGTCGGGCACCCGGCAGTCGGCCAGGTGGTAGGGGGTGAGCAGCCAGTCCGGGATGCCGACCAGCAGCGCCGAGGCGTTCAGCTTGTAGAGCCGGCCGAGCGGGGAGTCCTCGCCCAGGTGGCAGTCGAGCCGGTGGTCCTCCACGATCCAGCGGGCGTCCGGGCCGACCGCCGCGAATGAGGTCTGCGGATGCGCGCTGCGCAACGCCCCCGGTGTGGTCCTGACCGCCTCCGCCAGCCGCCCGACCGACGGCGAGCAGGGGGTGGTCGCCGGGTCGAAGGCGGGCATCGCGGCCCGGTGGCGCTCCCGCTCCGGCGCGCCCATCCCGGCCGTGGCCTCCCGGTAGAGCCGTGAGGAACGCGAGTTCTCCGGGGTCGCGGTGTAGACGACCAGCGTGCCACCGGGGCCCAGCGCCCGCCGCAGCGCCCGCACCACCGTGTCCGCCCCCCCGGCCACCGGTCCTACGCTGCGCAGCGAGGACTGGACCAGCAGCACGCCGCCGCGCGGCACC
Organism: Streptacidiphilus cavernicola; assembly: GCF_042510955.1. Classification (NCBI taxonomy): domain Bacteria; kingdom Bacillati; phylum Actinomycetota; class Actinomycetes; order Kitasatosporales; family Streptomycetaceae; genus Streptacidiphilus; species Streptacidiphilus cavernicola. Next base: position 323,980 of record NZ_JBHFAB010000001.1, read on the forward strand.
CCGGCGCCGACCAGGTCGTCGACCAGTTCGTCCTCACCGCGCACGCTGGATTCAGCTCCCCGGGACCAGGGCCGGCCCCCGGCCGGACGGCCGGGTCGAGCACGGCTCGTCCAGCCAGGGTGCCACGGTGGCCCGCATTCCGGCAGTGAAGCGCTCGCCGAGTTCGGTGAGCGAGCCGGATCCGGCCAGGTCCTCGACCGCCTGGGCGGTGTGCCGCCGCCAGGTGTCGAACGCGGCCGAGGCGTGCGCGACCGCGGCGTCGTCCGCGCCCTGCCCGATCAGGTCGAGCCGCCGGGAGCGCCAGTACTCCGCCACCGCGACATGGGCGTAGGTGCCCTGGAACAGGCCCTCCAGCGGACGCGGGTCGGGGCGCCAGGGCGGCGAGAACCGCGGCGCGGTGTCGGTGGGGTCGAACAGGTCCGCCAGGTCGAGCACCGCGCCCAGCTTGACGTGCTGGAACTCATGGACGATCAGCAGCGCCAGGGTGTCGGGACCGGCCGGGCGGGCGATACCGACCGTGCCGAAGGCCTGCCTGGCCGCCGCGCTGACATCGCTGCCCTCGGGGCCCGGCGCCAGCGGGGTGATGGTGGAGAGCCCGGCCGCGACGCCGTCGGCGTACCCGGGCAGGGTCCGCCGGATCAGCTGCCAGGCCTCGGCGAGCGCGGACCGCCAGGCCTCGGCCTCGCCCCGGGACAGCCGTCCGGCCACCGGGTGCAGATGGGCGTCGCGCTGCGGATCGGTGTCCTCCAACGCCACGGTCCAGCCCGGCAGTTCGCAGCGCCGCAGCGGCTGCCAGCGCGGGTCCCGGTCGTCGTCCCAGCCGTCGCCGTCCGTGGAGATCCGCAGCGGCTCTCCGCCGGAGCGCACCTGGAAGCCGTCCGGGCGCGCGGTGACCAGCGCCTCGGACACCCCGTCCAGCCGCAGCGCGCCGAGGGTGGGCAGCCGCAGCAGGCCGCCCCGCACCGGGACCCGCACCGCGCGGTCGTAGCCGGCCCGCACCGCGGCCGCGGCGGCGATCTCGGCCAGGCCCCCGGCGTCGGCGCCGCCGTCGCCCTGGAGGCACCGGTAGGCCCAGGAGCGGGTGTACGGGTGCGCCATCACCTGGTCGAGCGCCTGCGGAGCCGCGGTGTCCAGCTCGGTCATCAACTCCCAGGCGGCCCGCGCCTCCGGGCTCCGGCCGGTCTGGCTGAACACCCGCGCGACGATCTCCCGGCTGACCTCGAACTGGCTGTCGGCGAGGGCGCGCACCGCCCCGGCGCCGCCGTAGCCGGCCGCCAGCTCCCGCAGCTGCTCCTGGTCCGGGCCCGGCGTGCGGTCCGGTGCCTGGGCATCCGGTGCCGACACGGTTTGCTCCTCGATGTCGGTGATGAGTTTCAGCAGGTCGGCGCAGAAGACCGAGGGATTGTCGAAGCCGTGGCCGGTGCGGTAGCGGTGGGCGTAGAGGCCGCCGCCGCAGGAACGCACCACCGGGCAGGCGCGGCACTGGGCGCTGAGCGACTCCAGGCCGAGCTGACGGTCGATCATGCCCGGGTGCCGGGCCGCGGTGTCCAGGTCGTGCGAGAAGACGTCGAACCCGGTGGCGGCGGCGCCGTCGAAGGCGGTCTTCAGCGAGTCCGCCTGCTCCAGGGTGCCGTCGGTGTCGATCACCACCAGGTCGGCCGGGTCCAGGCCCAGCGACTCGGTCAGGCTGCTCTGCCCGCGCAGCGTGCGCAGCACCGAGTCGAAGATCCGCACCGGCACCGGGCGGCCCTGCCGCTCCCAGCGCTCGAAGATCGCGCCGAGCCAGTCGGCGTACGGCGTGGGCGACCCGTCCGGTCGCAGCGGCGGCTCGTCCCAGGTGGCGTGCGGTAACAGGAAATCGATACGCGGCGGTTCGAGCTCGACCAGCGCCTCGTACACCGCGATCGGGTCGTTGCGAATGTCGATCGTGCACAGAATTCCGGCGTAGAGATGACGGAAACGGGGCTGGTTCAGCAGCTCGATCGCTTGGATGACTTTCGCATGGCTGCTGCGTCCGTCGGCATAGCGCCGGTGCAGGTCATTGGCTGCCTTGTCGCCGTCGAGGGAAATACCCACCTTGACGTCGAATTCAGCGAAGAGGTCGCAGAACCGCTCGTCGAGCAGCACCCCGTTGGTGTGGATGCGAAGATCGAGCGCGCACACCCCGGCCAGCGCCGCGGTCAGCTCCTCGGCCGCGCGGCGGAGCCGCGGCCGGCCGGCAAGCAGAGGCTCCCCACCGTGGAACACCACGTGCACGGCGCTGAGCCCATGGGCCTTCGCGTGCTCGGCGATACGTTCCGCCGTGCGCGTGAGGACCTCGTCGGAAGCGGCCTTGGGGCGGCCCATCCAACTCGTGTCAGCGTGTTCGTAGATGTAGCAGTGGTCGCAGGCGAGATCGCAACGGCTGTGCATCTTGAGAACGAACTGACTGAAAGGCACCAACGTAGTGTCCATGACGTAGCGGCAGGGAGCCCTCGGCGATCAGATGGATGAACTGAAAGCGGCCACCTCGACGCGATCCGCCCCGTTCACGGGCAGGATGCGCTGGAGCCTGGAACTGGGTGCGGCACCACCACCCGCCGTCATACGGGCCAGCGGAGTACGCGTCGGTCGAGCGGGGGCCGCAGGGACCCCCGCGGACTTGACAGCCACAGCAGTGTTCATAACCGGAGCCAATCAGAGGGAAGGGATTGAAGGGGTGAGCAGCTGCAATGTGCGGCGATATATCGGCTCCGGCGATTCCATGATCAACTAGCCCCAGAGATCCCTCCGGAACGGGTTTTTTCGCGCGCGCATACAACCACATAGCTCGAAGGGCACGTTACTCGCCCCCCGGACCAGCGTAGTTGGATTGAGCCATCCCGCCCTACAGGCGTGCACGAGTCCGCCTCCAAGGGACGTCTGGCCTCCGCTTCTCCGGCAACCCTCGGACCTGGCCTTTTGCCCGGCCCCTAGAATTCACTCGGCAGAGTGAAGGCGGCCTGCGGCCAAACAGTGGATCAGTAACGATTCAATAACATCTCCAGCCCCATCCGTCCCTCGGACGACCGGGCCGGTCCCAACTCCGGTTCCGGGCTCACGGCCTGAGCCGCCGCCAGGCCCCGGCGGGCCCGGCCCGCGGGGCCCGGGGCGAAATCCGAGCCGGGAATCCAGCGGTTTACCTCCGGGCCGATAACCGGGAAACAAACCCCGAAGACCGGACCTACAATCACCTCGGATAAGGAACCGAACGAGGGGCGGATTTCGTGAGTCCTGAACCAGGCCAGGTTCCGCGCGCCCGGGTGGAGCGGGTGGAGCACACGACCCTTGCGGCCAAGGCGGCGGACGGCCGCCTTTTGATGGTTTCCGAGTGGGGGAAACGCACCGGGGTCCCGGTCTTCGTGCTGCACGGCACCCCCGGCAGCCGGCTCGGCGTGGCCCCCCGCTCCAGCGTGCTGTTCCGGCTGGGCGTGCGGCTGATCGCCTACGACCGCCCCGGCTACGGCCGCTCGGACCGCGACCGGGGCCGCACCGTCGCCTCGGCCGCCGCGGACCTGCGCGCGGTCGCCGAGCAGCTGGGCATCGACCGGTTCGCCGTGGTCGGCCGCTCCGGCGGCGGACCGCACGCGCTGGCCTGCGCCGCGCTGCTGCCCGACCTGGTCACCCGGGCCGCCGCCATGGTCAGCCTGGCGCCGCTGGCCGGCCCCGACGGGATGGGCTCCGCCTGGTACGACGGCATGACCGAGGGCAATGTCGAGGCCTACACCCGCGCGGCCGGCGGCATCGCGGTGCTCGCCCCGGAGTTGGACGCCCGTTCCCGCTCGCTCCGGGAGGACCCCTCGCTGATGATCTCCCAGCTGCTGAAGGGGGCCCAGGCCGCCGACCAGAAGGTGATCTCCGACTCCGGGATCCGCCGGCTGCTCCGGGACAACTACCGGGAGGCGGTGCGGAACTCCGCCGACGGCTGGATCGACGACGCGCTGGCCTTCACCCGGGACTGGGGCTTCCCGCTCGACCGCATCCGGGCCGACGTCCTGCTCTGGCACGGCGACGAGGACGCCTTCGTGCCGGTGGGGCACTCCCGCTGGCTGCACCGGCGGATCCCCGGCTCGCAGCTGCGGGTGGTCCCGGGGAAGGCCCACCTGGACGCGGTGCCGGCCCTGCCGGACATCCTCACCTGGCTCAAGGGGCCGGGCCGGGTTGGCTGAAAGCACCACCGAAGGGCCGAGTACGGCTGTTCCCGCACGGCCTCCGCGGTCCTACATTGGAGGGACCCTCGGAAGCGGCGGCAAGGGGATGAATATGCCTCAGACCCCTTGCGCGGCAAGGCATCTCACGTATCATCACGCTCACGTCGCGCGCCCGGCACACGCTTGCGCGGCCCGGGGGCTCGGACACGCCATACCGTACCGGATATTCGTACTGGCGTGCCTTCGATGACCTGTTTGCGTGAATTGCGGAGGGGCGTTCTCGTGTCCGGTGGGTCGGCAGCGGCGGGTTCCGCCAGCATGGGTCCTCTCATACGCCCTACGCACACTCGACGCAAGGCCGGTCGGGGGGTCCGCGGCTGATGTCGGAGAAGCTGGCAACGGCCGAGGCGCCGGGCGGGGACACCGCCCTGCGCACGCACGGCACGGCCCCGGAGTTACCCGCGGCGGGCCGGCCCCGCCACTCCGGACAGAAGGCCCCGGCCCGTCGGCTGGGTCCGGCGTCCGGGAGCCCCCCTGTGAACCATCTGGTCATGAACGCCGGACGCAAGCTGACCGTGAGCGAGTGGGGCAAGCGCACCGGCACGCCGGTGTTCCTGCTGCACGGCACCCCGGGCAGCCGCCTCGGCGTGGCGCCGCGCCCCAGCGTGCTCTACCAGTTGGGCATCCGGCTGATCGCCTACGACCGCCCCGGCTACGGCGAGTCGGCCCGCCACGAGGGCCGCAGCATCGGCGACGCCGCCGCCGACGTGCGGGCCATCGCCGACGAGCTGGAGATCGACGAGTTCGCCGTGCTCGGCCGCTCCGGCGGCGGACCGCACGCGCTGGCCTGCGCCGCACTGCTGCCCGAGCGAGTGACCAGGGCCGCCGCCATGGTCAGCCTGGCCCCCAAGCCGGCCGTCGGCGGCATGGGGACGAGCTGGTACGAGGGGATGACCCCGGGCAACGTCGAGGTCTACCTGCGGGCCGAGCAGGGCATCGGCCAGATCGCCCCGGGTCTGACCGAGCGCTCCTCCACCATCAGGGCGAACCCGGCCGCCATGCTCGCCCAGCTGCTGGCCGAGGTGAAGGCCTCCGACCTGCAGGAGATGTCCGACGCCGGAATCCGCCGCATGCTGAAGGTCAACTACCAAGAGGCGCTGCGCGATTCGGGCGACGGCTGGATCGACGACGCGATGGCCTTCATCGGCGACTGGGGCTTCCGGGTCGAGGACATCCGGGTCCCGGTGCTGCTCTGGCACGGCAAGGAGGACTCCTTCTCGCCGGTGCAGCACTCCCAGTGGCTGCACCGGCGGATCCCGGAATCCCGGCTGGAACTCGTGGAGGGGAAGGCGCACTTCGCCGCGGTGTCGGCGCTCCCCGGGCTGCTCCCCTGGCTCAAGCAGCCCCGCGAGGTCACCAGGAGTGCAGCTCCAGCACATGGCTGATCCGCTCCCAGCGCTCGGCCCTGACCGCGTCCGGATGGGCCTCGCCGAAGTTGCGGTCGCGGCCGAAGCCGCGGACCGCGTCGTCGTGCAGCCGCTGCGCCTCCTCGGTCTGCCCGAGCCCGCGCAGGGTCACCGCCAGATTGGACCGGCAGGCCAGCGTGTCCGGGTGCTCCGTCCCCAGCTTGGCCGCCAGCCGGTCCAGGCAGGACCGCTCGCTCTGCTCCGCTGACACCGGATCGCCCAGCTCCGCACGGGCGTTGGCCCAGTTCACCTCCGCGCAGAGGGTGAACGGGTGGTCCTCGCCGAGTTGTGCGGTCAGCCCCCGGGTCGCCTCCTCGCCCAGCGCCGCCGACCGCTCCAGGGCCGACCCCGAGGCGTCCGGCGAACGCAGGTAGACCGACACGTTGTCGCTGCAGGCCAGGGCGTTGGGGTGGTCCTCGCCGAGGACCCGGATGAACTGGCCCCAGATCTCCTCGGCCTGCAGCAGCGCCTGCTCGTACCGCCCCCCGCACCAGTCGTCCGCGGCCAGGTTGAGCCCGCAGCTCCAGGTGTCGGGGTGGTTCTCGCCGTAGCGCTCGACGTAGCGCCGGTAGGTGTCCCTGGTCAGCCGTGCGGCCCGCTCGTACTCGCCGAGGACCCGGAGCGAGACGGCCAGGCTCCTGGCCGCCCGGAGCGTCTCCGGAAAGTCGTCGCCGCGGGACGCCCGGTAGGTCTCGTAGATCCGCGCCAGGTCCGCCGAGGCCTCCCGCAGCTCGCCCCGGTCCCGCTTGTCACGGGCCAGGTACAGCTGGGTGGTGAGGGTGCGGTCGTTCGCCGGACCCTTCAGCACGCGGCGGATCCGCTCGGTGCGCTCGCTGTACTCCTGCGCCTGCCTGGCCTCGCCCAGCAGCCGGTAGTCGATGGCGATGTTGTGACTGACCGTCAGGACGTCCGGGGCCTCCTCGCCGACCTGCGGGAGCAGGCTGGCGTGGGTGCGCAGATCCCGTTCCAGCGCCTCCCGGTACATCCCCAGCGCGCGCATGCCGGCCGCCATACCGCGCGCGGTCGCCAGGGTGGTCTGGTCCTCCTCGCCGAACAGCGCGCACTGGCTCTCCCAGGTGCGCCGGCTCAGCTCCAGCGACCGCCGGTACTCGCCGAGGTCGCGCAGGATGTTGGCGAGCATGCAGCGCAGCGCCAGGGTCTGCTCGTCCTCGGGGCCGAGCATGCCGGTCCACAGCGCGTCGATCCGGTCCGCCTCGGCTCGGGCGAGCGCGAAGTCGCCGCTGCGCCAGTGCAGTCGGACCAGGTCGATCATCAGCTGCCGGACCGCGGGATCCGCCGAGGACTCGGCCGAGCAGGCGGCCAGGTGCGGCCGGATCAGCTCGAAGGCCGGCTGGTTCTCCTCCTCCTCCACCTCGCCGCCCAGCGGGCGCTGGCGACCAGGACCTGCCGTACCTCGTCGCGGATCTGCTCCCGCTCCGCCTCGGTCATCTGCAGCAGCAGCAGCGACTGCAGCAGCCGGTGCACCTGGATGGTGTTCTTCCGGCCGTCGACCCGGCCCAGGGACAGCCGGCGGATCGCCTGCACCACCCGTCCCAGCGCCTGCACCGGGTTCGACCGCAGCCTGGGGTCGGCCGCGGACAGCGCCCCGACCATCGCCGGGCTCTTGTAGACCAGGGCCTGCGAGAACGCGTCCGGGCCGAGGAACACCGACATCTGCAGCAGCCGCTTGGCGGAGGGCCACTCGGCCGCCAGCTTCTCCAGCGAGGCGGCGAAGGTGGTCACGATGGGCAGCGGGTAGTCCGCGCCCGGCGCCGCGCCGAACATGTCGGACGGATAGGTGTCCAGCAGGTCCAGATAGGTGTCCGCGGACATGCCGGTGGCCAGCAGGTACGCGGCAGCGTGCTCGACCGCGAGCGGCAGGTCGCCGAGCGCCTCGGCCAGCCGCCGGGCCTGGGCCGGGTCCAGGCCGGGGACCCGGCGGCGCAGGTGGGCGACGCTCTCGTCCGGGGTGAACACGTCCACTTCGAGCTCGGTCGCGTCCCGGTTCCAGACCTGGTTGCGCGAGGTGATGATCACGTGGCCGTCGCCGCCGGGCAGGAACTCCCGCAGGCTGTCCGGGTCCTCGGCGTTGTCGAAGACCAGCAGCCAGCGGGCGAACGGGGTCCCCTGGCTGAGCGCGTTGCGCGCCGCGGCCGCCGCGTCCGGGTCGCTCTGGCTGCCGCGCAGGTCCAGCGCCTGGGCCAGCTCCGCCAGGTCCGTGGTGATCGAGGCCGGGCGCTCGGCGGCGATCCACCAGACCACGTCGTAGTCCGGCAGGTAGCGGTAGGCGTACTCCAGAGCCAGTTGGGACTTCCCCACGCCGCCGAGTCCGAACAGCGCCTGCGCGCGGCCCTCGGCGTCCGGGCCGCGGCCGGTGAGCCGGTCCCGGAGCCGTCCCAGCTCCGCGGCGCGGCCGGTGAAGTCGGAGTTGCGGCTCTGCAGGTTGACGACCAGCGCGCGCAGCCCCGGGTAGCGCGGCGCCTGGGGCTCGCCGAGCGCCTCCGCCGCCAGCCGCACCGACTCCTCGTCCGCGCCGACGTGGCGCAGCAGCAGCTCCGCCGAGCGGGGGCCGTTCAGCGAGGGCGACGACAGGTCCAGCGGGGCGCTGTGCCCGGCCGGCGCGCCCGGCTGGACCGCGCCCAGCCGCAGCCCGACCGTGCGCTGCCCCGGCACCGCGGGCTCGCCCGGTGTCAGCGGGCCCCAGAACTCCTCCGCCCGCGGGGTGCGGGCGAAGTGACGGGTCAGCAGCGGCATCGAGACCAGCTCCCGCGGCTGCTCGCCGTTCACCTGCGCGGCCGGGACCGGCGCGGGCGCGGACTCGTCGTCGAGCCTGGCCGCGGTCACCGGGTAGCCGGCCCGCTCCAGCACGAACGACACCCAGTCGGCCCACATCTGGTCCTCGATCGCGTGCCTGAGCCGGAACTCGGTGTGCCCGGCGACCGGCTTGCGGGTGAACCGGGCCAGCGTGCCGAGCCGCAGCTCCTCCGGCATCGGCGGCAGGGCGGTGACCTCCCCCCGGGTCAGCTCGCCGACCAGGCGCTCGCAGGCACCCAGCACCGAACTGGGCACCCCGGGCACGTCGCCGAAGGTGGCCAGCACCTCCTCGTAGGCGTAGAAGGGCCGGTAGGGGATCTCCACCGCGCCCCAGTACTCGGCCGAGCTGACCGTGCGCACCTCCCTGGGCAGGCCGCGGAACCGCTGCCGGGCCACCGCCCGGCCGCGGTCGGCCCGTTCCTTCTCGCCCTCGTCGACCCGCATCGGCACCGGCAGGATCCTGATGTTGCCGTCGTTGAAGCGGAGGTCGACGTGCCGGGCCACCCCGGCCGCGCCGTCGATGCTCTGGTCGCTGAGGGTGAAGCAGACCACCAGGTCGTCCGGCAGGTGCTGGGTGCAGATCTTGGACGAGTCGCTGAGGCCGGTGCGGCTGTCGATCAGGGTGTAGTCGTAGTCGCGGCGCATCTGCTCGCCCAGCGCGTCCAGGAACGTCCCGCCCTCGTAGTCCTGGTAGAACTGGTCCCAGTTGAGGCCGTTGAGGATGGTCGAGTAGTCCTCGTTCTGCCGTCCGGCGGAGACGAAGTCGATACCGCCGCCGCCGGGGAAGTCCCAGCTCAGGCCGATGGCGTGGGTCGCCACCGCGGCGTGGCCGCTCTCCACCGCCTGCTCGGCCGCGGGCATGTCGTAGGCCCGCTCCAGGTAGTTGTTGACCATGTCGACCACGCCGCCGCTGGTGGCCAGCGCGTCCCGCTCGATGAACGGGTGGAAGAAGCGGTGCAGCCCCGGCGCCTCCAGGTCCCAGTCCACGGCGAGCACCCGCTTGCCGTTGGCGGCCAGGATCCAGGCCGTGTTGGCGAGCGTCATGGTGCGCCCGGTGCCGCCCTTGTAGGAGTAGAAGGTGACCACCCTCCCGTCGCGGGGGGCGTCCGGCTCCTGCGCGGTGTCGTTCATCGCGGTTCCTTCACCTGGTTCGGTCGATGCTTCTGAGGGCGAAGAAGGCCTGCCGTGCCTGCTCGGTCGCCCGGGGCAGCAGGTCGGCGAAGGCGGCGGCGTCGGGGATGCCCCTGCGCAGCGGTTCGAAGTCGGGTTTGGGCCGGCCCACCGCGCGGTCCAGGGTGGCCAGGGTCAGTTCCTGGAGCGTGCGTTCGTGGGCGGCGGCGCCGGGGGTCCGGGGGTCCCAGGGGACCATCACCGCCAGCGGGCGCCTGCGCCGTTCGTTGTGGGTCAGCAGCAGGGCGCGCAGCCGGGTGTCGCAGAGCGCCCAGCGGTCCAGCAGCAGCAGTTGCGGGCCCTCCACCGTGCCGGGACCGGGGTCGTCGGCCGCCACCTCCTCGAAGTCCTCGATCGCGGTCACGTGGATGTTACTGGCGTGCGCCTGCCGCGCGGCGAACTCCGCGACGGACAGGGCCGGTTCGAACCCGTACGGCTGCCAGTCCCGGGCCCTGGCGCCGTAGCGCCCGTCGTCGCAGCCCGGCGGCAGGCGGTCGCCGCGGCGGCGGGCCAGCACCCGGATCCGCAGGGTTCGCTCGATCGGGTGGTCCGGCCAGGGCTCCGGCGGACCGTCGAGCGGGCCGGGATCCCCCGGTGCGAGGTCCGCCCGCGCCACCGCGGCCCGGACCGCCTCGGCCACCCCCCGCACCGCGCGCAGGTACTCCTCGCGCAGCCGCGGCTTGGCCGCCGCCGCCCGCAGGCCGTCCTGGCCGAACCGTTCGGCCAGGCCCCGGCGGTCCACCGCGACCCGGCCCGGCCGGTCCCCCCAGAGCCGCTCCCAGAGCACCGGCACCACCGCCGCGTGCGGGTCGCCCGAGGCGGCGGGGCGCCGGTGGAAGGCGGTCCACTCGCGGTGGCACTCCAGGTCGGTGAAGTAGTCCGGCGAGTAGAGCGGGACGAAGGTCCGGCAGCGGCCGAGCGCGGCCGAGCGCAGCTCGCCGCGCCGGGTCTCGCCCTCGCCGGGCAGGTCGAGGAAGCCGTGCGGCCCGGGGCCGCCCGCGCCGAGGGCGCTGGTCAGGTCGGCGTGGAAGCGGCTCACCCAGACGTCGGCGGGCGCGGCACCGCGCCGGTGCGCGTAACTGAGGAAGAACCAGGGCGGAGTGTCGCCTGCGGGCTCCCCCATCGCGGTGGCCATCCCTTCCTCACGCCTGGACCGGGCGCTCCGGCCGGTCCTCCTCGTGCCAGAACCTGACATGGTCCCAGGTCGGTTGACCCTTCACCGCCGCGAAGGCGTTGGGCGCGGTCGCCAGGTTGACCGGACGGCCCCGCTCGACCGTGCTGTGCTCCATCAGTTCGCTGATCCGGGTGGCGATGTGGTTGACCGCCATCCGGTAGTCGGGGTCGCGGCCGTCCCGACGGCTCAGCGCCAGCAGGCCGTCCCTGGTGTAGGAGGCGGGCAGGTAGCGGTTGGTGTACTGCAGCCGCTGCACCAGCGGGTGCATCCCGCCGCTGGGGACCGGCACCCAGATCACCGGCACCACCGCCTGCTCGTCGTCCTTGAGCGGCGCCCGGGTCACCACCCGGCGGCGGCTGAACACCCACCACTCCTTGCCGCACCACTCGCTCTCGAAGAACGGCGGCGACAGCAGCGGCACCAGCACCCGGCAGTGCGCCAGGTAGTAGGCCAGCCGCCGCTGCCACTCGGTGCCGAGCGGCATCTCCTGGTCGAAACCGGCGGATTCGGCCTGCTTCAGGGCCGGGGTGATGTAGCCGATCTCCTCGCCCAGGTCGTCGAAGAACTTCTTGATCGGGCCGAGGTCCGCACCGGTGCCGCGGGTCGGGCGCGCGTAGCTGAGCATGAACGGCGGCGCCTTCCTGGGGTCGGGGCTCCCGTCGCGACCGGGGTCGCCTATCCGCTCCTGCACCTGTGTCCTCCCCCGTTGCAGCTGCCCGACGCTCCGTCAAGAGCGCTTGGCTGCAACGGTAGCGCGCATGACCGACACAAACCGCACGCCCGACGGAGAGAGTGCGCCGGATTCGAGCAGGGCGGTGCAGACCTCCGCCGTCCAGGCCAGGAAGCGGTCGCCGCGCCGGGCCGCCGCGGCGGCGGCCGGGCCGGCCAGGGCCTCCGCCCTGGCCCGCCAGAAGTCGCCCAGCGCCAGGTGCGCGTACGTCCCCTGCAACGCGCCCTCGACCGGGCGCGGGTCGCTCCGCCAGGGGACGGTGAACCGGCCCCGGTGGCCCCGGTCGAACAGGTCCGCCAGGTCCAGCACTGCGCCCAGCTTCACGTGTTGGAACTCGTGCAGCAGCAACTCGGCCAGCAGCTCCGGTGTGCCGGGACGGGCGATGCCCACCGCCCCGAAGGCCGACCGGACCGAGGCGCTGTGCAGCCGGCCGCCGGGGAGTCCGACCAATGGGGTGAGCGCGGACAGCCCCTCCCGCAGGCCCTCGGCGTACTCCGGCAGCCCGACCGCGACCATCCGCCAGGCATCGATCAACTCCCGTTCCCAGCAAGCGAGTTCATCGGCGTTGAGTCGGGCCGACGGCTCACTTCGGTAGCAGTCGCGTTCCGGGTCGGCGTCCTCCAGCGCCAGCGTCCAGCCGGCCAGGCCGCCGGCCGCGGGCAGTGCGGCCCGCCGCACCGGCTGCCAGCGCGGCTCGTCCCGGTCCAGCCGCAGCCGCTCGCCGCCCGTGGTGGTCACCGACCGCCCGGCGGCGTCCACCAGCACCCGGTCCACCGCCCCGGTCCGCAGCACGCCCAGCGTCGGCAGCCGCAGCAGCCCGTCCCTGACCGGCACCGGGACCTCGACCGCGGCGCCCGCCCGCAGCGCCATCGCCGCGGCCGGCTCGGCCAGCCCGGCCGGATCGGCCGGCTGCTCCGTCCCCTCGGCCCGGCGCCCGCTCAGCGCCCGCTCCGCCCAGGGCCGCAGGTACGGGTGGCCGAGCACCTGCTCCACCGCGTCCGGCGCCTCGTCGCCCAGCCGCAGCACCAGCTCCCAGGCGGCGGCCACGGCGGGATCGCCCGCCGCCCGCCGCCGCAGGTTGTCCAGCAGCAGGCCGTTGACGAACCGCTCCGCGTCGGCCAGCTCCAGGACCACCCCCGCGCCGCCGGGACCGGCCGCCAACTCGTCCAGCTGCGCGTCGGTCGGGGCGGCCGGATGCGGGTCCGGCGTGCCCCGCCGCTCCGCGGTCCGCCGCTCCGCGGTCCGGCCGATGAACTCCTTGAGGTCGTCGCAGTAGACGCTCGGGTTCAGGAAACCGGTGTCCGCCCGGTAGCGGTGCGCGTACAGGCCGCCGCCGCAGGAGCGCAGCACCGGGCAGGCCCCGCAGGTCGCGCTCAGGCCCTCGGCTCCGCGCCTGCGGTCGGCCAGGCCGGGGTGCGCGGCGGCGTCGTCGAAGCTGTGGGTCCACACGTCCAGGCCGGTGGCCGGGGCGCCGTCGTAGGCGGTCTTCAGCGAGTCGGCCTGCTCCAGCGTCCCGTCGGTCTCCACCACGACCAGGTCCGCCGGCTCCAGGCCGAGCGACTCGGTCAGGCTGCTCCGCCCGTCCAGGGTGCGCAGCACCGAGTCGAACATCCGGACCGGGACCGGGCGGCCCTCGGCCAGCCAGCGGTCCCGGATCACGCCCAGCCAGTCCGCGTACGGGGTGCTCCCCGGCCCCTCCGGGCGCAGCGGCGGCTGCTCCCAGGTGGCGTGCGGCAGCAGGAAGTCCAGCGCGGGCGGCTCCAGGGCGCGCAGGGCGGCGTAGACGGCCAGCGGGTCGTTGCGCACGTCCACGGTGCACAGCAGGCCCGCGTAGAGGTGCCGGTAGCGGGGCCGCCGGAGCAGCGCGACGCCGCGGAGCACCCGGTCGTGGCTGCTGCGGCCGTCGGCGTAGCGGCGGTGCAGGTCGTTGGCGGCGCGGTCGCCGTCGAGGGAGATCCCCACCGAGATCCGGTGGGCCTCGAACAGGTCCAGGAAGTCCTGGTCCAGGCCCACCCCGTTGGTCTGGATCCGCAGGTCCAGGGCGCAGCGGCGGCCCAGCTCGGACCGCAGCGCCTCGGCCGCCAGCCGGATCGTGCCCAGTCCGGCCAGCAGCGGCTCGCCGCCGTGCAGGACCACCCGGACCTCCGGCAGTCCGTGCGCGAAGGCGTGCTCGGCGATCCGCCGGGCGGTCCGCCGCAGGGTGGCCGGGGTCGGTTTCAGCGGCTTCCCGCGCCAGCTGGTGTCGGCGTGCTCGTACACGTAGCAGTGGTCGCAGGCGAGATCGCAGCGGCTGTGCAGCTTCAGTACGAACTGCCGGAATACCGCCGTCTCGGAATCCATCGGGCTGCGGCGGGCCCCGCGGATCAGATGGAGGACTGGAAGGCCGAGACCCGGGGCACGTCGCAGTCGGGCAGCACCCGCTCCAGGATCGGGGCGTCCGCCGCGGTGGTGCGCGCGTCGAGGGCCCGGAGCGGCGTCCTGCGCGGTCGCGGCGCCGGGACGGTCTCACGGCGTGCAGGTGTGTTGGATGCGCTCATGGAGTACCAACCTTTACCCGAGGATCGTCCCCGTACGAATCCCGCCAGGACGAGTGCCGATTCTTGCATCAGGGTCGCCGGGGTTGACGCGCGTCGCAAGACCCCGGTCGGCGATGGACCGGAATCGTCCCCGCATCGACTGCTTCTGGACCGCTTCTGGCCAGAAACACCCGTCAGGGCTGGAGCCGGCGCACCTGCCAGCCGCCGCCGGGGGCCGCCTCGTAGCGGAGCCGGTCGTGCAGCCGGTTCTCCCGGCCCTGCCAGAACTCGACGCTGGACGGGGCGACCCGGTAGCCGCCCCAGAACGGCGGCGGCGGGACGTCCGCGCCCTCCGGGTAGCGCGCGGCCAGCTCCGCGTAGCGCCGCTCCAGCTCCTCCCGGGTGCCGATCGGCCGGGACTGCTCGCTGGCCCAGGCGCCCAGCTGGGAGCCGTGCGGGCGGCTGCGGAAGTAGGCCGCGGTCTCGTCCCGGCCGATCCGCTCGGCCCGGCCCTGGACGATCACCTGGCGGGCCAGCGGATGCCACGGGAACAGCAGCGCGACCTGCGGGTTCACCTCCAGCTCGGCGCCCTTCCTGGACCCGTGGTTGCTGAAGAAGACAAAGCCGCGCCGGTCGAACCCCTTGAGCAGCACGGTCCGCGCGCTCGGCCGCCCCTCGGCGTCGGCGGTGGAGACCACCATGGCGTTGGGCTCGTCGAGGCCCGAGGTCGCCGCGGCGGCGAACCAGCGGTCGAACTGCTCCATCGGCTCCGCGGCCAGGGCGGACTCGTCCAGCCCGGCGGCACGGTACTGGCGGCGCATGGCGGCGAGGGCCGACTGCGGATGCCCTGGACGGGCGTGTTCCTGAGGCTGCACGCCCACATCATCCCCCAGATGCCCCGGCCGCCCGCCGAAGTGGTCCCTTGATCACTACAACATCTCGATGTCGAGAGATAGGGTGTCCGGACAATCCCGCGCCCGTGCGGGGCATCACCCTCCTGCGCTCTGGCCAAATGCACCCAGTGCCTGCCACCCTGACACTGCGTGCCACACGCCTGCCTGCCCCCGCGCAACCGCGCGCGCCGTACCCGCAACCGACGACTTGGCCACACCACAGTCATCGACGTCGATCAAGAGGAGCCGCCTGATGTCCGATTTCGTACCCGGACTCGAGGGAGTCGTAGCGTTCGAGACGGAGATCGCCGAACCCGACAAGGCGGGCGGCTCGCTCCGCTACCGCGGCGTCGACATCGAGGAACTGGTCGGCCACGTCTCCTTCGGGAACGTCTGGGGCCTGCTGGTCGACGGCCGGTTCAACCCCGGGCTCCCGGCCGCCGAGCCGTTCCCGCTGCCGATCCACTCCGGTGACATCCGCGTCGACGTGCAGTCCGCGCTCGCCATGCTCGCCCCGGCCTGGGGCCTCAAACCGCTGCTGGACATCAGCTCCGAGGAGGCCCGCGACGACCTCGCCAGGGCCGCCGTGATGGCGCTCTCCTACGTGGCCCAGTCCGCCCGCGGCCAGGGCCTGCCGATGGTCCCGCAGAGCGAGATCGACAAGGCCGAGACCATCGTCGAGCGCTTCATGATCCGCTGGCGCGGCGAGCCCGACCCCAAGCACGTCCAGGCCATCGACGCCTACTGGACCTCGGCCGCCGAGCACGGCATGAACGCCTCCACCTTCACCGCCCGGGTGATCGCCTCCACCGGCGCGGACGTCGCCGCGGCGCTGTCCGGCGCGGTCGGCGCCATGTCCGGACCGCTGCACGGCGGCGCGCCTTCCCGCGTGCTCGGCATGCTGGAGGAGATCGAGCGCACCGGCGACGCCACCGCGTGGGTCAAGAACGCGCTGGACAAGGGCGAGCGGCTGATGGGCTTCGGCCACCGCGTCTACCGCGCCGAGGACCCGCGTGCCCGAGTGCTGCGCCGCACCGCGATGGAGCTGGCCGCGCCGCGCTACGAGGTCGCCGAGGCGCTGGAGAAGGCCGCCCTGGAGGAGCTGCACGCCCGCCGCCCCGACCGCGTCCTGGCCACCAACGTGGAGTTCTGGGCCGCGATCATCCTGGACTTCGCCGAGGTCCCGGCGCACATGTTCACCTCGATGTTCACCTGCGCCCGGACCGCCGGCTGGAGCGCGCACATCCTGGAGCAGAAGCGGACGGGCCGTCTGGTCCGGCCCGCCGCCCGCTACATGGGCCCGACCAGCCGCAGCCCGCACGAGGTCGACGGCTTCGACGACATCGCCCGCTAGGGCGGGCTTTTTTGGGGGCGCGGGGAACTGCGCGGCCGGACCTGCACGGAGGTGCACGGCTGGCCGCGCAGTTCCCCGCGCCCCTGGGTGGTCACCTGTCGGCGTCTCATTGGACGGACCTCCCTCTACGGGCCACCCCCGAGCCGGTAGGCTCGCCCCGTGGCTGAGATCCAGATCCCCGCTGACATCAGGCCCGTAGACGGCCGTTTCGGCGCAGGTCCGTCCAAGGTTCGCCCCGAGGCGCTCAGCGCCCTCGCCGCGACCGGTAGCTCGCTGCTCGGCACCTCGCACCGCCAGGCCCCGGTGAAGAACCTGGTCCGGCGCGTGCGCGAGGGCGTCAGCAGCCTCTTCTCGCTCCCCGAGGGCTACGAGGTGGTGCTCGGCAACGGCGGCTCCACCGCCTTCTGGGACATCGCGTCGTTCGGCCTGGTCCGGGAGAAGTCCCAGCACCTCAACTTCGGCGAGTTCTCGTCCAAGTTCGCCGCCTCCACCAAGGCCGCGCCCTGGCTCGCCGACCCGTCCGTGATCAAGTCCGACCCGGGCACCCACCCGCTGCCGGTGGCCGAGGCCGGTGTGGACGTCTACGCGCTGACCCACAACGAGACCTCCACCGGGGTCGCCATGCCGATCTCCCGGGTGGCCGGCGCCGACGAGGGCGCGCTGGTCCTGGTGGACGCCACCTCCGGCGCGGGCGGCCTCCCGGTCGACATCACCGAGACCGACGTCTACTACTTCGCCCCGCAGAAGTGCTTCGCCTCCGACGGCGGGCTGTGGATCGGCGTCTTCTCCCCGGCCGCGCTGGCACGGGCGGCGGAGATCGCGGCCTCGGGCCGCTACATCCCCACCTTCTTCGACCTGCCGACCGCGATCGACAACTCCTCGAAGGACCAGACCTACAACACCCCGGCGCTGGCCACCCTGTTCCTGCTCGCCGAGCAGCTGGACTGGCTGAACGGCAACGGCGGCCTGGAGTGGTCCACGGCCCGCACCGCCGACTCCTCCTCCCGGCTGTACACCTGGGCCGAGAAGGCGTCCTACGCCACCCCGTTCGTGGCGAACCCGGCCGAGCGCTCGCAGGTCATCGGCACCATCGACTTCGACTCCGCGATCAACGCGGACGCGGTCGCCAAGGCCCTGCGGGCCAACGGCATCGTGGACACCGAGCCCTACCGCAAGCTGGGCCGCAACCAGCTGCGGGTGGCGATGTTCCCGTCGGTCGAGCCCAGCGACGTCGAGGCGCTGACCGCCTGCATCGACTACGTGATCGACCAGCTCTGACCAGCGGAGCCGAGCACGACCGAGGGGCCGTCCGGTTCGACCGGACGGCCCCTCGGCGTCTGGCTAGCGCACCAGCGCGCCGATCACGACGGCCAACAGCAGCAGCACCAGCGCGCCGCTCACGATCCTGCTCCGGGTCTTGGGGTCCACGGGTCAGAGCGTACCCGCCGACCGGGTGACGCTCCGCGTCGAGCCCCGCACCACCAGCGTGGTGGCCAGCGGCTCGTCCGGTCCGGCCGGGGCCTCCCCGGCGATCAGCGCCGCCAGCAGCTCCATCCCGGCCCCGCCCAGCCGCTCGCCCGGCAGGTCCACCGTGGTCAGGCCGGGGGCGAGCAGCGCGGCGGCGAGGATGTTGTCGATGCCGACGACCGACAGGTCGTCAGGGATCCGCAGGCCCAGCTCCGCCGCCGCGTGGTAGAGGCCGGCCGCGACCACGTCGTCGTCGCAGACCACCGCGCTGGGACGGTCGGGCCGGTCCAGCAGTTCACGGCCGGCCGTCCGGGCCGCCGCCAGGCCGCCGTTGATCGAGACACCGGTCTCCCGCACCTCCAGCCCGCGCGCGGCCCGCTCGAACCCGGCCTGCCGGGAGCGGAAGGTGTGCGCGGAGTCGGTCGACCGCAGATGGCCGAGCCGGACGTGCCCCAGCCCGCGCAGGTGCTCCACGGCGGCGGCCATGCCCCCGGCGACGTCCAGCTCCAGGGTCCGGCGCAGCGGCGCGGGCGCGGTCGGCGGCTCCGCGTCCAGGAAGACCACCGGGACGGAGTCGGGCAGCCCGCCGAGCTGGCTGTCGTCCGGGGAGCACAGCAGCAGGCCGTCGAACCGGCCGTCGCCGTGGGCGCGGGCGAGGGTGGGGCCGTCCCAGCCGGAGCTGACCACGACGGCGACGCCGAGCCCGGTCGCAGCGCCCTGCGCCCCGTCCAGCACCCGGGCGAAGAAGGGGCCGAGGATGTTGGGCACCGCCAGGTGCACCAGCCCGGTGCGGCCGAGCCGCAGCTGCCGTCCGGCGGCCTGCGGCTGGTAGCCGAGCTCCTGGGCGACGGCCCTGACCCGCTCGCGGGTGGGCGCGGAGACCCGGGCCCGGGTCACCTCGCTGTCGGAGAACACCAGCGAGACGGTCGCCTGGGACACCCCGGCGGCCCGCGCGACGTCGCGTCCGGTGGGACGGGCCCCGGTCACCTCAGCGTCTCCCGCGGAGCGTCAGGCCGTGCCCTGCTCCGCGCGCACGGCGTCGTCCAGGGCGTCCTCGGCGGCGTTCTGCGCGGCGATGCGGTTCTTCAGCCCGCCGCCGTTCTTCGCCCGGAGCTGCTCGATGCCGCTGGTGACCTGCTCCGACACCTGGTCCCGCTGCTTGCTCAGCAGGACGTAGCTGAGCAGCCCGGACACCAGCAGGGCGATCATCAGCAGCAGCAGGACGCCCGCCGAGCCGGCCATCACCGGGAGGATCTTGAAGTGGGCCAGCAGCAGGGCGACGAAGAAGCAGGCCCCGAACAGGCTGACGCGCATGGAGGTGTAGCGGAGGGTGGCGTGTGACTTGCTGCTCACGGCGCTGGGCTCTCTCTTCCGAGCGGTTCCGGACGACCAGTCCAGTACAGCACGCGGCCGGGACAGATCTTCACGGAGGGGAGGCATGGCGTTCACCAGGGGCCGGAGGAACGGACGTCAGCGCAGCTCCAGCCACATCTGCACGTCGTCGTACTCCTCGCCAGGGGCGACCCGGATGGCGCCGGGGAACCGACCGACCTCCTTGTAGCCGCTGCGGCTGTAGAAGGCCTCCAGGCCGCGCCCGCCGCGCAGGGTCAGCCGCAGCCCGGCCAGGCCCCACGCGCGGGCGATCCGCTCGGCCTCGGCCAGCAGCGCGGAGCCGTAGCCCGCTCCCTGGTACCGCGGGTGCACCATGACCCGCTTGAGCAGTTGCCAGTGCGCGAACAGGTCGAAGCGCTGGTCCTCGAAGAACAGGCAGGCGGCGAGCTCCCCGGTGCCCTCCTGACGGCCGATCAGCAACCGGTCCGGGCCCTCGGCGACACCGGCGAACTGCTTCTCCGCGGTCGGCCGGACCCGCTCGGCGGTGACCGGCGGGACGAAGCCCACCGCGCCGCCCGCGTTGCTGACGTCGGTCCAGAGGTCGATGATCTCGGCCCGGAGCGCGGGGGTCAGCTCCGGGTCGAGGGTGAACAGCAGTGCCATGGTCTGACGGGTCCTGAGGTTCTAGAAGCGCATCGGCTGCGGGGTCTCGCGGCGGTCGGCGACCGGCCCGTCGTACTCGCGGATGATCTCGTAGCGGGTGTTCCGCTCGACCGGGCGGAAGCCCGCGTCGCGGATCAGGTCGAGCAGGTCCTCGCGGCTGAGCTTGTTGGGGGTGCCGAAGCCGTCCGCGTCATGGGTGATCTTGTACTCGACCACCGAGCCGTCCATGTCGTCCGCGCCGTGGTTGAGCATCAGCTGCGCGCCGTCCAGGCCGTGCATCACCCAGAACACCTTGACGTGCGGGACGTTGTCGAACAGCAGCCGGGACACCGCGAAGGTCCTGATCATGTCCGCGCCGGTGGCCATGGTCGTCCTGGCCTGCAGCTTGTTGCGGACGATGCCGTCCTTGGAGTCGTGGAAGTCGTGCTGGTAGCGCAGCGGGATGAAGACCTGGAAGCCGCCGGTCTCGTCCTGCAGCTCACGCAGCCGCAGCACGTGGTCCACCCGGTGCCGGGGCTCCTCGATGTGGCCGTAGAGCATGGTCGCCGGGGTCTTCAGGCCCTTGGCGTGGGCGAGGCGGTGAATCCGCGACCAGTCCTCCCAGTGGGTGTCGTGGTCGACGATGTGCTGCCGCACCTCCCAGTCGAAGATCTCGGCGCCGCCGCCGGTCAGCGACTCCAGGCCGGCGTCGATCAGCTCGTCCAGGATCTCGCTCGCGGACAGGCCGGAGATCTTCTCGAACCAGTGGATCTCGGTGGCGGTGAAGCACTTCAGCCCGACGTTCGGCAGTGCCTTCTTCAACTCCCGCAGCGACCGCGGATAGTAGCGCCAGGGCAGGGTCGGGTGCAGGCCGTTGACGATGTGCAGCTCGGTGAGCTGGTCGTTCTCCATCGCCTTGGCCAGCCGGACGGCCTCCTCGATCCGCATGGTGTACGCGTCCTTCTCGCCCGGCTTGCGCTGGAACGAGCAGTACGCGCAGGAGGCCGCGCAGACGTTGGTCATGTTGAGGTGGCGGTTGACGTTGAAGTGGACCACGTCGCCGTTCTTCTGCGTCCGCACGTGGTGGGCCAGACCGCCGAGCCAGGCCAGGTCGTCCGTCTCGTAGAGGGCGATGCCGTCCTCGCGGGACAGCCGCTCCCCGGCGTAGACCTTCGCCTCGAGCTCCCGCTTCAGTCCTGCGTCCATCCGGCCCTCAGCCCTTTCCTCAACGAACGACAAACCCCGATGAGCCTACGCCAGCAGTTCGGCCAGCAATGACGGCTCGATGTTCCCCCCGCTGACCACCGCGGCGACGCTCCGCCCCGGCGGCAACTGCTCCGGGTGGTGCAGGTACGCGGCCGTGGCGACCGCGCCCGAGGGCTCGGCGACCAGCCGCCCGCGCCGGGCCAGCACCGCGACCGCCGCGCGGATCTCGTCCTCGGTCACCGTGATGATGTCGTCCACGTACGCCTGGACGTGTTCCCAGGGCAGCAGGCCCAGCGTGTTGGTGCGCAGCCCGTCAGCGATGGTCCGGTGCGTCAGCTCGAACGGCCAGACCGCGCGCTCGCCGGTGCGGAAGCTCTCCGCGGCGTCCCCGGCCAGCTCCGGTTCGACCCCGACCACCCGGACCCCGGGCATGGTCAGCTTCAGCGCCGCCGCGGCCCCGCTGATCAGCCCGCCGCCGCTGACCGGGACCAGCACCGTGCGCAGGTCCAGGTCCAGCGCGGTGGCGTCCTCGGCGATCTCCAGGCCGACCGTGCCCTGACCCGCGATGATCCACGGGTCGTCGTACGGCGGCACCCAGACGTAGCCGTGCTCGGCGGCCAGCTCGGCCGGGGTGGTGTCGCGCTCGTGCATCCGCACCAGCACCACCTCGGCGCCGAACGAGCGGGTGTTCTCCACCTTCACCGCGGGGGAGGTGTCCGGCATCACGATGACGGCCTTGATCCCCATCTCCCGCGCCGCGTAGGCCACCGCCTGGGCGTGGTTGCCGCTGGACTGGGCGACCACGCCGCGGGCCCGCTCCTCCGCGGTCAGCACGGCCAGCCGGTTGTACGCCCCGCGGATCTTGAACGCGCCGGTGGGCTGCAGGCTCTCCGGCTTCAGGTGCAGCGTGTGGGCGTCGGTACCGGCCCAGGGGCAGGGCACCAGCGGGGTCCGCACCGCCACCGAGGCGATGCGCTTCTGTGCGGCGCGCAGCTCGTCCAGGGTCACCAGGGCCATCGCGGGCTCACGCCTTCCGGTCGGTCAGGACGTCGGTGTCGGGCAGCTCGGTCGCACGGTTCTCCCACTTGGTGGAGAGCACCACGGTGGTCCTGGTCCTGGCCACGCCCTTGGTTCCGGAGAGCCGCTTGACGATGGACTCAAGACCGTCCACGTCGGGCATCCTGACCTTCAGCATGTACGAGTCGTCGCCCGCGATGAACCAGCAGTCCTCGACCTCGCTGAGGTCCTTCAGCCGGTGCGCCACGTCCTCGTGGTCCGCCGCGTCCGAGAGCTGGAGGCCGATCAGCGCGGTGACGCCGAGGCCCAGCGAGGCCGGGTTGACGGTGGCCCGGTAGCCGGTGATGATCCCGGCCTGCTCCAACCGGTTGATGCGGTCGGTGACGCTCGGTCCGGACAGGCCGACCAGCCGTCCCAGTTCGGCGTAGGAGGCGCGGCCGTTCTCGCGAAGAGCCTGGATGAGCTGTCTGTCCACCGCGTCCATGAACTACCGCGCCTTCCGATCGTTGGGCAACCAGGCGACATTATCCGGAATCGAAGACTCCCGACGCGTCAACCCTGACATCCCACCGACAATACCCCGCGCGGGTGAGCTGCCTCACTTCGGCCGACCGCTGTCGCCGCCGCCGCCCAGCTCGCCGTTCCAGCGGCGGTAGAGGTCGTGCGGCACCCGGGCGGCGTCCAGCACCCGCCCGGCGACGAAGTCCACCAGCTGCTGCGCGCTCCTCGTCCCCGCGTAGAAGCCGGGGGCGGCCGGGAGCACCACCGCCCCGGCGTCGTCCAGGGCGACCAGCTGACGCAGCGTCTGCCCGCTGAGCGGGGTCTCCCGGACGCAGACCACCAGCGGCCGGCGCTCCTTCAGGGTGACTCCGGCGGCCCGCTGCAACAGGTCCTTGGACAGCCCGAGCGCGATCCCGGCCACGCTCGCGGTGCTGCACGGCACCACCAGCATCCCCTTGGCCGGGTACGACCCGCTGGACGGGCCCGCGGCGAGATCCCCCGCCGCCCAGTACCGCACCCGCCCCAGCTCCGGGACCTGC
Source organism: Streptacidiphilus cavernicola (assembly GCF_042510955.1). Lineage (NCBI taxonomy): Bacteria > Bacillati > Actinomycetota > Actinomycetes > Kitasatosporales > Streptomycetaceae > Streptacidiphilus > Streptacidiphilus cavernicola. Next base: position 346,970 of record NZ_JBHFAB010000001.1, read on the forward strand.
GGCTTCGCCGCGTCCAGCGGCTGCCCGAGCCACTCCCGCAGGTCGTCCTCCCAGTGCGCGTCCCGGAACGCGATCCGGGTCTCGTCCAGCAGGGTCAGCCGCGCGGCCCGGCTCACCACCAGGTCCACCGCCTCCCCGGCCGCCAGCAGCCCCCGCAGCACCGCCGCCGCGTACGCCGTCCCCGACGCCCCGGACACCCCGACCACCCACGGTTCTCGCTCCACCCGCCCGACCCTACCCGCGGTCCCGGCGTCAGCCGCCCAGGCCGCGGAGTAGTAGGTCGAGCAGGGCGAAGGCGAAGAGGGAGATTCCGACGAAGCCGTTGACCTGGAAGAAAGCACGGTTGAGTCGGGACAGGTCGCCGGGCTTGACGATGGAGTGCTCGTAGAGGAAGGCGCAGCAGACCACGATCAGGCCCAGCCAGAAGGCCCACCCGGCGTTCGTCAGCACCGCGTACCAGCCGAGCAGCAGCACGGTGACGACGTGGGCCGCGCGGGCGCCGCGCAGCGCGCCGTCGACGCCGAAGCGGGCCGGGACGGAGCGCACGCCGTCGGCGCGGTCCGCGGCGACGTCCTGGCAGCCGAAGATCAGGTCGAAGCCGCCGATCCAGACGCCCACGGCGAGCCCCAGCACCACCGCGTCCCAGGACCAGGAGCCGGTCACCGCGAGCCAGGCGCCGATCGGGCCCATCGCCTGGGCGATCCCCAGGATCGCGTGCGGGAAGTCGGTGAAGCGCTTGCCGTACGGGTAGACCACCATCGGGATCACCGCGATCGGCGCCAGCGCCAGGCAGAGCGGGTTGAGCAGCGCCGCCGAGCCGAGGAAGACGCAGACCGCCACCGCGGAGCCGACGTACGCGGTCCGCATCGACACCGCGCCGGTGACCAGCTCGCGCCCGGCGGTGCGCGGGTTGCGGGCGTCGATCTCGCGGTCGATGATCCGGTTCGCGGCCATGGCGAAGGTGCGCAGCCCGACCATGGCCAGGGTGACCAGCAGCAGCTGCACCCAGTGCACCTGGCCGTTGTCCAGGAACATCGCGGTCAGTGCGGCGATGTAGGCGAACGGCAGCGCGAAGACCGAGTGCTCGATCATCACCAGCCGCAGGAAGGCCTTGGTTTTTCCCGGTACCGGGACGACCGACGCCGTTGTCGCGCTCACAGCCCGTACTCCTTCCAGCGACGGGTGACCGTCGCGGCCGTCCGCGGGTCCGACTCGACCATCTCCGGCCAGCCCCCGTCCCTTGTGTAGCCTTCCCCGGGCAGCTTACGGGTCGCGTCGATCCCCGCCTTGCCGCCCCAGAACTGCTGGTACGAGGCGTGGTCGAGATGGTCGACCGGGCCCTCGACCACGCTCAGGTCGCGGCTGTAGTCGACGTTGCCGAGCGCCCGCCAGGCGACCTCCTGGTAGTCGTGCACGTCGCAGTCGGCGTCCACCACCACGATCAGCTTGGTCAGCGACATCATGTGCGCGCCCCAGATCGCGTGCATCACCTTCTGCGCGTGCTTGGGGTACTTCTTGTCGATCGAGACGATCACGCAGTTGTGGAAGCCGCCGGCCTCGGGCAGGTCGTAGTCGACGATGTCCGGGACGATGATCTTCAGCAGCGGCAGGAAGAACCGCTCGGTGAACTTCCCCAGCGGCCCGTCCTCGGTCGGCGGCCGGCCGACCACGATGGACTGCAGCAGCGGCCGTTTCCGCATGGTCACGCAGTCGATGGTGAGCGCGGGGAACGGCTCCTGCGGGGTGTAGAAGCCGGTGTGGTCGCCGAACGGGCCCTCCGGCAGCAGCTGCCCCGGCTCCAGCCAGCCCTCCAGCACCACCTCGGCGTCCGCCGGGACCTGCAGCGGGACGGTCCTGCAGTCGACCATCCGGGTCCGCTCCCCGGCCACGAAGCCCGCGAACAGGTACTCGTCGATGTCGCCGGGCAGCGGCGCGGTGGCGGCGTAGGTCACCGCCGGGGGGCAGCCGAAGGCGATGGCGACCGGCAGCCGCTCGCCCCGCCTCGCGGCGACCGCGGCGTGGTTGCGGCTGTCCTTGTGGATCTGCCAGTGCATCCCGATGGTGCGCTTGTCGTGCCGCTGGAGCCGGTAGAGGCCGAGGTTGCGGATGCCGCTGTCCGGGTCCTTGGTGTGGGTCAGCCCCAGGTTGAAGAAGGAGCCGCCGTCCTTGGGCCAGGTGAACAGCGCCGGGAGCTGCTCCAGGTCGACCTGGTCACCCGTCAGCACGACCTCCTGCACCGGGGCGTCACCCGGCTTCACCTTCTTCGGCGGGACGTGCGCCATCCCGGCCAGCTTGCCGAAGGCGTCCCGCACGCCGGTGAAGCCGTGCGGCAGTTCGGGCTTCAGCAGCCCGGCGATCTTCTCGGCGATCTCCTCCGGGCCCTTCAGCCCCAGCGCCTTGGCGAGCCGCCGCTCGGTCCCGAACACGTTCATGGCCAGCGGCATCGCCGCGCCCTTCACGTTCTCGAACAGCAGCGCCGGGCCCTTGGCCTTCTGCACCCGGTCGACGATCTCCCCGATTTCGAGGTAGGGGTCGACCTCCACCGTGATCCGCTTGAGGTCGCCCTCACGGTCGAGCGCCCGGAGGAAGGACCGAAGATCGTCGTATGCCATACGTGCCAGTATCGTCCACCGGCTAAGCTCCCCCCGACGCGCCTCGGCGGGGCCTGTCCGCCGGCTGTGCCGTGCACCCTCCCGGCCACGTACAGAACGTACGCCGCGCCCCCGCGCAGACCCGTCGTTCCGACCGTTTACGCGCCGCATACGCGCACCGACACTGACCGTATGACCGCCGCCCCCACAGAGATATCCGCGTACGGCGACCACGTGCTCGCCGTCGAACCCACGGGCGCAGAGCCCGTTCCCGACGACGCCAGACACGGCAGACCCCTCGGCCTGCTGTGGACCTGGACCTCCCCGAACATGGAGTTCGCCACCGTCTTCATCGGCGTCCTGGCCGTCGGCGTCTTCGGCCTCGGCTTCTGGCCGGCCGTGCTCGCCATCGTCCTCGGCACCGCGCTCGGCGCCGTCGCGCACGCCTTCCTCGGCCTCAGCGGGCCCCGCTTCGGCGTCCCGCAGATGGTCGCCGGGCGTTCCGCCTTCGGATACTGGGGCAACGCGCTCCCGGCCGGGCTGAACGCGCTGACCGCGGGCATCGGCTGGTTCGCCGTCAACAGCGTCAGCGCCTCCTACGCGCTGAACACGCTGCTCGGCTGGCCGGTGCTGCTCTGCCTGTTCATCGTGGTGGTCCTGCAGGTCGGCATCGCCTACTTCGGCCACAACTTCATCCAGAGCGCCGAGAAGTACACCTTCCCGCTGCTGGCCCTGGTCTTCCTGATCGCCTCCGGGGTGATCCTCAGCAAGTCCGACATCGGTGCGGCGACCGGTGCGCACGCCTTCAAGGGCGCCTTCCTGCTCACCGCGGGCGCGGCCTTCGGCTACGCGGCCGGCTGGACCCCGTACGGCTCCGACTACACCCGCTACCTGCCGCGGACCTCGCCCAGGTGGGCGGTCGGACTGTGGCCCGCGCTGGGCGTGTTCCTCTCCTGCGTGCTGCTGGAGACCGTCGGCGCGGCCTCGGCCACCATCGCCGTGCCGAAGGGCCTCACCCTCACCGACGCCTTCACCCACGCGCTGCCGACCTGGCTGGCCGACCTCACCCTGCTGGCCATCGCGGTCGGCGGGATCGCGGCCAACGCGCTGAACATCTACTCCGGCTCGCTGTCCTTCGTGGCCACTGGCATCAGGCTCCCGGCCGCGGTCCGCCGGGCCACCGTGGCGCTGGTCTTCGGCGTCGCGGGCACCCTGGTCGCCTGGAGCGGCCTCAGCGACTCCGGCACCAAGTACGAGGACTTCCTGCTGGTCATCACCTACTGGATCGGCCCCTGGCTGGCGGTCGTCTTCATCGACCGCCACCTGCGCCGGAACCAGTCGGACGCGGAGGTCGGCGGCCTGCTCGGCGACCGGTCCTTCAGCAACTGGTCCGCACCGGTCGCGATGGCCGCCGGGACCGGCCTCGGGGTGTGGCTGTTCTCCAACCAGTCCGACTACACCGGCCTGGTCGCCAAGCACGTCCCCGGCATCGGCGACATCGCCTTCCTGGCCGGCTTCGTCATCGCGGGCGTGCTCTACCTGGCCCTGCGCACCGTCCCCGGGCTGGGCCCGGTCACCGCCCCCGGCGCTCCCGCCCCCACCGCGGAGCCCGCCGGGGCCTGACGCCCCCTCACCACCCCGGCGGCCCCCGCAGACCGGAGGGTCCGGCACCACCGCACCGGTGCCGGGCCCTCCTCCTTTTCGGCTATCCGTCGGCCCGCAGCAGCCGGTGGGCGCAGCAGGCGAGGAGCAGTTCGGCGTGGCACTCCGGGTCGGTGACCGGCAGGCCGAGCAGCGACTCGATCCGTTCCAGCCGCTGGTAGAGCGACTGGCGGCCGACGTGCAGCAACCCGGCGGTCCTGGTCGGGCTGCAGCCGTTGCGGAGGTGCACCTCCAGGGTCCGGACCAGGTCGCTGGCGTGCGCGGCCTCCCATTCCAGCAGCGGGCCGAGCGAGCGGCTGACCAGGTACGCCAGCCGGTCCCGGCGGGCCGGGCCGAGCGAGGCGACGCCGTCGAAGGGGGCGCCGTCGAAGGCGCCGGAGACCGGTCCCGGCAGGCCGTCACCGGTCAACTGCCGTTCCAGGGCCAGCGCCCGGGAGGTGGTGACCAGGACCCCGCCGCCCGCGCAGCAGTCCGGCTCGGGCGGCGGGACGGCCAGCGCCAGCGCCAGCGCGGTCCTGGCCTCGCGCAGCGACTCGCCCCAGCGGCTCCAGGCGGCGTCCCCCGGTGCGGCCGGGCCGAGCGCGACGGTCGACCGCCCGGTGGCCGCGCCCGCACCGGACCCGATCCCGCTTCCCGGGCCGCCCGCGCTGCCGCCACCCGGCCCGTCGCCCGGCCCGCCCGCGCCCGCCGCGGTCAGCGCCCGCTGCGCCGCGCGGACCGGGTCGCCCGCGCCCGCCGGGACGGCGAGCAGCGCCGCCACCGTGCCGCCGGGCACCGGGGCCCGCAGCAGCGGCGCGTCCAGGATCACCGCTGCCCGGTCCAGTAGGGCGACCGCCTCGGCCGCCCCCGTCCCGGACCCGTTCACCGCACCGCCCGGCGCGACTCCCGTCGCGGCGACGCCGACCAGCCGCCGTCCCCGGTCCGGCCGGAAGTCCAGTGCTCGGGCGCGGGCCAGCACGTCCGACTGGCTCAGCGCGGTGCCCTCGGCCAGTTCCGCGAGCAGCGCGGCGGCCCGTCCGTCCCGGTCCGCGGCGGCCGGATGCGGACGGTCCGTCAGCGACTGGGTGACGATGGCGGTGTTGGCCGCCTCGGCTATCCGGATGAACGGCACCACCGCGCGCAGCGCGACCAGCGGCAGCCCGCGCCGGCGGCTCTCGTCCAGCAGTTCGTAGGGCATCTCGGCCAGCGACCGGCCCAGTTCCACCGCGATCCCGGCGACCCCGCGCTCGTCGAGTTCGCGGACGTAGTGCCGCCGCGCGCCCGCGTCCGCCCCGGCCAGGCCGAGGCCGGTGGTGAGCAGCAGTTCACCGCCGGAGAGCAGCGGCCCGATCTCGTAGATCTCGCTGGAGTGCACCCAGCGCACCGGCCGGTCCAGGCCGTTCTCCCCGCACAGGATCTCGGGCTCGGCGTCGCCGAGGATGTCGAAGGAGAGGATCTCGCGGAGGGTGAGCGCGGCCATGGGGGCTCCTGGATCGCAGGACACGGTGTCAGCGGCGGGGTGGCCCGGAGCGTACTTTCCGCACGTTGCCGAGGTGTTTCCGGACCGGGACAGTGGTGCCATGACTGACACCGCGAAACTGCTGGCCGTCGCCGTCGAGGAGGCCAGGCTCGGGCTCGCCGAGGGCGGCATCCCGATCGGGGCGGCGCTGTTCGGCCCGGACGGGGCGCTGCTCGGCCGCGGCCACAACCGCCGGGTGCAGGACGGCGACCCGTCCACCCACGCGGAGACGGCGGCGTTCCGCGACGCCGGCCGGCTCCGCGGCTACGGCCGGACCACCATGGTGACCACCCTCTCCCCCTGCTGGTACTGCTCGGGCCTGGTACGGCAGTTCGGCATCGGACGGGTGGTCGTCGGCGAGGCCGAGACCTTCCACGGCGGCCACGACTGGCTGGCCGAGCACGGAGTGGAGATCGTGCTCCTGGACGACCCGGAGTGCAAGGCGCTGATGCGCGACTTCATCGCGGCCAAGCCCGACCTGTGGTTCGAGGACATCGGCGAATGACCCCGGACGACCGGCCCTTCCGCACCAGACGAGGAGCGACATGTCCCCCCGCATTCCCGTGATCGACCTGGCCCCCTGGCTGTCCGAGGACCCGGCGGCCCGCGCCGCCACCGCCGCCGCGGTGGACGCGGCGCTGCGGCAGGCCGGCTTCCTGCTGGTCACCGGGCACGGGGTGAGCCGGGAGGAGCGCGAGCGGGTCCGGGCCGCCGCCCGCGCCTTCTTCGCACTGCCCACCGAGGTCAAGCAGCGCTACGGGGTCAGCGTCGGCGGCCGGGGCTGGCTGGCCAAGGGCGCCGAGGCCAACGGCTACGCGGAGGGCACCGAGACCCCACCGGACCTCAAGGAGTCCTGGACCGTCGGCGCGGACCAGCCGACCGGCGACCCGGAGACCGACGCCTTCTGGTTCCAGCCGAACCGCTGGCCGGAGGCGGAGGCCCCGGCGCTGCGGAAGACGGTGGAGGACTACCTGGCCCGGATGCGGACGGTCGCGGACGAGGTGCTGCGGCTGCTGGCCGCGGCGCTGGGCCAGGAGCCGTCCTTCTTCACCGACCACACCCGGCACCCGACCTACACCCTGAACATCAACTGGTACCCGGGCACCGGCGTGGTCGGCGAGCCGCTGCCGGGGCAGTTCCGGATCGGCCCGCACACCGACTTCGGCACGGTCACCCTGCTGGACCGGCAGCTTCCGGGGGCGCGAAGCGCTTCGGACAAGGGTGGTGGCGGGCGACGGGCGGGCGGCCTGCAGGTCTACATCGACCCGGCCGACGGCGGCACGGGCTGGGAGGACGCCCCCTACGACCCGGACGCGCTGACGGTCAACATCGGCGACCTGATGGCCCGTTGGACCGGCGACCGGTGGACCTCGGGACGGCACCGGGTGCTGCCGCCGTCACCGGACGTGCCGGAGGAGGACCTGATGTCGCTGGTCTACTTCTACGAGTGCGACCCGCACACCGTGGTCCGACCGGTCGGCGGCCCGGTGGCCTACCAGCCGGTCGACTCCTCGGACTACCTCCGGGCCAAGCTGGAAGCCATCACCGTGAGCTGACGGCCTCTCAGCTGACCTTGCGTCAGCTGTGGCCCAGCTCCTCGGCCGGGGCGTCGGCGGCCACCGAGCCGCCGTCCCGGTCGGGGTGCAGCGGGAAGTCCTCGTCGGCGAACTCGTCCAGCACCGGCGGCACCGGCGGCACCGGGGCGGGCACCACGGCTGCCTCGGAGTGGCCGCCGCAGCCGTAGTCCAGCGCGACCACATGGCCGTCGGCCGGGCCGAACTCATTGGCGCAGATGCCGAAGGTCTGGCTCAGCGTCCCGGCCACCGGGATCAGGAAGCCGCAGGTGGAGCAGTCGGCCGGGGCGGCCTGCGCCATCGGGGAGTGCGCGCCGAAGTCCTTCTCCCAGCGGTCGGCGGCGAGGTGCAGGCCGAGCCGGGACAGCACCCTGGTCCGGCCCAGGCCCAGTTCCAGCGCGACGGCCGCGATCGAGCCGCGCAGGGTCGGGCTGGCCAGCGCCTCGGCCCGGCCCGCGGAGCCGGAGCCACCGCCCTCGCCGCCCTCGGCCTCGTCGGGTTCGAGCTCCCGCTCCATCGCCTCGGCCAGGGCGGAGTTCGGCGCGATCTCGTCCGCGCCGGTCCAGCCCGGCTCAAGGCGCAGGTCGTCCTCGTCGGTCGGCAGCAGGTCGCCGGGGCCCATGTCGCCGGGGCGCAGCCGCTCGCTCCAGGGCACCCACTGCGGGGCGATCAGCGCGTCCGCGCCGGGGAGCAGCACCGTTTCGTCGAGGGTGACCAGCTTGCCGCGCGAGGCGCGGGTGACCGTGACGGCCCAGCGCCAGCCCCGGTACGCCCACTCGCGGGTCGCGAAGTAGTGCGTGACGACGCGCTCACCGTCCGCGTCCAGGCCGAGGTGCTCGCCGACCGCGGCCTCGCCCGCCAACTCGACCGCGGCAGCGCGGGCAAAGTCGACAGCATCGGCACAGAGCCGGTCGGGGGTACGGCTTCGCGTCGTCGCAGCACTCATCACAGGATCGATTCTCTCCCAAGCTTCATCCGCGGATCGCCACGACCGCCGGGCGGCACGGCGCGGTCGCCTGCCGGGAGGGGTCGGGCAGTCCCTATTCTGCGTGATTCCGCGGGCCGGTCCCGACGGACTCGACGAGCCGTCCGGACCGCCGCAAGGTCTTCACGCGGCACCACAAAAGTGTCTGCGCGGCGCCTTCGTCGGAAAGTGCCACTGAGTGCACGGTACCGGTCGTTCCGCCAACGCGGACAGTACCTCGCCACTTGTCACCCTCCGGCGTCGTCCGAGCGCGCAGAAGATCGACTCGGTCACCACGCCGCCGTTGCGGGGAATGACCGGCATGGGAAGCCGCTGTTCGGGCAGGATGGGCGGCGTGGCCGACGAAGCGCCTCGGGGAACCCGTCCCGGAGGTCCCGACAGCCCCGCACCGCCCCGGGCAGGGTCGGAGGGGCGGGCCCCGGCTGAGCCGGGCGTCGTGATCACCGGCCGCCGCCGGGGTTTCGGCCGTCGGCTGCACCGGGCCGCCTCGGCCACCGCGCGCGGCACCGGGAACGCCGTGCACGCCACCGGGCGGCGGATCCGCCGGGCCACCTCGGCCGAGGGCGCGGGCGAGTCCGGGCTGGCGAAGCTGATCGAGCTGCACGCGGTCAGCTCGGCCGGGGACATGATGATCACCGTCGCCCTGGCCTCCACCATCTTCTTCTCGGTGCCGACCGGCGAGGCGCGCGGCCGGGTGGCCCTGTACCTGCTGATCACCATGGCCCCGTTCGTGCTGCTGGCCCCGGTGATCGGCCCGCTGCTGGACCGGCTGCCCAGCGGGCGGCGGGCCGCGATGGCGCTGTCGATGCTGGCCAGGGCCGCCATCGCGTGGATGATGACCAGCTCCATCGCGGGCGGCGGGCTGGACATCTACCCGGAGGCGCTGGGCGTGCTGGTCGCGTCCAAGGCCTACGGGGTGGTCCGCAGCGTGGTGGTGCCACGGCTGCTGCCGGCCAGGGTCACCCTGGTCAAGGCCAACTCCCGGGTCACCCTGGCCGGGCTGCTGGCCACCGGCGTCGCCGCGGCGATCGGCGGCGGGCTGCACCTGATCGGCCCGAGCTGGCCGCTGCGCGGGGCGTTCCTGGTGTTCCTGGCCGGGGCGTTCCTGGCGTTCGGCCTGCCGCACCAGGTGGACCTGGCCGAGGGCGAGCAGCGGGCCGTCCTGCACGGGGACGACCCGGCCGACCCGGCCGACGCGGCCCCGGTCTCGCTGACCAAGCGGCCCGCGCCGCTCGCCGACCGGCCCGGCCCGGCCGCCGCCGCTGCTACGGCCGCTGCCGCTGCCGCGCCGCGGGCCGAGGGGCCGTCCGCCACCGCGGCGTCCGCGCGTCCGCGGATGGGCCTGCGCACGGTCGGGCCCGCGGTGGTCCTGGCGCTGCGGGCCGAGGGGACGCTGCGCGGACTGTCCGGGTTCCTCACCTTCTTCCTGGCCTTCCTGCTCCGTGAGCACCCGTTCCCCGGCCTGCGCCCGACCGTCGCGCTGGCCTGCGTGGCGGCGGCGCTGGCCGTCGGCAACACGCTGGGGACGGTGCTCGGCTCCTGGCTGAAGGCCCGCGGCCCGGAGATCCTGGTCACCCTGATGCTGAGCCTGGCCACCGCCGCGGCGGTGGCGGCGGCGCTGTTCTACGGGCTGCTGACGGTCACTCTGCTCGCCGGGGTGGCCGGACTGAGCCAGTCGCTGGGCAAGGTCGCCCTGGACGCGCTGATCCAGCGCGACGTCCCGGAACAGGTCAGGACCTCGGGCTTCGCCCGCTCGGAGACGCTGATGCAGCTGACCTGGGTGCTCGGCGGCGGCCTCGGCATCGTGCTGCCGCTGGTCGGCCGGGTCGGCATGGGGACCGCGGCGGGCATCCTGGCGCTGTCGCTGGCCTTCACCGTCCGCGGGCTGGTCCGGATGCCCCGGGTGTCCACCCGGCCGTACCTGGCGTAGCGGCTGCCCTCGCCGGGGCCACCACCTGGAGTAACCCCGCACCCGGTGGCGGCCCCCCGGCGTGGCGTGATCGCGGGCGGGCGGTAGCCTCAGCACCATGAGTCTCAACCGCGCTGTCGCCGCCCTCGGAGCCGTCGCCGTCGTCGGCGCCGCCACCGTCGGCCTCTCCGTCTGGAAAGCCAACGACGCCGGCAAGCCGGTCCCCCGGATCTACGTGACCTCCGGATCGACCTGGACCCCGGTCTCGCCGCTCTGCTACAACGGCGGCAAGGAGATCGCGGCCAAGGACGTCGCCGCCTGCGCCGCCAAGGTGCAGAAGCTGGGCGCCGCCAACGCCGCCAAGACGATCTCGGTCCGCCCGAACAGCACCTTCACCATCGGCGTGGACAAGGACATCACCAAGGTCGGCTGGAGCGCCAGCGGCTCCGCCGCGCTGGTGGCGCAGACCACCAAGTACCAGGCCAACAACCTGCCGCTGAGCGGCGTCTTCCCGACCAGCACGGACCAGAGCACCGGCGCCACCAGCACCGCCGACAAGGGCACCGTCCTGGTGATCGAGCGTCCGGCCGGCAGCACCAGCAAGATCGTCGGAGTCTGGGTCTTCAGCATGAAGACCGTCTCCTGACTTCCACCGCCGGCATCTCCGCCACCGGCCGTCCCCGGCTGCTCGTGGTCACCGCCGTCGCCCCCGAAGCGGCGGCGGTGCTGCGCGGCCTCCCGGCCGGGTCCGCCGACTCCGCCCCGGACGCCGAACTTCCGCTGCCCGGCGGCTACCTGCTGCACCGCAGGGGCCCGGTGGACGTGCTCGCCGCCGGGGTCGGCCCGGCCGCCGCGGCGGCCGGGACCGCCACCGCGCTCGCGCTGGCCGCCCAGCCGTACCGGCTGGTGCTCTCCACCGGGATCGGCGGCGGCTTCGCCCCGCTGGCGCCGCTGGGCTCGATCGTGGTCGCCGACCAGATCGTCGCCGCCGACCTGGGCGCGGACACCCCGGACGGCTTCGCCACCGTCACCGAACTGGGCTTCGGCCGGGTCTCCCACCCGACCGCGCACGCCGCCGCGGTCGCCGCCGCGCTGCGCGACGGGGGCCTGCCGACCGCCGTCGGCCCGGTGCTCACCGTCTCCACCGTGACCGGCACCGCCGCCCGCGCCGAGCAGCTGACGGCCCGCCACCCGGGCGCCGCCGCCGAGGCGATGGAGGGCTTCGGCGTCGCCGAGGCCGCGGCCGGGCACGGCGTCCCGGTGCTGGAGCTGCGCGCGGTGTCCAACGCGGTCGGCCCGCGCGACCGCGCCGCCTGGCGGATCGGCGAGGCCTTCGCCGCGCTGGAACGGGCCTTCGCGCTGCTCCCGTACGACCGGCTGCTCTGACGGATCGTCCAGGGGTTAGGGTCGGGGACATGACTGCCGCGGACGCACTCAAGGTCGCCTTCTCGCCGTGCCCCAACGACACCTTCGTCTTCCACGCCTGGACGCACGGGCTGGTCGTCCCGGGGCCGGCGGCGCCCGAGGTGACCTTCGCGGACATCGACATCACCAACGGCATGGCCGAGCGCGGCGAGCTCGACCTGCTGAAGATCTCCTTCGCCGCGCTGCCCTGGGTGCTGGACGAGTACACGCTGCTGCCCTGCGGCGGCGCGCTCGGCCGCGGCTGCGGCCCGCTCGTCCTCACCGGCCCCGGGTCGTCCACCGACCCGGCCGAGCTGGCCGGAAAGACCGTCGCGGTGCCCAGCGAGCGGTCCACCGCGTACCTGCTGTTCCGGCTGTGGGCGGCCGAGGCGGTGCCGGGCGGCCTCGGCGAGATCGTGGTGATGCCGTTCCACGAGATCATGCCCGCCGTCCGCGACGGCAAGGTGGACGCGGGCCTGGTGATCCACGAGGCCCGCTTCACCTACCAGCAGTACGGGCTGCACTCGCTGGCCGACATGGGCGAGGCCTGGGAGGCCGCGACCGGTCTGCCGATCCCGCTCGGCGCGATCATCGCCCGGCGCAGCCTGGGCCAGGAGCGGCTGCGCGAGCTGGCGGCGGCGCTCCGGGCCAGCGTGGAGCACGCCTGGGCGCACCCGGAGGACAGCCGTGACTACGTCCTCGCGCACGCGCAGGAGATGGACCCGGCCGTCGCCGACCAGCACATCGCGCTGTATGTGAACGAGTTCAGCGCCGACCTGGGCGAGGACGGCTACGCCGCCGTGCACGGCCTGCTCGACCGGGCGGCGGCGGCCGGCCTGCTCCCGGCGGTGCCGCCGGGAGCCCTGGCCTTCCGGTAGACCGAGGGACCGTCAGACGTCCAGCTGGTCGGCGACCGCCCGCAGCAGGGTCGCGACCTGGTGGCCGGCCTGCTTCTCCGGGTACCGCCCGCGCTGCAGGCCGGGCAGGATCCGCTCCAGCAGGGTGGTCAGGTCCTGGACGATCGGCGCCAGGTCGTCCGGCTTGCGGCGGTTCGCCACGGCCAGCGACGGCAGGTCGTCCAGCAGGGTCACCTTCTGGGCCTGGTCCCCGCGATGCCCCGCGATGATCTCGAACTCGACCCGCTGACCGGGCTTGAGTGCTTCGACCCCGGCAGGCAGCGCCTTGGAGTGGACGAAGACGTCGCCGCCGTCGTCACTGGAGAGAAAGCCGAAGCCCTTCTCGCCGTTGAACCATTTCACTTTGCCCGTGGGCATACCGAGACCTCGTCGCTGCTGGATGGGGGTGAAGGAAGGGAACCGCACGGAGCCGGGGCGGCCTGTTCGGATCAGTGCCGCGCCATTGTTCCAGGATCGCGGTGCGTTGATCGACTGCTTTGCCGTTTCGTACGCGCTTCCGTAGCAGCCACCACACACCCCCGATCGGCTCGCGGGGCCGCTGCCGGACAGGCTCGGCGCAATCCCCGTGCGTGACGTGCATACCCTTGGAGCGTGACTACTGAAACTCCGCGGCCCGGCGACGCTCTGGTACGGGTCGGCGCGATCCTGTTCCTCATCGGCGCGGTGGCGACCATCGCGACCGTCGCCCCGCTGTTCCTGGGCCTGAGCCGACTGCCGACGCCCGCGTACTTCGTCAGCATGGTGATGCCGCTGGGCTTCGGCACGGCCCTGCTCGGGCTGCTCCGCTCGGCCCGCGCGCAGCGCGGGGGCAGCGCGGGAGCCGCCGCGCGGCGCGGGGTCAGCGGCTGAGGTAGGACTCCAGCCAGTCCGGGAACGCGGTGAGGTCGGCCAGCACCACGTCCGCGCCCGCCTCCCGCAGTTCCCCGGCGGAGTAGGGGCCGGTGGCGACGGCGACCGCCAGCGCGTCCGCGGTGCGGGCGCCGACGATGTCGGCCAGGTGGTCGCCGACGTAGACCGTCGCCCCCTCCTCGCGCAGCACCGTGCCCTTCTCCGGGCCGAAGACCGAGCCGTACACGCCGTCCGCCGCCAGGTCGAGGGCGTCCAGGTTCAGCCGGGCGTTGGGGGTGTGCTTGCCGGTGACGACGATGCTGCGGCCGCCGTGCTTGCGGACCGCGGCGAGCGCGTCGTGCGCGCCGGGCAGGGCCAGGCAGTCGTCCACGCCGTGCAGCGCGTACAGGGCGCGGTAGCGGTTGGCGACCGGGCGCACCCGCTCGGCCGGGAACCAGTGCGCCAGCTCCTGTTCGACCGGCGGGCCGAGCCGGCTGACCACGAGTCCGCTGTCGATGGGGGTGCCGGTCTCGGCGGCGAGCAGGTCGTAGACCTTCCGGATGCCGGGCCGGGAGTCGATCAGCGTCATGTCGAGGTCGAAACCGATGGTGGGGGCCGTACGTCCGATCATGCGGCCCAGCCTACGGTGCCGTGCTGAACCGCCAATTGCGGCATGGCTCTTGTGACCCAGGTCACCCCGTTCCACCATGGCAGGATGCCGACCACAGCAGCGCAGGCAGGACAGACGGGACAGACTCCTTCGGACGTCAGGCGCAAGGCCGAGATCGCCCAGGGCTTCGACCTGGTCGCGGACACCTTCGGCTCGGGAAGCGGCTCCTTCTTCGACTCGGTCGGGAGCCGGCTGGTCAGGATCACCGGCGTACGGCCGGGCGACCGGGTGCTCGACCTCGGCTGCGGCCGGGGCGCGGTGCTGCTCGCCGCGGCGGAGGCCGCGGGCGCGGACGGCTACGCCGCCGGGATCGACCTGGCGCCGGAGATGGTCCGCGCCACCGCGGCCGAGATCGCCCAACGGCGGCTGCGCAATGTCGCGGTGCGGATCGGCGACGCGGAGGACCCCGGCTTCCCGGCCGGCTCGTTCGAAGTGGTGCTGGCCGGGCTGATGATGTTCATCACACCGGACCCGGCCGCGGCGCTGACCGCGGCGCGCCGGGTGCTGGCGCCCGGCGGGCGGTTCGGGATGAGCACCTTCGGCCCGGAGGACCCGGCCTGGCAGCGACCGCTGCGCGCGGCACTGGCCGCGGGCGGCTCCGCGCCGGGCGGCCCCGACGACTGGCGCCGCGACCGCAGTCCGGGCGGGCTGCTGGACACCCCGGAGCGGATCGCCGAGCTGCTGGCGCGGACCGGCTTCACCGAGACCGCCACGGTCGAGGAGGAGCACACCACCAGCTACGCCGAGTACGGCGACTGGTGGACCTCGCTCTGGTCCGGCGGGCGACGGGCCGCGCTGCTCCGCAGCATCCCGGAGGACCGCCGGGAGGCGGCCCGGGAGGCCGCCTACGCGGAACTCGACGCCCTCGCCGTCGACGGCGTCCTCACCCGCCGTACGGCGCTCCGCTACACCACAGCCGTCCGGGCCTGACGCTAGGTCAGCGCCCGGTCCGCTCACGGCGGGCGCCGGTCGGAGGCGGGCCGGTCGGAGGCGGGCCCGGTCAGGGGCGGCGGGAGATGCGCCAGGCGAGGAAGAGTGCCGAGGCGCCCGCCGCCACCCGGAGGCCGACGCCGACCGCGGAGCGGACCGCGGCCTTGTACTGGGCGTCCGTCAGCGGGTGTCCCGCGGGCTGCCCGTGGACGTGCTGGTACAGCCAGTAGCCGACGCCGCAGGCGACCACGACCGGGAGCCAGAGCCCGGCGAAGTGCGCGGCCTGCCGGCCGATCCGGCGGCTGACGTAGGCCAGCGGCCAGCCGACCACGGCCAGGTACCAGAGGCCGAGCACGGCGGACGCCGCCAGCACCAGCGCCGCCAGCGACTCCACCAGCGGGATCCGCGACCGCGGCACGGCCACCGCGACCGGCTGCACCGGCGGCGCCGCCGTCGGCGGCGGACCGAGCAACCGGCGTAGCAGGGTGCGCCGGGGCGGCCCGGCCTTCGCCAGCAGCACGGGCTCGTCCGCGGTGGCGGTACCGTCTCCGGGGTCCGGGTCGGGACCCCGCTGGGCCGGGACGGCCGCGCGGGTGGCCGGGTCGATGCCCTCGGGGTCCATGAAGTCGGGCTCGAAGCTCGCCCGCCAACCGGGCAGGCCGCCGGTGGCGGCCCGCGCGTCCAGCTGAGGACCGCCGTCGCCGCCGGACCCGGCCCAACCGCCGACGCCCCCACCCGTGCCGGACCCGGTCCAGCCGCCAGCACTGCCACCAACGCCGGACCCGCTCCAACCACCGGCACCACCGCCCGCGCCGGACCCGCCACCGGACCCGCTGCCCGCACCGGCCCAGTCGCCCGCACCGCCGCCGGACCTGCTTCCACCGCCCGCGCCCCCGCCACCCCCGCCGCCGAAGCGCCACCAGCCACCGCCGCCCGAGGCTCCCCCGCCCTCCCCCGGCGGACCGCCCTGGGCCGGCACGGCAGGGCCGCCCCACGACCCGCCCTGCCCCGACCCGCCCGCACGCCCGTCCCCGCGCCCCGCGCCGCCCGCGCCGCCGCTCTCCGCCGCCCTGGGCACGCCGTTGTGGACCGCGCGGCGCACCACCTCGTCCGGGCTGCCGATGCCGTTCAGGATCCGCTTCACCGCGGTCGCCTCGCCGCGCACGGACGTGCCGCTGCCCGGTCCGCCGCGCCGGGTGTCGATGGTCTCCCGCAGCCCGGACACCAGCCGGGCCCGCTCCGCGGCTGTCAGCGACGTGGCCTGTGCCAGGTCGCCCACCCTGCTCAGATAGTCGTAGACCACCTGGTCGCTCTCGATCCCCATGGCGGCGATCACCCTCCCCAGTACCCACCCCCCGGACCCCGCGTTCAGAAGCTTAGGGCGGCCGGACGGCTGCCCCTCCCGTACCCGCTAACCCGCCCCGGCACGCCCCGCCCGCAGTCCCCCGCAGTCCCCCCGCGGCCCCGCCCGCAACCCCGCCGCGGCCGAACCCACCGGCCGAACTCGCGGCTCCGCCCGCAGCCGCGCCCGCACGGGCAGGCCGGTTACCAGGCGGAGCGACTAGCCTGGGTCGGATGAGCAGTCGACGCCCCGCCACGCCCGCACCCCCCGCGGCGCCCCGCACCCTCGCCGAGGAGCTGCGGGCGCGGTCCGACCAGGGTCTGGCCGAGCTGCTGCGGGCCCGTCCCGACCTGCTGCACCCGGTGCCCAGCGACCTGACCCAGCTCGCCACCCGGCTGTCCACCCGCGCCTCGGTGGTCCGCGCGCTGGAGCGGCTGGACCGGTTCACCCTGCAGACCGCCGAGGCCCTCGCCGTGGCCCAGGACGGCTGCGCCTACGCGGCCTTGGGCGACCTGCTCACCGGCACCGTCCCGCACGAGGAGGTGGACCGGAAGGCGGTCCTCGCCGCGCTCCCCGGCGCGCTGGCCGTGCTCAGGACCCAGGCCCTGGTCTGGGGCGGCGACGACCAGCTGCGGCTGGTCCGCACCGCCCGCGACCTGCTCGCGCCGACCGGCGGGACGCCGGGACCGACCGGCCTCGGCCCGACCTTCGCCGAGGCCGCGACCGCCGCCCGGCTCTCCCCGGCCCGGCTGCAGGAGGTCCTCGCCGACCTCGGGCTGCCCGCCACCCACGACCCGGTCAGCGCCGTCGCCGCGCTGGCCGCGCTGTTCGCCGACCGGGAGCGCGCCGACGCCCTGCTCGCCGAGGGCCCGCCCGGGGTCAAGGACGTGCTGCGGCGGCTGATGTGGGGCCCGCCGTACGGGGCGCTCCCGTCGCCCGCCGCCGGAGGCGCACCGCGCCCGGTCCGGGCCGCCGAGGCGCGCGGCCCGGTCGAGTGGCTGCAGGCCCGCGGCGTGCTGCTGCCGGCCGGACCGGCGAACGTGGTGCTGCCCCGCGAGGTGGCGCTGCACCTGCGCGGCGGACGCGCGCACAGCGCGGTCGAACCCGGTCCGCCGGCCGTCGCGCCCGCCGCACCGCACGCCCCCGACCAGGTCGACCGCACCGCCGCCGCCCAGGCGTTCGCCGCCGTCCGCACCGTCGAGGAGGCGCTCGACCTGTGGAGCACCGACGCCCCGGTGGTGCTGCGCACCGGCGGCCTGGGCGTGCGCGAGCTGCGCCGCACCGCCGCCGCACTGGACCTGCCGGAGCCGCAGACCGCGTTCTGGCTGGAACTGGCCTACACCGCCGGGCTGGTCGCCGCCGACGGCGAGGTCGCCGAACGCTGGGCGCCGACCCCGCTGTTCGACGAGTGGCTCCGGCAGCCGGTCGGCGACCGCTGGCTGCTGCTGGTCCGCGGCTGGCTGGCGAGCAGCCGGGTGGCCGCGCTGGTCGGCGGCCGGGACGCCAAGGACAAGGTGCTGGCCGCCCTCGGCAACGACCTGGACCGCCCGTCCGCCCCCGAGCTGCGGCAGCAGGTGCTGACCCTGCTGGCCGGGCTCCCGGCCGGAAGCTCCGCCGACCAGGACAGCCTGCTGGCGCACCTGCGCTGGCTCAGCCCGCTGCGCGGCGGCTCGGTCCGGGACCGGCTGGTCGGCTGGACCCTGACCGAGGCCGAGCTGCTCGGGCTGACCGGCCGCGGCGCGCTCGCCGACCACACCCGGCGGCTGCTGGACGGCGGGGACCCGCTGCCGGTGCTGGCCCCGCTGCTGCCCGAGCCGCTGGACCACGTGATCCTGCAGCCCGACCTCACCGCCATCGCGCCGGGGCCGCTGCACACCCCGCTGGCGCAGACCCTGGCGGTGGCCGCCGACGTCGAGTCCAAGGGCGGCGCTACGGTCTACCGGTTCACCCCGGACTCGGTCCGCCGCGCCCTGGACGCCGGGCGCAGCGCCGAGGAGCTGCACGGCTTCCTGGCCAAGCACTCCCGGACCCCGGTCCCGCAGCCGCTCAGCTATCTGATCGACGACGTGGCCCGGCGGCACGGACGGCTCCGGGTCGGCGGCGCGTCCGCGTACCTGCGCTGCGACGACGACGCGCTGCTGGGCGAGCTGCTGGCGGACCGTCGGACGGTCCAGCTGCGGCTGCGGCGGCTGGCGCCGACCGTGCTGGCGGCCCAGGCCGACCCGGCCACGCTGCTCACCCAGCTGCGGTCGCTCGGCTACGCGCCCGCGGCCGAGTCCCCGGACGGCGACGTGCTGATCTCCCGTCCGGACGCGGTGCGGACGCCGCCGCGCAGCGCGCCGGTCCCCGTCGGCGACGGGCCGCCGCAGGTCCCGGACGGGCTGCTGGGCGCGGCGGTCAAGGCCGTCCGCGCGGGCGACCGCGCCGCCACCGTCGCCCACCGCGAACCGGCCGCGGGCGGATCCGGCAACGGCGCGGGCCCGGCCGGGGCCGGGTCGGGCACCGGAACGGGCGCCGGGGCCGCCCGTGCGCTGCCGCGCACCAGCGCCGCGGACACCCTGGCCGCGCTCCAGGCCGCGACCCTGGCCGGCGCGGCGGTGTGGATCGGCTACGTCAACGCCGACGGCGCGGCCAGCCAGCGCGTGGTCGAGCCCAAGCAGGTCGGCGGCGGCTTCGTCACCGCCTTCGACCAACTCCGCGAAGAGGTCCGCACCTTCAGCCTGCACCGAATCACCGGCGTCGCCGAGCTCGCGGAGTAGGCCGGTCCGCGAGGGTCGTAGCGGGTCAGATCACGGCGGGTCAGGGCAGTTGCAGCGACGCCCGCATGTCCACGATGGCCTGACCGTAACCGCCCTGGTAGGAGGCGGTGATCCGGGCCAGCGCGGCCTTCCAGTCGGCGTCGTCGTTGGCCGCGACCACGGCGTCCCACAGCTTGGCCTCCTTGAGGTCGGCCGCGGCCAGCGCCCTGGCATGCGGTCCGACCGCACCGGGCCACTTCGCCGCCACCAGCTTCGCCGCCTCGGTGCGCAGGTCAGCGGCCACCTCGACGGCGTACGGCTGTCCGTCGGCCCAGTGCGGGTCGGCCAGGTAGCCGTAGACGTGCCGGGAGACCTGTTCCGGCCGGTCCAGCTTCAGGTACGCGGTCTGGTCGGCGTCGTAGACGATCGGCTCAGCCGCCAGCGGCGCGGTCAGCTTCTTCTTCTGAACGTCCTGCATGAAGCAGTAGATGCCCTGCTCACCGGCCCACCAGGACTGCTCGCTCGGGTAGTTGAAGGTGACGACGACGTTGTCGGGAAGCACGCTGTCGGCGTCAGGCATCAGCGCGAACTCGGCGGTCGCGCAGACGTTCGCCGCCGTGCTCTCCGAGGTGGTCTCCCCGGGGAAGTTGCCGCCCGCCAGTTCGTCGGAGACCTTCAGCAACTGGGCGTCGTGCGGCTCGGTGCAGGGCACCTGCTTGACCCGCAGCAGGTTCACGGGCCCGCTCTGGTCGTAGCAGTCGCCGGGCTTCAGCGTCCGCAGCCGCACCCCGGACGCCGTCCTCGGCCCGGCCGCGGTGGTGGTGCTCGCGTGCCGTACGAACGCGGTGCCGACCAGCGCCACCGACCCCAGCGCCCACACCCCCGCCAGCACCAGCCCGGCGATGGCCAGCCCCTTGCCCCGGCGCCGGTTCGGCCGCTTCCGGACCAGCGCGACGATCCCCAGCGCCAGCCCCACCGGCCAGAGCCCGAGCAGCCCGGTCACGAACGACCCGATGGCCATCCCGTCCGCCCCCGGCGCCTGCTGTCCGCCCCCGTACGGCGGCGGATACCCCTGCCCCGGCACCGCCCAGTGCGCCGACGGCGGCAGCTCGCCCGGTATCGGCGGCTTGGCCGGATACGGCGGCATTTCCCCTGGTGGCGTGCCCATTTCTGTCCCCCCTGCCGATGCTTCGGAAGGGCAGGTTAGCGGATCGCCCGAGCCGGTCCCACCGGTCGCCCCCGCCCCCGCCGCGGCTCGGGCTGGCACACTGGAGGGTCTGCCCTGCGCTCAGCCCCCCGGAGGCCCACCCCGTGAACGACGGCCCGCTCATCGTCCAGTCCGACAAGACCCTGCTCCTGGAGACCGGCCACGCCCTGGCCGGTGACTGCCGCCGTGCCATCGCGCCGTTCGCGGAGCTGGAGCGCGCCCCCGAGCACGTGCACACCTACCGGGTCACCCCGCTCGGGCTGTGGAACGCCCGCGCCGCCGGGCACGACGCCGAGCAGGTCATCGACGCCCTGGTGACCTACTCCCGCTACCCGGTCCCGCACGCGCTGCTGGTGGACGTGGCCGACACGATGGGCCGCTACGGGCGGCTGACGCTGAGCAAGCACCCGGTGCACGGCCTGGTGCTGTCGACCACCGACCGGCCGATCCTGGAGGAGATCCTCCGCTCCAAGAAGATCGTCCCGCTGGTCGGCGCCCGGCTGGACGCCGACACCGTCGCCGTCCACCCCTCCGAGCGCGGCCAGATCAAGCAGGTGCTGCTGAAGCTCGGCTGGCCGGCCGAGGACCTGGCCGGGTACGTGGACGGCGAGGCGCACCCGATCGAGCTGGACCAGGACGGCTGGCAGCTGCGCCCGTACCAGCAGCAGGCGGTGGAGGGCTTCTGGCACGGCGGCTCCGGCGTCGTGGTGCTGCCCTGCGGCGCGGGCAAGACCCTGGTCGGCGCGGCGGCGATGGCGACCGCCAAGGCGACCACGCTGATCCTGGTCACCAACACCGTCTCGGCCCGGCAGTGGAAGCACGAGCTGGTCAAGCGCACCTCGCTGACCGAGGAGGAGATCGGCGAGTACAGCGGCACCCGCAAGGAGATCCGCCCGGTCACCATCGCCACCTACCAGGTGATGACGACCAAGCGGAAGGGCGTCTACGCGCACCTGGAGCTGTTCGACTCCCGCGACTGGGGCCTGGTGGTCTACGACGAGGTGCACCTGCTCCCCGCGCCGATCTTCCGCTTCACCGCCGACCTGCAGGCCCGCCGCCGGCTCGGGCTGACCGCGACCCTGGTCCGCGAGGACGGCCGCGAGGGCGACGTGTTCTCGCTGATCGGCCCCAAGCGCTTCGACGCGCCGTGGAAGGAGATCGAGGCGCAGGGCTACATCGCCCCGGCCGACTGCGTCGAGGTCCGGGTCACCCTCACCGACACCGAGCGCCTCGCCTACGCCACCGCCGAGCCGGAGGAGCGCTACCGCTACTGCGCCACCACCGCCAGCAAGCGCCGGATCACCCAGGCCCTGGTGGAGAAGCACCGCGGCACCCCGACCCTGGTCATCGGCCAGTACATCGACCAGCTGGACGAGTTGGGCGAGGCGCTGGACGCCCCGGTGATCAAGGGCGAGACCACCAACCCGCAGCGGGAGAAACTCTTCGACGCCTTCCGCAACGGCGAGATCACCGTGCTGGTGGTGTCCAAGGTCGCCAACTTCTCGATCGACCTGCCCGAGGCCACCGTCGCCATCCAGGTCTCCGGCACCTTCGGCTCCCGGCAGGAGGAGGCGCAGCGGCTCGGCCGGGTGCTCCGGCCCAAGGCGGACGGGCACACCGCCCACTTCTACTCGGTGGTCGCCCGCGACACCATCGACCAGGACTTCGCCGCGCACCGCCAGCGCTTCCTGGCCGAGCAGGGCTACGCCTACCGGATCATCGACGCCGACGACGTACTCACCGCCGACTGACGCGGGGGCGTCCCCGGTCGTCCGGCGCCCAAGTGACGGAGTGTCAGCGCCGGGCGCCGTCGACGCCGTCGCTGCCGAGCAGCACCACCCGCCAGGTGGTGTCGAGGAAGACGCCGACCCCGCGCAGCGCGGTGCGGACGGGGTGGCGCCGGTCAGGGTGGTCGGTTCGGGTGCTGCCATGGCGGGCGCTCGGGCCGGCCGTGGTCTCCGGGTTCATCTGTGCGGTAGCCATGACTCCAACCTAGGCTTCCCCACCTGCGAAGTCGTCGCCCCGGAGGCCGATCCGGCGGGCCCGGGGGCCTCCTCCCGCAGGGGTACGCCCGGTCATCCCGAGGTCAGGGTTTCCCCTGACCCCGACTGGCGGGACCCAGCGGAACCCCGGCGTTAATTCATTGGCCATCCGCACACGACCGGGTCTACCATGTCCGGTCTGCCGCCTCTCCCTCCGTCGTCGGAGCCGGGGAGTGCGCCGCCCGGCCGGTACCGGGCGGCTCTCAAACTCCATCGAAGACCTTGAGACCGCTGCGCGCCGGGCACCCCCGGTGCCACGCAGCCGGGAAGGCTTTTCCGTGCCTCCGCACACCCAGCGCACCCCCGCAGACGCGTCCAGCCCGTCCACGCCCCCGTCCGACGACCCCCTGCAACGCGAACGCGACCACCTCGCCGCCTCCCGGGCCGCGCTCCGCGCGATGCGGGTGGACGTCGAGTCGCTCGACCTCTCCGACGTCACCGGGAACTGGGTCAACGCCGCGATCCTGCAGCGCGAGATGTCCGACCGGATCAAGGCCCTGGCCGACCTGGCGCACACCCCGCTGTTCTTCGGCCGCCTGGACTACCTGCACGCCCCCGGCACCGACCAGGCCGAGGGGGCCGCCGGAGAGCAGTTCTACATCGGCCGCCGGCACGTCCACGACGCCGACGGCGACCCGATGGTGATCGACTGGCGCGCGCCGGTCTCCCAGCCGTTCTACCGGGCCAGCCGCAAGGAGCCGCTGGACGTCGGGCTGCGCCGCCGCTTCGGCTACACCGGCGGCGACCTCACCGCCTACGAGGACGAGCACCTCACCGACCCGGCCGAGCTGGACACCGCCAGCGCCCTGCTCGCCTCGGAGATCGAGCGCCCCCGCGTCGGCCCGATGCGCGACATCGTCGCCACCATCCAGCCGGAGCAGGACGAGATCGTCCGCGCCGACGTCACCGGCACGGTCTGCGTCCAGGGCGCGCCCGGCACCGGGAAGACCGCCGTCGGCCTGCACCGCGTCGCCTACCTGCTCTACGCCCACCGGGAGCGGCTGGCCCGCACCGGCACCCTGGTGATCGGCCCGAACCGCTCCTTCCTGCACTACATCGAGCAGGTGCTGCCCGCCCTGGGCGAGCTGGACGTGGCCCAGGCCACGGTCGAGGAGCTGGTCTCCCAGGTCACCGTCAGCGGCGCCGACCCGGCCGACGCCGCCGTGGTCAAGGGCGACGCCAGGATGGCCGAGGTGCTGCGCCGCGCCGTCCGCTCCGGCGTCCGGATGCCGACCGAGCCCTGCGTGGTGGTCCGCGGCTCCCGCCGCTGGCGCGTCCCGGCGTACGAACTGGAGGAGATCGTCCAGGAGCTGATGGACCGTGACATCCGCTACGGGGCCGCCCTGGCCGCGCTGCCGCAGCGGATCGCGCACGCGGTGCTGGTGAAGATGGAGAACGGCGGCGAGGCCCCCGACGACCGGGTCCAGGACGCGGTGGCCCGCAACCCCGCGGTGAAGGCCGTGGTCAAGGCGGTCTGGCCGGTGGTCGACCCGGCCAAGCTGGTGTTCCGGCTGCTCTCCGACCCGGACTTCCTGGCCGCCTGCGCCGAGGGCGTGCTCACCCCCGAGGAGCAGGCCACCGTGCTGTGGCCGAAGCCCCCGCGCAGCCTGCGCGCCGCGCCCTGGTCGCTGGCCGACGCCGTCCTGGTCGACGAGGCCCGCGACCTGGTCGAGCGGACCCACTCGCTCGGCCACGTGGTGCTGGACGAGGCCCAGGACCTCTCCCCGATGCAGTACCGCGCGGTCGGCCGCCGCTGCACCACCGGCTCGGCCACCGTCCTCGGCGACATCGCCCAGGGCACCACCCCGTGGGCCACCGCGACCTGGGCCGAGGCGCTGCGGCACCTGGGCAAGCCGGACTCCAGGGTCGAGGCGCTGACCAAGACCTTCCGGGTGCCCAGCGAGGTGATCCGCTACGCCTCACGGCTGCTCCCCGGCATCGCGCCGGACCTGGCTCCAGCCGAGTCGGTCCGCGAGTCGCACGGCGCGCTCAGCGTCCGCCGGGTGCCAACCGGACGGCCGGACCCGAGGACGGCAGCCGACGAGCCGGACGACTCCGCCGCGCTGGACGCCGCCTCGGCGCTGACCGACGCCGCACCAGCGGCGCTGACCGACGCGGTGGTCGCCGCCTGCCGGGAGACCCTGCGCAACGAGGGCTCGGTCGGCCTGATCGCCGCCGACGCCCGGATCCCGGCGCTGGCCGCCGCGCTGGACACGGCCGGCCTGCCCTACCTGGACCCCGGAACCGAGACCACCGCCGAGGCCCGGCTGACCCTGGTCCCGGCCTCGCTCGCGAAGGGCCTGGAGTACGACTACGTGGTGCTGGACGAGCCGGCCGCGATCGTCGACGGCGAACCGGACGCCCGCACCGGGCTGCGCCGCCTCTACGTCTGCCTCACCCGCCCGGTCTCCGGGCTCACCGTGCTGCACGCCAGGCCGCTGCCCCCGGTGCTCACCGACTGAGCCCGGCCGTCCCGTCCCGGGGGACGGGGACTACGCCGCGATGTGCTCGTCCGCGTCGACCAGGCGGCGCCACTGCTGGACCAGGCCGGTGTCCACCGGCGTGGTCCAGCCGCCGGGGCGGACCATCCCGCCGACGTGGAACCCGGCGATGCCCAGCTTGCGCAGCCCGGGGACCTGGTCGGCCTTGAGCCCGCCGCCGACCAGGATCTGCGGACGGTAGCCGGGCTCGCCGGACCGCGCCGACTCGGCCGCCAGCACGTCGATCCCGGCCGCCACGCCCGCGGCCGAACCGGCCGTCAGCACGGTGTCCAGGCCGGGCAGCCCGTCGATCGCGGCCCGGACCGAGGCCCGGTCCACGGCGTTGTCCAGCGCCCGGTGGAAGGTCCAGCGGCAGCCGGGGATGGCGTCCAGGACGGTCCGCACCGCCTCCAGGTCCACGCCGCCGTCGGGGGTGAGGAAGCCGAACACGAACTCCTCCGCGCCCTCGGCCCGGAGCGCCTCGGCAGTGGCCGACAGCGCCTCCAGGTCGCGCGGCAGGAAGCCGTCACGGTCGCGCAGCATGACCCGCAGCGGGATGTGCACCGCGGCGCGGATCCTGGCGAACTCCTCCACCGACGGGGTGAGCCCGTCGGCGCCCATGTCGACAGCCAACTCCAGGCGGTCGGCACCACCGGCGGCGGCTGCCACCGCGTCCTGCTTGCACGTGGCGATGACCTCGAAGATCGGGCGGGCTGACACGGTCCTTCTCCCTCTGCTCATGATGTCCGGACCGACCGTCGAAGATTGGTCTAGACATATTGCTTAGCCTGCCATATCTGACGGCTGCGCGGCGAGTCCTGTTCCGTGCTTGATCGCACAAACTTCGGCAGCCCTCTCCCTCACAATGGCGTCATGCCACCGCTGCCGCATCCGGACGCCGCCCTCGCAGCCGCCCTGCTCGACCGCTGGACCGCCCTGCTCGGACGGCTCGCCCCGGCCGGCTCAGCGCCGCCCGCCCCCTTCGGCGACGAACTGCTCCGCCGCTGGTCCGAGCCCCAGCGGCGGTACCACACGCTGACCCATCTGGCCGCGGTCCTGGACGTCGTGGACCACCTGGCCGAGCAGGCCGAGGACGCCGACGCGGTGCGCCTCGGGGCCTGGTTCCACGACGCCGTGTACGCACCGGACCGGGCCGAGAACGAGGAGCGCAGCGCGCGGCTCGCGGAGCGGGTCCTGCCGGAAGCGGGGGTTCCGGCTGCGGTGGTGGCCGAAGCGGCCCGGCTGGTGCGGCTGACCACCACCCACGAGCCGGCCGCGGGCGACCGGAACGGGGAGGTGCTGTGCGACGCCGACCTCGCGGTCCTCGGCGGGGCCCCCGCGGCCTACGCGGCTTACGCCGCGGCGGTCCGGGAGGAGTACGGCTTCGTGCCCGACGCGGCGTTCCGGGCGGGCCGGGCGGAGATCCTGGAACAGCTGCTGGGGCTCCCTGCGCTGTTCCGTACGGAACGGGGGCACGCCGCTTATGAGGAGGCGGCTCGGGGGAACCTGCGGGCGGAGTTGGACGCCTTGCGTCCGTAGGGGCTCTTGTTCGCGCAGTTCCCCGCGCCCCTGACATGTGCAACTGATCGAGCTGCAGACCCCCAGGGGCGCGGGGAACTGTGCGAACAGCAACCCCCTACCCAGCCGCACCCTTCCGCCGCCGCAGCCCCGCAGCCGCCAGTCGGGAAACGATCTCACGGCTGGAGACCGGAACCGCCCCCGCCGCCACCGCCGCCTCGTACAACCGCGCCGGAACGTCGTAGTGGTCCCGCTCGAACCCCCGCGGGGGAATCTCCAGCCGCCGCGCGAACGCATGCAGCTCCGCGTAGGACGTGTCGCTGACCAGGTGCGACCACATCCGCCCGTGTCCGGGCCAACTCGGCGGGTCGATCAGGATCATGCGCCCAGCGCCCCGACCGCGGCGATCACCAGGCCCTCCTTCTCGCACACCCAGTGCGGATCGGGGCCCAGCTCGGGATCGACGCTCAGCGCCTGAAGCTCGCCCTCGACCGCGCAGGACCCGCACAGCGGCCAGCGGCCGTAAGCCTCCAGCAGGGCGTCCTGGATGTCCTGGGCGACCAGCCCGAGCAGGAACTCCACCCCGTCCGGCCACTGCTCGACCCACCAGCGGCGCTGGGCCACCGCGTCCTCCAGCATCGAGACCACCGCCGCGTCGGCGATGTCGCGTGAGGTCAGGTCCCGCAGCACGTCCGCGCGGGCGCTGTGCAGCGCGGCCTCGATGGCCGGGTCCGGTGTGCCTGCGGGGTTCACGGGGTTCTCGGCGGCGTCCATCCCCCCATTCTCCCAAACCCGGCGGCAGCCGGGAACGCAGCGAGGCGGCCCGCCCCCGAAGGGGAGGACCGCCTCGCTCAGGTACCGCTGATCCGGCCGGGGGCCAGGATCAGAAGTCCATGTCACCACCCGGCATGCCGCCGCCGCCCGCGGGGGCACCGGCCTTCTCGGGCTTGTCGGCGATGACCGCCTCGGTGGTCAGGAACAGCGCGGCGATGGAGGCCGCGTTCTGCAGGGCGGAGCGGGTGACCTTGGCCGGGTCGATGATGCCGGACGCGATCAGGTCGACGTACTCGCCGGTCGCGGCGTTGAGGCCCCAACCCGGCTGCAGGTTGCGGACCTTCTCGACCACGACGCCGCCCTCGAGGCCGCCGTTGAGGGCGATCTGCTTGATCGGGGCCTCCAGCGCGACCTTGACGATGTTGGCGCCGGTGGCCTCGTCGCCCTCCAGCTCCAGCTTCTCGAAGACCACCCCGGCCTGCAGCAGCGCAACGCCGCCACCGGCGACGATGCCCTCCTCGACGGCGGCCTTCGCGTTGCGGACGGCGTCCTCGATGCGGTGCTTGCGCTCCTTGAGCTCGACCTCGGTCGCCGCGCCGGCCTTGATCACGGCCACGCCGCCCGCGAGCTTCGCCAGGCGCTCCTGGAGCTTCTCGCGGTCGTAGTCGGAGTCGCTGTTGTCGATCTCGGCGCGGATCTGGTTGACCCGGCCGGCGACCTGGTCGCTGTCGCCGCCACCGTCGATGATGGTGGTCTCGTCCTTGGTGATGACGACCTTGCGGGCGGTGCCGAGCAGCTCCAGACCGGCGTTCTCCAGCTTCAGGCCGACCTCCTCGGAGATGACCGTGCCGCCGGTGAGGATGGCGATGTCGCCGAGCATGGCCTTGCGGCGGTCGCCGAAGCCCGGGGCCTTGACGGCGACGGACTTGAAGGTGCCACGGATCTTGTTGACCACCAGGGTCGACAGGGCCTCGCCCTCGACGTCCTCGGCGATGATCAGCAGCGGCTTGCCGGACTGCATGACCTTCTCCAGGATCGGGAGCAGGTCCTTGACCCCGCCGATCTTGGAGTTGGCGATCAGGATGTACGGGTCGTCGAAGGACGTCTCCATACGCTCCAGGTCGGTGGCGAAGTACGCCGAGATGAAGCCCTTGTCGAAGCGCATGCCCTCGGTGAGCTCAAGCTCCAGGCCGAAGGTCTGCGACTCCTCGACGGTGATGACGCCTTCCTTGCCGACCTTGTCCATCGCCTCGGCGATGAGCTCGCCGATCTGCGGGTCGGCGGCGGAGATGGAGGCGGTGGAGGCGATCTGCTCCTTGGTCTCCACGTCCTGCGCCTGCTCCAGCAGCTGGGCGGAGACGGCCGCCACGGCCTTCTCGATGCCGCGCTTCAGGGCCATCGGGTTGGCGCCGGCGGCGACGTTGCGCAGGCCCTCCCGGACCAGCGCCTGGGCCAGCACGGTGGCGGTGGTGGTGCCGTCGCCCGCGACGTCGTCGGTCTTCTTGGCGACCTCCTTGACGAGCTCGGCGCCGATCTTCTCGTACGGGTCCTCGAGCTCGATCTCCTTGGCGATGGAGACACCGTCGTTGGTGATCGTGGGGGCGCCCCACTTCTTCTCCAGGACGACGTTGCGGCCCTTGGGGCCGAGCGTGACCTTGACAGCGTCGGCGAGCTGGTTCATCCCGCGCTCAAGGCCGCGACGAGCTTCCTCGTTAAACGCAATGATCTTGGCCATGGAAGTGGTCCTCCCGGACAGGGTGGCTGCGAGTGGACCGCGCTGGCGCCCGCGACGGACGGTCCCGGCCGGCGACGGTCACTTCCCGTCGCGCCCGGAGCCTCACCTACCCGGCCCGTTGTCACTCTCTACCTCAGAGTGCTAACGCCAATGATTAGCACTCTCACCCCTTGAGTGCAAGCAGATGTCCGGAGCCCGACCCGGGACCCGGGGCCGGAAACGCCGGTAGGCCGCCGCCCCTGCTGGGGCATCGGCCTACCGGAAGGTCTGTCAGCGATCGCTCGACCGAGCGGTCACACCACGCGGACCATGTCCGCCTGCGGACCCTTCTGACCCTGCGAGATCTCGAACTCGACCCGCTGGCCCTCTTCGAGCGACCGGTACCCGTCCATCTGGATCGCGCTGTAGTGGACGAACACGTCCGCACCACCGTCGACCGCGATGAAGCCGTACCCCTTCTCCGCGTTGAACCACTTGACGGTGCCCTGAGCCATTCCGAACTCCCCTATTACTGGCCCTTTCACGGACCGCACTCCGCGGACCGGGCCGTGCCCCTGCGCGGCACGCAGTGCATCGACCGACGCTGAATGTATCCACTCCGATGCCCTCTGCAACAGGGCGCACGGCACAGAATTCTCGTCATTGTTTATCGGGCATAAGCCGATCAATATCGGCAAACCGCCACAAGATCGACGGGGCATACCGGTGTCATCCGGGCAAATCACCGGACAATTTCTCAGGAATCAGGCAGCCGTTTCCGGCATATGCCGTCTCGACCCGCGGGACGCCGGTGGCACAAGGGGTCAGGCCAGGCCCGGGGGAAGGTAATCGAAGGAACCGGAATGCACTCTACCTGCTCCGCGGACCCGTTCAGGACAGACCCCGGGCGACAATCGGCCATTGTCCGGCCGATGCGTTTCGGACATGCGAAGGGCGTCCCGGCCGAACGGCGGGGACGCCCCTTCCGGAGAACCGGGATCAGCAGCCGCCGGCGACCGCCGGGATGATGGAGATCGCGCCGCCGTCGGCGACGGCCGTGTCCAGGCCGTCCGCGAAGCGCACGTCGTCGTCGTTCACGTACACGTTCACGAAGCGGCGCAGCTTGCCGCTGTCGTCGAGGATGCGGCCGCGGATGCCGGTGTGGTTGGCCTCCAGGTCCTCGATCACGGCGGCGAGGGTCGCCCCCTCGGCCTTCACCTCGGCGGCGCCGCCGGTGTAGGTGCGCAGGATGGTCGGAATGCGGACGGAGACACTCATACGAGGCCAGCCTCTCGGAACGAGTCAAGGGTGGGGCGGATGGTGGCGGACAGGCCGGTGGTCGGTTCCACCGCGTCCAGGGTCTTCAGGCCGTCACCGGTGTTGAGGACCACGGTCTCGGCGGCCGGGTCGAGCAGGCCGTTCTTGATCAGCTTCTGCAGCACGCCCACGGTGACCCCGCCCGCCGTCTCGGCGAAGATCCCCTCGGTCCGCGCCAGCAGCTTGATCGCGTCGACCACCTGCTCGTCGTTGACGTCCTCCACCGCGCCGCCGGTGCGGCGGCAGATGTCCAGGACGTACGGGCCGTCGGCCGGGTTGCCGATCGCCAGCGACTTGGCGATGGTGTCCGGCTTCTGCGGCCGGATCACGTCGTGGCCTGCCTTGAAGGCGACCGAGACCGGCGAGCAGCCCTCGGCCTGGGCGCCGAAGATCTTGTAGGGCCTGTCCTCGACCAGGCCGAGCGCGATCAGCTCCTTCAGCCCCTTGTCGATCTTCGTCAGCTGGGAGCCCGAGGCGATCGGGATCACCAGCTGGTCCGGCAGCCGCCAGCCCAGCTGCTCGCAGATCTCGTACGCCAGGGTCTTCGAGCCCTCGCCGTAGTAGGGGCGGAGGTTGACGTTGACGAAGCCCCAGCCCTCGCCGGCCGGGTCGCCGATCAGCTCCGAGCAGAAGCGGTTCACGTCGTCGTAGTTGCCCTCGATGCCGACCAGCTCGCCGCCGTACACCGCGGCCATCACCACCTTGCCCTGCTCCAGGTCGTGCGGGATGAACACGCACGAGCGCAGCCCGGTCCTGGCCGCGGCGGCGCCCACCGCGCCGGCCAGGTTGCCGGTGGAGGAGCAGGAGAGGGTGGTGAAGCCGAAGGTGCGGGCGGCCTCGACGGCGATGGCGACGACCCGGTCCTTGAACGAGTGGGTCGGGTTGCCGGAGTCGTCCTTGACGTACAGGCCGCCGGTCACGCCCAGCTCGCGGGCCAGGTTGTCGGCCTTGACCAGCTTGGTCCAGCCGGGGTTGAGATTGGGCTTGTCCGCCACGTCCGCGGGGACGGGCAGCAGCGGCGCGTAGCGCCAGATGTTCGCCGGGCCCGCCTCGATCCGGGCCCGCAGCGCCTCCGGGTCCCCGGTGGGCAGCTCGTACGCCACCTCAAGCGGGCCGAAGCACTCGGTACAGGCGAAATCGGGGGCGAGCGGGGTCCGCGCACCGCACTCCCTGCAGGACAGGGCGACGGCGGGACCGAACGACTCAGCGGTTACTTCAGCCATGATGGCGAGGCCCTCTCTCCTCATCTTCCCCGCGGCGCGTCTCGCCGCAGGACGGAATTGGCACCTTCCCCACCAGGGCCTCTACGGCGTGTGCTGGCAGGAGGGTTGCCGGGACTTCAACGGGCCGTTCCCTCAGTCCCTCTGGATGAGCTCTATGGCGGACGGTCGCTGCCGATCCGCGTTTGTCCGGCGCGTGGATACTGTGGAGTGCGCCGGTCGTCCCCATGACTGTAACCGAAGCACTGTCCGCGATCACAGATCGTCCGCGGGGCGAGACGCGTCACAGCGGGGACCGCGACCGGAGACCACTACCGAGGAGTCCTGTGCTTGACGAGGTCGCGGACTGGCTGCGCCACCGCTCCTGGACGGCGGCCGACCGCTCCCTGCCGGAGCTGCTCGCCGCCAAGCGGGCGACCGGACACAGCGTCAGCGTGGTGCTCCCGGCCCTGGACGAGGAGGCCACGGTCGGCGGGATCGTCTCGGCCGTCCGCCGCGACCTGATGGACGCGGTGCCGCTGGTGGACGAGCTGGTGGTGGTCGACTCCGGCTCCGCCGACGGCACCGCGCGGGTCGCCGCCGAGGCCGGGGCCCGGGTGGTGCACCGGGACGCGATCCTGCCCGCGCTGCCCGCGCTGCCCGGCAAGGGCGAGGTGCTGTGGCGCTCGCTGCTGGCGACCCGCGGCGACATCGTCTGCTTCGTCGACGCCGACCTGCGCGAGTTCGACCCCGCGTTCGTCTCCGGCATCGTCGGACCGCTGCTCACCGAGCCCGGGGTGGCCTTCGTCAAGGCGATGTACGACCGGCCGCTGGAGACCGCCGACGCGGTCATCCCGGCCGGCGGCGGCCGGGTCACCGAGCTGGTCGCCCGTCCGCTGCTGAACCTGTACTGGCCGCTGCTGGCCGGCTTCGTCCAGCCGCTCGGCGGCGAGTACGCGGCCCGGCGCTCGCTGCTGGAGCGGCTGCCCTTCCCCACCGGCTACGGCGTCGAGCTGGGGCTGCTGGTGGACGCCCTGGAGCTGGCCGGTCTGGACGCGCTGGCCCAGGTGGACGTCGGGGTCCGGCACCACCGGCACCAGGACTCCCAGGCGCTGGGGCGGATGGCCGCCGCCATCCAGCTCACCGCGCTGGAGCGGCTCAGCCGCGGCAACCGGCTCAAGGCCGCCGACGACCTGGCCACCCCTCAGCTGACCCAGTTCACCCGGACCGCGGCCGGATTCACCCCCAGCACGGTGGACCTCCCGGTGAGTGAGCGCCCACCCATCGTCACGCTGCCGACCGTCACACCGCCGCCGAACATCACACCGACCGCGAAAGACGTTTGACCAGGGCTTGGGAAGGCAAGGCTCAGCATCATGGTCACCGCAAGCCCGGCATCGATTCTGCTCGCCTCCAACCGGGGGCCGGTCTCCTTCACCATCGAGGACGACGGCGCCCTGACCCCGCGCAGGGGCGGCGGCGGGCTGGTCTCCGGCCTCTCCGCGATCGGTGACGAGGTCGACTCGGTGTGGGTCTGCGCCGCCCTGACCGAGGGCGACCGGGCCGCGACCCGGCAGGGCCTGGACGACCCGTCCGTCCGGATGCTGGACATCGACGCGGGCACCTTCGCCCGCGCCTACAACGGGATCGCCAACTCCACCCTGTGGTTCGTGCACCACCTCATCTTCAACACCCCGACCACCCCGGTCTTCGGCAGCTCGTTCCGGCGCGAGTGGACCTCCTACGAGATCTACAACACCTCCTTCGCCGAGGCGCTGGCCGAGAGCGCGGCCGAGGGCGCGACCGTGCTGGTGCAGGACTACCACCTGTCGCTGACCCCGCGGCTGCTCCGCGAACTGCGCCCGGACCTGCGGATCGGGCACTTCTCGCACACCCCCTGGGCTCCACCGGACTACTACCGGCTGCTGCCCGACGACGTGGCGGTGGACGTGCTGGAGGGCATCCTCGGCGCGGACCACGCCGGGTTCCTCACCCGGCGCTGGGCGGCGGCCTTCGCCGACTGCTGCGAGGCGGTGCTCGGCGCGGAGGTCGACCGGGCCGCGCTGACCGTCAGCCACAAGGGCCGGACCACCCGGCTCGGCGTGCACCCGCTGGGCGCGGACGGCGAGTTCCTGCGGGAACGGGCACACCGTCCGGACGTGGACTCCCGGCTGGCCACCCTGCGCGACGCGGTCGGCGGCCGGAAGACGGTGGTCCGGGTGGACCGGACCGAGCTGTCCAAGAACATCGTCCGCGGCCTGCACGCCTACCGGCACCTGCTGCGGACCCGCCCCGAGTGGCTGGACCGGGTGGTGCACATCGCCTTCGCCTACCCGTCGCGGCACGACCTGCCCGAGTACCGCGAGTACACCGCGTCGGTGCTGCGGGTCGCCCAGGAGATCAACGACGAGTTCGGGACCGCCTCCTGGCAGCCGGTGATGCTCCAGGTCGACGACGACTTCGCCCGCTCGCTCGCGGCCTACCGGCTGGCCGACGTGGCGCTGGTCAACCCGATCAGGGACGGGATGAACCTGGTGGCCAAGGAGGTCCCGGTGGTCTCCGACGCGGGCTGCGCGCTGGTGCTGTCGCGCGAGGCCGGGGCGTACGAGGAGTTGGGCGGTGACGCCGTCGCGGTGAACCCGTACGACGTCATCGCCACGGCCGAGGCCCTGCACACCGCGCTGACCATGCCCGAGGAGGAGCGGTCGGCGCGGTGCGGGCGGCTGGCGGCGGCGAGCACCGCGCTACCGCCTTCGGCGTGGTTCCTGGAGCAGTACCGGGCTCTGACGGACGGTCAGAGTTAGGGCCAGGGTCACTTGGAGCAGGAGTAGTTGAATCCGGCGGTGGCGCTGTGGGCGCCCGGTGCGGTGATCTCCACCGTGGCGGTGGCCTGCAGGTCGCCCTGGCCCTGAACGGTCCAGCGCAGCGGCAGCGACACCGTGTGCACCCCGGAGGGGACGGTCTGGGTCAGCGCGCCGCTGTCGGTGCCGTCGCTGCGGACCCAGTGGTAGTGGATCGTCCCCGAGCTGCCGTTGGTCTGCACGGTCGCGGTGAGCTCCTCGGTCCCGTCGCAGGCGAGGGCGGCGGGGGTCGCCTTGACGGCGACCGAGGTGATCGAGAGCGGTGTGCCGAAGTGCTGCCAGAGCAGGAAGGCGAGGACGGCCAGCAGCACGAGCACGGCCAGCAGCCAGCCGCCGAGCAGCCGCTTCTTCGCCTTCGTCGCACCGGCCCCGGCGCCGGTGCCTGCGGCTGCCCCGGCCGGGCCCTGGCCCTGCCAGACCGCCATGGTGCGGGCGGTCTTGGGGTCGGGCACCCCGGGCCCGAACCGGATCAGATTCTCCGGCTCCGGCAGCTCGTCCGGCGGCGGCACGGGCGGCGAGAACACCGTGGGGGTCGCCTCGTAGGCGGGCATCGGCGCCCCGTACACCCGCTGCGTCGGCTGGTACCCGGCAGCACCGGGCTGCGCCCCGAGCTGCACGGTCGAGGTGTCCGCCGCCGGCGGAGCAGCATGCCGCTGCGGCGGCCGGAGCCGGTGGGTGCCGTCCTGGGGAGCGGCGTCGCGGGGGGTGTCCTCCGGGGTCGTCATCCGATTACCTGCTCTTCCTGACAGTGCAGAGTGATGGTGTCGTTGGACCACAGGAAGCCGGGGTCGTCAGGCGTCTGGTACCACAGGTACGACGAGGTCTTGCACAGGGTGCTGCCCACAAGGACGTTGCTGAAGCCGTCGTCCTTGAGTTCCTGCTGCACCACGGCGAGCGTCACCCGCCGACCCTCGACGAGGCCCGGGTAGGCCACGCAGGCGTAGGTGCGTGAGGAGAAGCTCACCTTGCTGGTCCTGGGTACCGAGCTGCCGGCCCTCAGGCTCTGCTGGTAGACCCCGGCCGGGGCAGCGGCATCGCAGACCTGGGCCAGCGTGTAGCTGATGTTGGCCTTGTCGAACCCGGCCCGGACCAGCGCCGACTGAGCGGCGCCGGTGGAGAGGCCGTTCAGGTCGGGCACTGTCGCCGTCGCCACCGTGGGCTTGGGCGTGGGGGATGTCGTCGGTGCCTTGGTCGGGGCCTTGGTCGTCGGGTCGGTGACCGGGACCGTGGGTGCGGGGCCTGCCGGGGACGTGGTCGGGGCGGCTGTCGGGGTGGCCGAGGCGGTCGGCGTCGGGGTGACCGTGGCCGTGTCCGACGGGGTCGCAATCGGGGTCGGGGTGCCGCTCGGGGTGAAGGACGTGGTGGCGGCTGGGGTCGGGCCGGCTACGGGCTTGGTGTGGGTGGTGCCGTTGCCGACCACGCCGGAGGCGTATCCCCCGCCGAGCAGGCCGAGGACGACCGCCCCCGCCAGCCCGCCGACCAGCACCCGCTTGGGTATCAGCCGCTTGCCGACCCCCTTGCCGACACCGGCTCCCGCCCCCGCCCCCGCGCCGAGCACCGTGGTCGCCAGCGCCGTGCCGCCGTCCGCGGCGACGCCCCCCGCCGAGGGGAACAGCAGCGGCAGCAGCGCCGCCATCGCGGCCAGCTTCCGCTGGCCCTTCTCCTCCCAGTCCTCGCCGTAGGCGACTCCGGCGACCGCCTCCAGCTCCGCGACGAACGCCGCCGCGCTGCTCGGCCGCTCGTCGGCCGTCTTCGCCAGGCCGCGCCGGATCAGCGGGCGGACCGCCTCCGGCGCCTCCTCGTCCGGGATCGGCGCGGTGGTGTGCTGCACCACCAGCTCCGCGAACTCGGTTCCCGGGTAAGGCCGTTTGCCGGTGAGGCACTCGAAGAAGGTGGCCGTGGCCGCGTAGACGTCGGCCGCCGCCGTGGCCGGGTCGCCGGTCCACTGCTCGGGGGCCATGTACGGCGGGGTCCCGGCGATGCCGCCGTCGTCGCCGGTCTTCACGGCGATGCCGAAGTCCACCAGTTTCGACGAGCCGTCCGCCGCGACCAGCACGTTCTCCGGCTTGTAGTCGCGGTGGACCACACCCATCGCATGCGCCGCGGCCAGCCCCAGCAGTGAGCCCTTGAGCACCACCAGCGCGGCTTCGGGGCCGGTCGCCCCGGCCTCCCGCAGCAGGGCCCGCAGGGCGATGCCGTCCACCAGCTCCATCACGATGGCGGCGCCCTCCGGCCCCTCCACGTACTCCCAGAGCCGCACCACGTACGGTGTCTCCAGGTCCCCGAGCAGCCGCGCCTCCGCGCGGAACTCCTCCAGGAAGTCGCTGTCGGCGCGGAGTTCCTCGCCGAGGTACTTGATCGCGACCGCGGTGCCGGTCTCGTCGTGCAGCGCGAGGACGACGCGTCCGCTCGCCCCCGAGCCGAGCTCCCGCGTGTGCCGGTATCCGGGAACAACCCATTCCATCGTGCCACTACCCCCTGTGTCACTGGGAAGGTAGCGCCTCGGAGGTCACCGCGGGGTACTTGAAATGTCACCGTTATCCGACAACAGGCCCTTCGTCAACGGACGTTCTGCCTACGGACTTTGCCCCGTTCGACGCCCCGTCAGCCCAACGCGTCGGCGAGCGCGTCCAGCAGGGCGACCACGCCCTCCGGGCCGGGGACGATCAGGTCGGCCCGGTCGGCCAGCGCCCGCACCGGGGGCTCCCCGGTGGTCGGGGCGCTGCACACCAGCAGCGCGTCGACCCGCTCGGTCGCCCGCAGCGCGTCCACCGCGTCGTACGCGGCGACGTCGCCGAGGTCGTCCCCGGCGAACAGCACGGTCGCGGCCTCCCGCTCGCGCAGGAACGAGGTCAGCGCGACGCCCTTGTCCATGCCGGGCGGACGCAGCTCCAGCACCATCCGTCCGGGCTCCACCGCCAGCCCGTGCCGGGCCGCGGCGGCCCGCAGCGGGGCGTCCAGCGCGGCCAGCGCGGCGTCGGGTTCGGCGGCGCGGCGGGTGTGCACGGCCAGGGCCCGGCCCTTGTCCTCCAGCCAGGTCCCGGCCGGGGCGGCGGCCAGCAGCGCCGGGAGCTCGGTCCGCAGCGCGGTGATGCCCGGGTGCTCGGGCGGGGCGCTCAGCTCACCGGTCGCGGCGTCCCAGCGCTCCAGCCCGTAGTGGCCGAGGACGGTGAGGTGCTCCAGGCCGGGGGCGCCGGCGAACCCGGCCAGCCGGACCGCGGTCGCGGCCGGGCGGCCGGTCACCACGGCGACGGCGGCGAGCCGGGGGGCGAGCCGGGCCAGCGCGGACAGCACGCCGGGGTGGGCACGGGCGCGGTCCGGGTCCGGCACGATCGGGGCCAGCGTGCCGTCGAAGTCGAAGGCGGCGACGGCGCGGGCGGGGTCCTTGAGCAGGGCGGCGAGTCCGGCTGCTCCGGCGGGCGTGGTCGGTGCGATGGTGGCGGCCATGCACCCGAGCCTATCGGCGCGAGCGGCGCTGCTCCCGGACCCGGCGCAGCCGGTTGACCAGGACCGCGTCGTGCGCCAGCGCGGCGGGGCGGTCCAGCAGGCCGTTCAGCAGCTGGTAGTAGCGGGCCGGGGCCAGCCCCAGCTGCTCCCGTATCGCGGCCTCCTTGGCCCCGGCGGTGCGCCAGCTCCGCGCCTCCAGCGCGAGGACGGCCCGGTCGCGGTCGGTCAGCTCGTCCGTCATCGGCGCCCCTCCTCCCTCGGCCTGATCCGGTGTGACGATACGACCTGTCATTGTGCCGGTCGGGTACGACACACAGTGCTGCTGCCCCGCGGGCCCCGTTCGAGGCTAGCGTCGGGGGCATGACCAGCATGAGTTTCGCCGTACACATCCCTGACGCGGAGTTGGAAGCCGACCCGCTCGACCCGGAGCAGATCCTGGAGGGGGCACCGGAGGTCTCCGGCCTGGTGCTGTGGGAGTCCGAGGACGGGAAGCAGATCCGCGGGATCTGGCAGATCACCCCGGGCACCGTCTCCGACACCGAGGCGAACGAGCTGTTCGTCGTGGTCAGCGGCCGGGCCACGATCGCGGTCGAGGGCGGCGACACCTTCGACGTCGGTCCCGGCGACGCCTGCGTCCTGCGCGAGGGCGACCGCACCGTCTGGACCGTGCACGAGACGCTGCGCAAGGCCTATCACATCACCCTGGGCTGAAATTTTCCGAATCTGTACGGATTCGGCCGTCATCAGTTCCCCCGAGATCGAGGGGTGTGATACACCCCACACCCAACGGCCTGCCGTGTCCGAATTTATCGCCTGTTGAATCACGACCAAAGGAGACATATCAGCTTTCAAGACCCGGTCTGACCTGGCCAGATCGTGCGCCTGGCAGAGGCAAAGGAGTTGACTCCGGCGTTCCCTGAATCCATGATGATGCCGCTATCCTCCGAATAAAAGTGTCTGCTCCACCGCATCTGCATCTGCGCGCATCAGCAAAAGGGAACCCGTGACGCATTTCTCCAGGAAACCCATTGCCGGCGCACTTGCAGTCGCAGCGGCACTCCTCTCGCTGGCAGGATGCGGCTCCTCCTCGCCGGCCGCGTCACCCGGTCCCGCCGCGCAGGCCCGCACCGCCCCGCCGGCCGTGGTGGACAAGGCGGACTGGCCCGCCGCCGTCCCGCAGCAGGGCCTGGCCAAGGGCATGGTGCTGCCGATGGAGGCGTACGAGGAGAGCTATCCCGACTCCGTCGTGATCCAGAAGGCCCTCAACAAACTCACCGTCGCCTGCCTGTCCGGCTACGGCTTCACCTATGCGCCGCCCGAGCCGGGGACCGCACCGCCGCCCGACTACGACCCGTCCAACATGGAGCGCCGGTACGGGATCTCCGACCCTGCCAAGGCCGCGGTCTACGGCTACCACCTCGCGCACGGCACCCCGGCCAGTCCCACCATGGCTCCCATGAGCGTGGACGAGCAGACCGCGCTCTACGGGCAGCCCTTCCACTCGGCCACCGGCACACCCGCCCCGGCGCCCACCGAGGTCGCCGGCAAGGCCGTCCCCGCGGGCGGCTGCATGCA
This sequence comes from Streptacidiphilus cavernicola, assembly GCF_042510955.1. Taxonomy (NCBI): domain Bacteria; kingdom Bacillati; phylum Actinomycetota; class Actinomycetes; order Kitasatosporales; family Streptomycetaceae; genus Streptacidiphilus; species Streptacidiphilus cavernicola. The sequence continues at coordinate 386,152 of NZ_JBHFAB010000001.1, forward strand.
GAGCGCCTACGACAGGCTGGGCGGCTTCGTCGACACCAGCGTCCCCGACAAGCTCGATGCCCAGAGCATCGAGACGTCCCAGGCCGACCCCAGGGTGCAGGCGGCGCTGGCGCGGTGGTCGGCGTGCATGGCGCGCAGCGGCTACCACTTCAGCGTCCCCGACGACGCCCCCAACGCCGGCGGAACCATGGCGGCGCCGACGGCCGGGGCGAAGGAGATCAAGATCGCAGTGGCCGACGTCCACTGCAAGGCGCAGTCCGCCCTGGTCTCCACCTGGTACCAGGTGGAGAAGGCCGTCCAACAGCACCAGGTCGACCAGAACCTGGCGGCACTCGACAAGGTCAAGCGGCAACTCGCCGACCAGGTCAGGGTCGCCACCGCAATCGCGCAGTGAAACGGCTGCCGCGTTCCTCTCCTCAGGAGTCCATGTGATGACAACACCCCGCCGCCGCAACAAGCGGGCCGCCGCCACCGCCGTGGCTCTGATGGTCTGCGGCCTCAGCGTGCTCGGCACCACCTCCGCCAGCGCCGACATCTCCAAGACCGTGAAGATGGTGGGCGGCGACGGCATCAACACCGCCCGCATGCTGCAGCTCTACTACAACTCCAACTGCGCCGGAGCCGAGGCCGACTTCACCGACGACGTCCCGGACTACGCCGGCTGGGTCACCCTCACCGGCTCGGGCACCCAGCAGACCGAGACCAACTACGTCTACGTCTTCGGCGGACTCAAGGGCGCCAACGGCTACGGCGTCGCCGTCAAGAACAACGCGGCCTCGATGCGCACGGACACCGGTTACTACCACGTCTACTACAACAGCGGCTACAGCGGCCACTCCCAGATCATCATGGGTGACCTGCACGACGCCTGCGTCAACCTCGACTCCACGCTGAAGAACAACAACGCCTCGCAGCTGTCCGGCTGACCGACCCGGCGAAGCGGTTCCCGAGCAGAAGACCCCGGCCGGGGTGGACGCCCTCACAGGCGTCCACCCCGGCCGGGGTTGTTTCGGGACGGCAGTCGGGTCACTCCTGCTCGTCGTTCTCCATGACGGTTTCATAGCCTTCGAGCCAGCCGGCCCGGTCGAGCTCGTAGGGGACGATCTCGAAGCCGTCCGGGGTGTCTCGAAACCCGGAGAGCAGCTTGGCCGAGGCGACGGCCTGCTCAGCACGCTCCGGGGAGCGAAACAGGCCGATGATCTTCAAGTCCTCCTCCCCCGACTCGAATTCATGCACATGCATGACCAGGAAGTATTCAGGCTTTTCTTCGATCACAGTCAACCACCCTACCGGCCGCCCCTGGTCAGACCCTTCTTGATCTTGGCCACATCACCGCCGGGCCCCTTGTCCGCCTTGGTCGGGCAGCGTCCGGTCCCCTCGGTGAAGATCCTCTCGGCGGCCTGTTCCGGCGTTTCTCCCGCCTTGGCCTTCTGCCCGCGCGCGTAGGACGGCACGTCGTTGGCCTTCGCCTTGTCCGACCTCCGCGACTGCTTGGCCTGGGCGACGTTCGGGCTGTCGTTCCAGCTGTTGATCCGATCGTTGATCGCCGAAGCGACCGCGTAGACGACCACGGCCACGACGATGACCACGGCGACGACGACGACCGCGATGGCCAGTGCGGTGAGTTCCTCGGGAATCGCGGCTATTTCAGCCACGGCCCCGAGCGCGGCCAGGAATCCCCAGTTGCCGGAGGGGTCGACCTCGTTGAGCGGATTGTCGTCGACGTACTCGTAGGGGGTCTGCGTGGCCAGGACCTCGGGGTCGACCGTGAGGAACTGCGCCGTCGCCGGGTCGTAGTAGCGGGCTCGGAGGTACGTCAGGCCGGACTCGGCATCGGTGTAGCCCCCGGTGAACTGCAGCGGGGTGGCCGCCGTTCCGGTGTGCGCGGTCACGTTGCCGTAGGCGTCGTAGCCGTAGGCGGCGGACACCGCGCCGGTGCTGTCCAGCAGCGCCCTGGTGGAGCCGACGTCGTCGTGGAAGTACCACTGGGTGCCGGTCGGACCGACCTGCTCGATCGGGGCGTTGTCGGGACCGTAGAGGTAGCTGGTCGTCCCGTCGCTGAGAAGGCTGGGGACCTGGCCGTCGTCCCAGGTAAAGGTGCTGGTCCCGGCCGAGGTCGTCTTGGTGGCCCGCAGTCCCTGACCGTTGTAGGTGTAGGTCGCCGCGCCTCCGGGCCCGGAGAACCCGGTGAGCTGGTTCTGCTGGTTGTAGGTGTAGGTGCTCGACGTCCCGGTGGCGGGCTTGGCCGAAGTGCGGTCTCCCTGGGCGTTGTAGGTGTAGGTCGTGGCACCGGTCGGCGGGCTCGCGCAGTTCGCCGCGCTGGCCGCCTTGGGGAGGGTCCAGCAGAGCTGGTCCGCGGTGTTGAACGCCTGGCTTGAACCGGCACTGGTGCTGGGGTTCTGTGCCTGGTCGTACCCGTAGCCGGTGGTGCCCGAGCCGGTGGTGACGGACTTCACCTGCTCGGTGGCCGTGTAGGCGTAGGTCTCCGCGCTGCCCGGCAGGCCGCTGGGAGTCAGGCTCGCCAACTGCTCGGCGTTGTCGCGGGTGTAGGTCAGCGACGCGAGTGCGGTGCCGCTCTTGGCCACGGCGCCGGCCGACAGTGAGTCATTGCCGTCGAAGGTGTTGGTGACCACGTCGCCGTTGGGGTAGGTGGTCGTGGTCAGGTTGCTGTCGTTGTCGTAGCCGAAGGTCGAGGCCTTGCCGTTCCAGTCGGTGACACCGGTGAGCCGGTTGGCCTTGTCGAAGGTCTGGACGGCCGTCCCGGCCTGGCCTCCCGGGTAGGTCAGGGTGAGCTGGTTGCCGTTGACGTCGTAGGTGTAGCCGACAGTGGCTCCGGACCCGGAGGTCTTCGACGTGACGTCACCGAACGGGTCGTAGGTCCACGTGCTGGTCCCGGTTCCGTCGGTCATCGAGGTGGTTCGGCCGTCGAGGTCGTAGCCGATGCTGCTGACCGGCGGCGTGGCGGAGTCGGAGTAGCTGACCGAGGTCAGCCTGCTGTCCGCGTCGTAGGTGTTCGTCGTCACGGTCCCCGCGGGGTCGGTGACGGTGAGCACGTTCCCGGTCGGGTCGTAGGTGTAGCCGGTCTTGTGACCCGCCGGATCGGTCCGGCCGGCCAGACGGCCCTGGCCGTCGTAGGTGTACGTGGTCTTGTTTCCGGCGGCGTCGACGGTGTCCGCCGTCGTGCCGTTCGGGTTGTAGTCGGTCTTGGTGACGCCGGCGTCGGCGGCCGTCGTCGAGGTGAGCCGGTCGGCGGCGTCGTACCCGTACTGGGTGGTCCTGTTGTTGCCGTCGGTGCTGGAGATCTTGTTCCCGTCGCTGTCGTACCCGACGGAGGTGGTGTGTCCCAGTGCGTTCGTGGTCTTGGTGAGGTCGCCGAACGCGTCGTACTGGTAGGTGGTGCAGCCCTTGGCCGGCGGGGTGCAGCCGACGGCGGTGCCGGCGGCCGAGCCGTCGGGGCTCACGGCCGAGGTGAGCTGACCGGTGGCGGTGTTGTAGCCGTACTGCGCCTTGTCGCCCATGGCGTCGGTGCTGCTCGCCAGGTCGCCGACGGCGTCGTAGCCGAGCGTGGTGGTGTTGCCCAGGCCGTCGACCACACGCGTGTGGTCCGCGGGGTGGGCCGCGCTGTCGTAGTAGTAGTTCACGGTGTGCGAGGTCGGCGTGCTGACGTTGCCGTCGATGTGCTCGGCCGACTGGTCGCTCGACTGCACCGTGGTGCTGGTACGCAGCCCGTAGGTCAGGCTGCCGTCGTTGGTGCCGGTGCCGGTGGCGATGTGCCCGGCCTGGTCGTAGCCGTTGGTGGTGATGACGCCCATCGCGTCGATGGTGCTGACCAGGTCGTTGTCGGCGTCGTAGGTGTAGTTGGTGGTGTAGCCGAGCCCGTCGCTGGACGAGATCTTGTTGCCGTTGTCGTCGTAGGCGAACGTCTCGACGTTGCCCCAGGGATCGGTGATCGTGGAGATCGCCAGAGTGAGCGGGTCATAGGTGTACCCGGTCGTGCTCGGGGACGAGGACCCGTATCCCTGGACGGAGGAGACCAGCAGGCTGTCCTGGTAGGTGTCCAGGGTGCGGTTGCCGGACGGGTCGGTGACTTCGGTCTGACCCGCCGCCAGACCGCCGTCGGGGCCGTAGGTGAACGTGGTGCTGTGTCCGGTCGCGTCGGTCTGGGTGGTGACCCGCTCCGAGGAGTCGTAGACCATCGACATGGCCGGGGTCGGAGTCGTGGTGGTGTCCCCGTAGTACTTGGGCTCGCGAACACCGGTGATCAGATGGGTGCCCGCCTGGTAGGTGTAGACCGTGTGGTCGTCGTCCTTGAGCGAGGGAGTCCTGGTCGTACCGACACCGTAGACGTCGGTGAGGTTGCCGGACGCGTCGTAGCCGTAGCTGACCTCACGGCCGGCCGAGTCGGTCACGCTGGTGATGTGTCCGCCGCTCCACACCAGGGTGTAGGTGCGGCCGCCCGGGTCCTTGACCGTGCTCAACTGACCCGACCCGTTGTAGGTCAGGTTCGTCGCATAGGGTGGGCTCGCCTGGGATCCCGCGAGGTCGCTCTCGGACAGCAGACGTCCGGTGGCGGTGTCGAAGGTGAAGATGTTCTTCTTGGACCGCGTGTACGTGTACGTGGTGCCGCTCTTGGTCAGCGTCGCGGTGTAGCGCGGCGCCGTGGGCGTGTAGGTGCCCGAGGCGTCGGTGAAGGTGACCTGGGAGCCGTCCTCCTGGAAGACCGTGACGTTCCCCGAGGTGCCGTCCGTGGCGGTGTGCAGACCGTAGGAATAGCTCCAGCCGTAGCCGAAGGGTCCGTTGACGGCGAGTGCGCCGTTGGGGCCGTTGGGGTCGGCGACGGCGGAGGCGTAGCTGCGCTGGAAGCTCAGCGGGACGCCGCGGCCGGGCGTGGTCAGGTCGGTGTACTCGTCCCCGAAGTATCCGGTGGCTGTGTCGACCGGGTCACCGGCCGTGCGCTGGGCACAACCGCAGGCGATGAAGGCGGGGTTGGATCCCTTGGGGGCGTCCTTGATGCCGGGAGGGCCGCCGATCGGATGGCCGGGGGTTCCGCCTTCCGGAGTGAAGGCGATGGCGTCGTAGCCGACGTCGTAGCCGCCGGGGGTCATCCCGCTCTTGTTGGACAGTTGCACATTGGCGCCGGGGGCCATGGCGAAGGTGCCGATGGTGACCCACTGCTCGGATTCCCAGTCCTGGTTGACCCGGATCTTCCAGGGGCTGGCACTGCCACCGGGGTTGATCTGGTAGACGACGTCGGTGGCGCGGGCGCCGGTGGCCGGGAAGTGCAGCTTGATCTTGTAGTACTGGGTGCTGGGGAGGTTGGGGGTCCAGGTGCCGGTGTTCATCACCGCCGACTCGGAGCCGTTCTGGGTGTGGGTGAACATCATGTAGCCGCCGAACCCGGCGCCCAGCTGGTGGGTGTCGATCGCACCGGTCGGATCACCGGCGGCGCTGGTGCCGTAGGCCATGGTGAAGGTGCCGTTGTTGGACCAGTTCTCACCCGAGCAGCCGACGATGTTCAGCGGCGTGCTGCCGGTGGCGAGCCCGACCTGGGCGGACACGATGATCGGCGCCCCGCTGGAGGTCGAGGGCAGCACGCTGCTGTCGCGGTTGCAGGTCGGCGGGTGCGGGTCGGCGGAGGACGGCTCGGTGGACCCGGTGCCGTAGGCGTAGCCGCTGGTGCTGCCGGTGGTGGCGACGTTCGGTATCCAGGTGGCGGGCAGGCTCCACCAGCACTCGGAGTCGGCCAGGCCGCAGGTGCCCGCGGTGTTGGCGGCGTTGGGGGTGCAGTGGTTGTTGGTGCCGCAGAAGGTGGTGAACGAGGGGATGTTCAGCCAGTTGCTGCCTCCGTTGTAGGTGGGAGCGGCGTAGGCCTTGGCGGCGGAGCGCAGCAGCGGGGTGCCCATCCAGCCCAGGACGCGTTCCTGGTAGGGCCAGTTGCCGGGGTGGGCGGCGTCGCCGTAGGTGTAGGCGAGGTAGGGCTGGCGGTTCGGGGGGTAGTTGGGGTTGGCCGGGTTGTTGGACCAGCCCAGGCCCCAGGTGCCGTCGGGGCCGGCGCAGGTGGGACCGGGGGTGCAGCTGGTGGTGTTGCCGTAGGCGGCGGTCGGCTGGATGCCGGAGTTGTAGGCCCAGATCGCGAAGTACCAGTTCTCCAGGTACTTGGGGTCGCCGCCGTTGGCGGTGATGCCGGCCGCGTAGAGCTGGTTCCAGGTGCGCTCCAGGATCTGCAGCCCGGCGGCGATGTTCTCCTCGTAGTCCACGGCGATCTTGATCTGGCCGTGGGCGGAGAACTGGGTGTCGGTGCTGGCCATGCCGTTGGTGACCTGGCCGATGCCGTACCCGCAGTCGGCCGCCGCGTAGTTGATCGAGTCGATCGACCCGGCGGTGCCGTAGTAGTTGCCGATCAGCGGGTTGCCGGCGATGCCGGGCAGGGCGTGCCAGGAGGCCTGGTCCCAGTTGCTCTCCTGGGCCAGGATCGCCTCCATCACCGAGCGCGGCACGGTGGTCTGGCTGCTGGACGCCGGGTGCGAGAGCGGGACCTCGGCGAAGTCGCTGTTGGCCGCGTAGGAGACCAGGCCCAGGTTGTCGAAGTTCGCCGGGCGGGAGAGCGCGGTACCGGTCAGCAGGTTCTGCTCGGCCATCTGGACCGCCCAGTCGACCTGGCTGTTGCTCGGCTGCATCGCCTGCTTGGTCGGGTCGTTGCGCGGCACCGAGCACTTGGGCGTCTGCAGCGTCGCCGCCGCCTGCACCGCGTTCGGGGTCACGAACGCCGCGTTGACGGCACTGCCGGCCTTCACCGCCGTCGCTGCGGCCTTGTAGGCGGAGCCCTTGGCGACCGAGCCGGCCGAGGCCGGCACCCCTGCGGGCACCGTGGTCGAGGCGGAACCGGTGACCGGCACCGTGGCCGCCGCCGCACTGCGCTTGACCAGTTTGCGGCTGCCGGTGACCAGGACGGTCGGGTCGCCGGCGGTGCCGCTCTGGTGGTCGCCGAAGACCGCGTCGCCGTCCAGCGAGGTGTAGGCGGGATCGGTCAGCCCGGAGGTGTCGACCGAACGCAGGGAGGAGCCCTTCGCCAGGCTCTTCGCACCGATCACGGTGTTGTGGCCGCCACGGCCCTGGAAGATCGCCGTCTTCGCGGCGGGCCCGGAACCGAGCGTGCGCACCTTGCCGCCGGCCTCGTGGGCCACCTCGGCGGTGGTCGCGCTCTTGGACATGGTCAGGAAGTCGACGCCGCCGTCAGCCGAGGGCCGCAGATTGAAGGGCGTCCCACCCGCTGCGGCCAGCCTGACCGGTTTGACCGTCGCGGCACCGGTCTGCGGAACGGTCACCAGTTCCGAGCCCATGACGCCCACCACGCCGTGCGTGGTGGGCACCGGAGAGGTGAGCTGACCGGCCACCGTACTGGTGTGCAGGACCTTCCCGGTGGCCAGGTCGGCCGTGACCACCTCGCTGGTCTGCTCATCGGTGCCCAGGTACAGGCTGAAGGCCGCCTGGTCCCCGGTCCCGCAGCCCGGGGAGAAGTACTCCAGCCCCACACCGGTGGCGATCGGACGCACCTTGCCGGTCCGCAGGTCCACCGAGTAGGCGAACGCGCCGTGGTCGCGCGCCGCGTCGGTGTTCACGGCGGAAGAGGGCAGGACCGCGACCGCCTCGTAGCGACCGTCACCCGAGGTGCACTGGTAACCGGTCCAGGACGAGTCGTCCAGGTTCCCGGGACGCAGGACCGCGACCTCCTGCCAGGTGAACCCGGACTTCTCCCGGGCGACCTGGATGTGATAGCCGGTCCCGTCACCGAAGGCGTTGACGGCCAGGTCCGTCGATGCGGGGGCCGCCTTGCCGAAGTCGCTCACCGGGTTGGAGCCGGCCGCCGGGGAGGCCGCAGTCGCCGGGGACGCGATGGCGACCCCCAGCAGCGAGGCGGTCAGGGCGGCAGCGACTGCACCGGACCCCCACCTCAGCACGGGCGCGCGCAGCAAGCCGCCCGCGAAATGACGTGACAACACTCGTTATACCTACCAAACGGCAGTGAAACGGATACGCGCCATGGCCGATGGATAACCATGAAAGCGAGAGGACAGATGATCGTCCCACAGCGTTTGGAATCCGTAGGAAAATCACAGGGCCCCACCGATTCGGCGCCTGTGATCTTGAGCACTGCAAAGGCAGGATAATGTCCCGTTTTGACATCAATGGCGAGTGCGGGCCATAGCGGGCAGAACGGCATCATCGACCCTTTACCACCGCCCCGGGTTCCGGGCGAAAAAGTTTTCCCTTTGACATCCACCCCGGCAGCTCGCCTAGCTTGTGCTTCGCACAGGCACGAGAAGAAACTTTGCTTCGAATTTCGAGGAGACGAACCATGCATATCGCCTCAGGACACCGCAGGAAGTACGTCACGACCGCCACCGTGGCCGCGCTCGTCTGCGGAGCCGCCGTGCTCGGCATCACCTCGGCCAGCGCGGACACGTCGACGACCGTGTACAAGGTCGGCAACACCGTCAGCGACTCGACCGGGAACGCGACTCTCGGCCTCTTCTACAACTCCAACTGCGGTGGCGCCACGGCCGACTTCTACGACTCCGTGCCGAACTACGCCGGCTACACCACGCTCACCGGCTCGGGGACCCAGCAGTTCGAGACCACCTACATCTACATCTTCGAGAACCGTGACAGCGCGAACGGGCACGGCGTCGCGGTGAAGAACAACGCCGCCTCGCTGAGGAACTACGGGGCTGCCACCTACAGCCTCTACTACAACAGCGGTTACAGCGGCCACTCGCAGCGGTTCCTGGGCATGGGCGGCACCTGCGTGAACTTCGACTCCACCCTGAAGAACAACAATGCGTCCCAGCAGCAGACGAACTGATCTGCCGTACATGAACCAAAAATAGAGGGCCACCCTGCGGCTGCAGGGTGGCCCTCTCGCCGTGTTCCCGGCTGTGCCTCGTGGCCGAGGGCTACTTCACCGATCCCGCGGTGAGGCCGGAGGCCACCTTGTTCTCGATCAGGGCAAACAGGATGATCACCGGAATGGTGGAGATCACCGCGCCCGCGAACAGGTGCGCCCAGTCCACGTTGTACTGGCCGACGTACTCGGAGAGCTTGAGCGTCAGCGGGTTCAGCGACTTGCCGTCGGTCAGCGTCAACGCGACCACGAACTCGTTCCAGGCCGCGATGAAGGTGAAGATCAGCGCGGTGACGATGCCGGGTGCGGCCAGCGGGATGATCACCCGGAACATGGCGCCGATCCGGGTGCAGCCGTCCATGATGGCCGCCTCCTCGATCTCCTGCGGGATCGAGCTGAAGTAGGCGTTCATGATCCAGATGGCGAAGGCCATGTTGAACCCGGCGTTCACCAGGATCAGCGCCCAGATCGAGTTGTACATCCCGAACCGCTGGAACTCCTGGTAGATGCCCAGGATCATCGCCGTCGGCTGGAACATCTGGGTGACCAGCACCAGCAGCAGGAAGATCCCGCGTCCGCGGAACTTCCGCCGCGCGGTGTAGTAGGCGGCCGGAATGGCGACCAGCAGCACCAGCGCGGTGGATCCGGCGGCGATCTCCAGGCTGCTGGCCAGGCTGGGGCCGAAGCCGGTGGACCAGATGCTGGTGAAGCTCTTGAAGCTGACGGCCGTCGGGAACAGGTTCCGTTCCTTGATCTGGCTGTCCGGCCGCAGGGCGGTCAGGACCATCTCCAGATACGGCAGCAGGAAGACCAGGCCGATCAGGTAGGCGCCACCGGCGATGGCGATGGTGCGCGGCCGGGGCATCCGGCGGGCGGGCCGGGCGGGCCGGGCGGAAGCGGTCAGGGTGGCCATGTCAGTCCTCCGCGGAGTTCCACTTGGATGCCCGCAGGAAGAGCAGGACGATCACGATGATGAAGCCGAAGTTGACCACCGACATCGCAGCGGCCTCACCGATGCTGGTCGACTTCAGCGTGAGCATGAACACGGTGGTGGTCGACGTCTCGTTGCCCGGACCGCCACCGGTCAGCTCGTAGATGATGGGGTACGAGTTGAAGACGTTCATGATGTTGATCAGCGCGGCCACCAGCAGCGCCGGACGCAGCAGCGGCAGGGTGATCGACAGGTAGGTCCGGACCGGGCCGGCGCCGTCCAGCTTGGCCGCCTCGTACACCTCGGCGGGAATCGACTGCAGGCCCGCCAGCAGGGCGTAGGTGGTGAACGGGACCGAGACGAAGACGGCCACGCCCATCTCCCAGCAGAACGCCGAGAACTGACCGCCCAGGTAGTTGGTGCTGTTGTACTGCTTGATGATGCCGAGGTCGTGCAGCAGCACCACGATCGGGCCGTTGCTGGGGTCGAGCATCCACTTGAAGATGATGGAGGTCATCACCACGGAGGCGGCCCAGGGGGCGATCAGGGCCCAGCGGGCGACCTTGCGGCCGGGGAACTCCTTGTTGAACAGCTGGGACACACCCAACGAGACCAGCACGGTGAGGGTGACGACGACGACCACCCAGAGCACGGTGCGGATGATCACACCGGGCAGGTCGGTCTCGTTGAAGAGGGTGGAGAAGTTCGCCCCGCCCGCCGATCCGAGGTCGATGCCGTAGGAGCTGTACTTCTCGAAGGCGGTCTGGATCATTGACACCACCGGCCAGATCACCACGAAGGCGATCAGTGCCGTGGCGGGGAGGATCCACGGGAGCGGGGCCAGCGCACGCAGCAGGCGTCTTCCCGGTGTACCCGAGGGGCGGCCGGGAGGCAGGTCCCGAGCCGGGCCGGCTGCTGCGTCCAGCGCGTCAGCGTGACTCGTCTGTGTCATGGTCAACTCCGTCGGGTGCGCGCCGGGAGGCCGGCACGACGAGGGGTTCCCCGTCGTACCGGCCGCCGACACTGCGGTGATGAGAACTGCGGAAGGACGTCAGCTGGTGGCGGACTTGGCGAAGGACTGCAGGCTGCCCAGCACCGAGGACGGGTTGCCGGTGACGGTGGTGCCCAGGGTGGTCTTCAGCTTGGCCAGCACCGTGTTCCAGTTGGCGTTGGTCGGGTAGCCCACCGAGGTGGCGATGTTGTTGATGAACGCGGCCTGGACCGGGTCGGCCGCGGCCAGCGCCTTGGAGGCCGAGGTGGTGGCCGGGAGCAGGTCGTACTCCTTGGAGAACTGCTGCTGGTACTGGTCGCTGTAGGCGAAGTCCAGGAACTTCTTGATCTGCGCGGCGTGGTTGTTGGCCTTGAAGGCGGTGATGTCGTCGTGCACGCCGAGCGGGGTGGTCAGCGGGCCGCTCTTGCCGGGCATCGCGACGGTGGCGTAGTCCGACGCGGTGAGCTTCGCGTTCTTCTGGATGTCCGGGAGCAGCGCGCCCGAGCCGCCGACCATGCCGACCTGGCCGGACGAGAAGGCGTCCCACATCTGCTGCCGGTTGGTGGTGGCCGGGCTGGGCTCGGTGGCACCGGCGGCGATCAGGCCCTTCAGGAAGGTGAAGGTCCCGACGTTGGCCGCGGAGTTGAGGGTGTAGTTGCCGGAGCCGTCGACGTAGCCGCCGCCGTTGCCCAGCATCCACATGTACGACTCGCCCTGGGGCTCCTCGGAGCCGAGGGGCAGGCCGTAGCCGATGTAGCCCTTGCCGAGCGCCTTGATCTTGGCGGCGTCGGTCTGGATGTCGGCCCAGGTCTGCGGCGGGCTGGCGATGCCGGCCTCGGTGAAGATCTTCTTGTTGTAGAAGAGGGCGCGGGTGCTGGTGGTGAACGGCGCACCGTAGGCGACGCCGTCGGTGCCGTTCTCCTGCTTGGCGAACGACGGGATCAGGTTGCCGATGGTGCTGGCGGACATGACGTCGCTCAGCGGGTACAGCAGGCCGTCGGCGGCGAAGGACTGGGGGGCGTCGCCCTCCATGATGTCCGGGTACTGCTTGTTCTGGAGCATCGTGGTGGTCTTGGTGGTCCAGTCGTTCCAGTCGATGGTCTGGACGTCCACGGTGATGGTCGGGTTGGCCTTGTGGAAGGCGTCCGCGATGCCCTGCCAGTAGGACTGGGAGCTGTTGGCGGTACCGGCCGTGCCGTAGTCGGCGGCGACCAGCTTCAGGGTGACCGCGCCACCGGCGCCGCCGGAGGCCTTGTCGGTCGACGAGGAGGAGGAGCTGCTGCCACAGGCGGTCAGGGCCATGACGCCCGCAACACCGATCGCAGAGAGAGCAAGCACACGACGCTTCACTAAAAACTACCGCCTTCGCAGATGCGAACCCGGTCCTGGCCGGGTCCGAACGTGAGTCCCAGGCCGGCAGCAACCACCGGATGGCGCAAGAGAAACCGCGCCCACTCCGACCGGAAGACCTGCCGTCCCCGCTGTGGGCGCCAGTCTGTCCGCGAGGCGCTCAAGAGGTCTACACCATTTACCGAATAGCTGAACTTCATTGCAGCCTGTGCAACGACAAATAGGGCATAGGGGTAGATTTTCCATCAGCGGAACCCGCTTGACACCGGCCCAGGTGTCGAAAAGTGACGACGCGAAAGGTTCCTGCAGTGAATTTTCTCGAACCCTCTTGCGGAATCGAGGGGCCGATGACCTGCGTTTCCACTTGGTCTAGACCACAAGGTGGCAGGCGTCGGCATCGCCGCAGCTCAGCGGCGCGCGCCGATCCCATCACCCTCGGTGACGGGGCGTCACCCGCCTTCGATTCGCGTATGGATCCGCCCCTGGACCAGACCAATCCTCAAACTGGACTAGACCTCTACTCCCTCGTACAGGGAGACTGTCCCCCGTGAAGCACGTCATCGCACTCGATGTCGGCGGGACCGGCATGAAAGCCGCACTCGTCGCCCAGGACGGTTCGCTCCTGCATGTGGAGCGCCGTTCGACCGGCAGGGAGCACGGGACCGACGCGGTCGTCGCGGCGATCCTGGACTTCGCCGCGCACCTGCGCGACGAGGGCCTGCGCCGCTACGGCACGGCCGCCTCGGCGGCCGGCGTCGCCGTGCCCGGCACCATCGACGAGGAGCACGGCGTCGCCGTGTTCTCCGCCAACCTGGGCTGGCGCGACCTCCCGCTGCGCCGGCTGCTCAGCGACCGGCTGAACCAGGGGTCCGCGGACCTCCCGGTCGCGCTCGGGCACGACGTCCGCAGCGGGGCCCTGGCCGAGGCCCGGATCGGCGCGGGGCGGGGCATCGACCGCTTCCTCTTCATCGCCCTGGGCACCGGCATCGCCGGCGGGATCGGGATCGACGGGCGGATCGAGTCCGGCGCGCACGGCAACGGCGGGGAGATCGGCCACGTGGTGGTCCGCCCCGGCGGGATCCGCTGCGGCTGCGGGGCCCGCGGCTGTCTGGAGACCGTGGCCTCGGCCGGTGCGGTCTCCCGTGCCTGGGCCGCCGCCAGCGGCGATCCGGACCGGGACGGGGCCGACTGCGCCCGCGCGGTCGAGGCCGGCGACAAGCGCGCGATCGAGGTCTGGTCCGAGGCCGTCGCCGCCCTGGCGGACGGGATCGTGCTGGCCCAGAGCCTGCTCGACCCGCGGACGGTGATCATCGGGGGCGGCCTGGCCGAAGCCGGTGACACCCTGTTCACACCCCTGCGCGACGCGGTGGCCGAACGGATCACGTTCCAGGTGCCGCCCGCGCTCGTACCGGCGATGCTCAAAGACACCGCCGGATGCCTGGGCGCAGGGCTGCTCGCCTGGGATCTGCTCTCACTGGAGGTGACCGCGTGAGCAACGCGGACCGCACTGTGCTGGCCGGGGCCAGGCTCGTCCTGCCCACCGGCGTCGTCGACCACGGACGGCTGACCGTCGAGAACGGCCGGATCGCCGAGGTCGTGGCGACCGGACCGGCCGACGCCACTCCCCCGGGCGGAGCAGCCCCGGCGCTCGACCTCGGTGCACTCGACCTCACCGGCTACACCGTCGTCCCCGGCTTCGTGGACATGCACGTGCACGGCGGCGGCGGCGCCTCCTACGCCTCCGGCATCGCCGAGGAGGCCCTGGTCGCGGCCAGGACCCACCTGGAGCACGGCACCACCACCACCGTCGCCAGCACCGTCACCGGGGAGATCGACGAGATCTGCCGACAGGCCTCGGTGCTCAGCGAGCTGGTCGAGGACGGCGTGCTGGCCGGGGTGCACTTCGAGGGCCCGTTCATCAGCATCAACCGCTGCGGCGCGCACCAGCCGGACCTGCTCCGCGACCCGGACCCGGCGCTGGTCCGCAAGCTGGTGGACGCCGCCAGGGGCACCGCGAAGATGGTCACCCTGGCCCCCGAGCTGGAGGGCGGGATCGAGTCGATCCGGCTGCTCAAGGAGCTGGGCGTGATCGCGGCGATCGGCCACACCGACGCCCGCTACGACAAGACGCTGGAGGGGATCGAGGCCGGGGCGACCGTGGCCACCCACCTCTTCAACGCCATGCCCGGCATCGCGCACCGCGCGCCGGGCCCGATCGTGGCGCTGCTGGAGGACGAGCGGGTCACCGTCGAGCTGGTCGGCGACGGGGTGCACCTGCACCCGGCGGTGGTCGACCTGGCCATCAAGGGGGCCGGCCTCGACCGGGTCGCGCTGATCACCGACGCCATGTCGGCGGCCGGCTTCGGCGACGGCCTCTACCCGCTGGGCCCGCTGCAGGTGCGGGTCGAGGACGGGGTGGCCCGGCTGGTCGAGGGCGGCTCCATCGCCGGCAGCACGCTCACCCTGGACGTGGCCTTCCGCCGCGCGGTCGCCCTGAACGGGCTCTCCCTGGTCCGCGCGGCCCAGGTGCTGTCGCTGAACCCGGCGAGGCTGCTCGGGGTGGCCGACCGGGTCGGCTCGATCGAGCCCGGCAAGGACGCGGACCTGGTGGTGCTGGACGACGCCTACGAGCTGGTCGCGGTGATGCGCCGGGGCGAGTGGGCGGTCGGAGCGGGGCAGTTCCAGGTGCCCGCCTCGGTCTGAGCGGGGCGAACACCAGGAGGGCCGAACCGCGCTCACGGTTCGGCCCTCCTGACGTTCGGGTGCGGCGGCTACCAGCCGGACGGGCGGGTGTCCGAGCCGCCGACGGGCGGGGTCAGCGCCAGCTGGTCCAGGTTGAAGGTGCAGTCGGCGCCGGCCACGCAGGACAGCGCCACCGTGTTCGGGCCCTTGTCCAGCGAGATCGTGCGGTAGGTGCTGAACCAGCTGGTCCACTTGCCGTCGCTGCCGTAGTCCTTCAGCGGTATCGGCGAGCTGAGCGGCTTCTGATCGACCGTCACCGCGGCGGACGCGTCCTTGCCGGTCGCGTTGGCGAAGCGGATCCAGAGGTAGTAGTCGCCCTTGGCCGGGGCGGTGACGTTCCAGGTGACCGTCGCGCCGACGTTGGTCATGCCGTCGACGAAGGTGCCGCCCGCACCCAGCGCGCCCTTCCAGTTGTTGTTGGTCTTGGCCCCGCCGGCCAGCGTCATGGTGGCGGCGTCGGCCGGGGGGACCTCGCCCGTGGTCGGGTCCGCGGTCGGGGTGGGCGAGTCGGTGGGGCCGGTGGACGCGGTGGACCCGGCCGGGGCGGTGCTGCTGCCGCCCGCGGTGGGGGACTTGTCCGGGCCGCTGTTGAACAGCGCCACGCAGATGCCGATCACCACCGCGACCACCACCGCGACGGTGCCGATCATCACACCGCGGCTGTTGCGACCGCCGCCGGAGCCCGCGCGGGCCCCGGCCCGACCGCCGGGCTGGGCCGGCGGCGCGCTCTGCTGCCCCGGGTACGGGCCGGACGGCGCCCCGTACTGCTGCGGCTGGGAGCCGGGCGCGGTGTACTTCGCCGTCGGCTGGTCCTGGTGCGGCAGCTGCGGGTAGCCCTGCGGGGTCTGCTGCGGCTGCTGTCCGTACTGGGTCCGGCCGACCTGGGTCGCCTGGTGGTACGAGGTCCGCGGCACGCCGGGAAGCGGTGACGTCTCCTGCGCCGCCGACCCGGCCTCGCCCTCTCCCCGGTACAGGTAGGCGAACGGGTCGTCGTCCTCGGGCACGCCGTGGTTCTCGGACGACATCGAGATCTCAACTCCCCAGGGGTGGACACACCTATCACCGGGCAGACTACCTGCCGCGCATGACAAGGGGGTAAGCGCGAGGTCAGCCCGCCCTGCGGTGCGAACGGTTCCCGCTGCCCGGCGGACGTCCGGGCAGGCCCGCGGCGCCCGCGCGGGCCCGCTTCTCCAGGTACATCCGCTCGTCCGCGGTGTGCAGCACCTCGTCTATGGACATCCCGCAGCCCGCCCAGCCTATGCCCAGGCTCACACCGACCCGGACCGCCCGGCCGTCCACCCGCATCGGCGGGATGATCGCCGTGCGCAGCCGGCCGGCCAGGTCCTTGGCCTCGTCCCGGCCCACGCCGTCGGCCAGCACCACGAACTCGTCGCCGCCGAGCCGGGCCACCGTGTCACCCTCACGGACGACGTGCTGCAGCCGCCGGGCCACCTCGATCAGCACCGCGTCGCCCGCGTTGTGGCCGAACCGGTCGTTGATCGACTTGAAGCCGTCCAGGTCGCAGAACAGCACCGCCAGGCCGCGCCCGCCGCGCCCCTCCGGGTCCGGGTCGTCCGGCAGCACCGCGTGCACATGGTCGAAGCCGTCGTACCCACCGTACGGGCCGGCGTGCGGGGCCGGCTGGTAGCCGTGCCCGGCCGACGCGGTGACCGCCCGGTGCTCCTCGGTCTGCTCCTGGCCGGTCAGCGGCTGCCCGGTCCGCGGCTGCTCGCAGAGCCGCCGGGTGAGCCGGGCCCGTAGCTCGGCCGCGTTGGGCAGGCCGGTCAGCGCGTCGTGGCTGGCCCGGTGCGCGAGCTGGAGCTCGTGCCGCTTGCGGTCCTCGATGTCCTCGATGTGGGTGAGCAGGAAGCGGGCGCCCTCCTCGGTGTCGGCGACCACCGAGTTCCGCAGGTGCACCCAGAGGTAGCCGCCGTCGCGGCGGGCAAGCCTCACCTCGGCCCGGCCGTTCTCGGCCGAGACCCGGCGCAGCAGCCCCTCGTCGTCCGGGTGGACCAGGTCCTCGAAGCTCTGCCGCTGCAACGAGGTGCGCGGGCGGCCGAGCAGCCGGCACAGGGCGTCGTTGACCCGGGTGAGCTTGCCGCGCTGGACCCCGTGCAGTTCGGTGATGGCCATCCCGCTGGGCGCGTACTCGAACGCCTGGCGGAAGCTCTCCTCGCTGGCCCGCAGGGTGTGCTGCTCGCGCTCCAGCCGGGCCAGCGCCCGCTGCATCTCGGCGCGCAGCCGGGCGTTGCCGATGGCTATCCCGGCCTGCTGGCTGAACATCTCCAGCGACTCGCGGGTCCACGGCCCGGGACGGCGGCCGTTGCGCGGGCGGTCCACCGAGAGCACGCCGAGCAGTTCGCCGCCCAGGCTGTACATCGGGGCGAGCAGGACGTCGTCCGGGTGCCAGGGGGTGATCTGCGGCCCGGCCGCGGGGGAGAGCCCACCGCCGCTGCCGCCCCAGGCGGGCAGGTCCGCGGCGCGGGCCCAGCTGCGCTCGTGCGGGACGAAGACCAGCGAGCCCCAGACCTCGCCGACGTTGAGCAGCCGGTTCCAGGACTCGCGGGAGCCGATCTGGCCGAGCAGCCCGTCGATGCCGTAGCCGGTGTCGGCGGTCTCGCCGGGGGTGTCCTGGTCGCCGGGATCGGGGTGCACGCCGTGCGAGCCGTCGGTCCAGGCGGCGGCGACGACCAGGTCGCCGTCCGGGCGGACCAGGTTGACCACGGCGCTCTCGAAGCCGAGGCCGGTCACCGCGCCCTCGACCACGGCCTGCAACGTACCGGCCAGGCTGCGGGCGGCGTTCAGGTCGGCCACGACCCGGTGCAGGGTGCGCAGGGTCGCGAGACGGACGTAGGGCTCCGACTCGGGGTCCATCACGCACTCCCTCCGTGAGACTCGGGAACAAACTGAATCACAGGGAGCACACCAATAGGCACGCTGGGTCAGCAAATGGACGGCACTTGTGACCCAACTCACACAACTGATCGACCCTCGACGCTGTCGGCCCCGCCTAGGTCCCCCGACGGGGTCTGGTCTACACCCATCGCCCGATGCGGTCGACCGCTCCACGAAGATACGGTGCGTTACGTGTACAACGCCGCGCAGCACTCCGCCAACGGTTCCGGCACCGGCCCGACCGCCGCTCCCGAGCCCCGCCAGGCCACTCCCGAGGAGTTCCGGGCCGCCCTCGGCCAGTTGGCCTCGGGGGTGGTGCTGCTGACGGCGCACGACCCCGAGGACGGACCGCGCGGCGAGGACCTCGGGATGACCGCCACCGCGTTCCTCTCGGTGTCGCTGGAGCCGCCGCTGGTGCTGGTCTCGGTCCGGGAGGACTCCCGGATGGAGGAGGCGCTGTCCCGGGTCGACACCTGGGCGGTGTCCGTGCTCGGCGCGGACCAGCGCCCTGCGGCGGCCCGCTTCGCGATGAAGGGCCGGGTCAGCGACCGGCTGCTGTTCGCCGACCTGCCGCACCGCCGCGGCGACGCCTCGGGGGCGCCGCTGGTGGACGGGGCGCTGGCGACCGTGGAGTGCCGCACCGAGCAGCGGATACCCGCCGGGGACCACGTGCTGCTGATCGGCCGGGTGCTGGCCGCGCGGGTGCCCGGCTCCGAGCAGGGCCCGCTGCTCTACTTCCGGGGCCAGTACCGGCAGCTGGGCTAGTCGAACCTGCCCGAGCGGCCTCGCTTGACGTCGGCCCGGCGCTTCTTGTCGGTGAGCCGCCGCTCCACCGTCCCCCGGCTGGGGCGGGTGGCCCGGCGGGTCCGCGGCGGCGGCGCCACCGCGTCGCTCAGCAGGGCGCCCAGCCGCACCGCGGCGGCCTCCCGGTTGCGCCACTGCGAGCGGTGCTCGGAGGACCGCACGACCAGGACCGCGCCGTCCACCAGGCGGCCGGAGAGCCGCTCCAGCGCGCGCTCCTTCCAGACCTGGGGCAGCACCGCCGAGGCGGCGACGTCGAACCGCAGCTCGACCTGGGTGTCGGAGGTGTTCACATGCTGGCCGCCCGGACCGGACGAGCGAGAGAAACGCCACATCAGCTCGGCGTCGGGCACGACGACCGAGCCGCGGACGCGGACGGGAAGGGACATGCCCCCATGATCCCCGCTCCCGGCCGCCGACCGCCAGGGGTTTAGGTTCCGCGGCGTGGGAGCATCGTCCGGTGATCGACCTCGGCTACTCGCTGTCCACCCGCTTCCCCGACCCCCCGCAGACCGACTACCGCAGCGTCGGCGCCCGCGCCCTGCGGCACGACCTGTTCAGCGGGGACGTCCACCTGGAGGCGGACGGGCGGGAGCTGTCCACCGCCTGGGGCTGGGTGCCGGTGCTGGACTTCGCCTGGGCGCTCTGCGACATCGTCGAGGAGCTGGACCGGGACCCGGCCGGCCCACGGGCCTCGCGGCTGCAGCAGGCCGAGCTGGACTTCACCGAGTCGGCCGACCGGCTGCGGTTCAGCCGCCGCTTCAACTGGGTGGAGATCCGCGCCGACTGGACCGAGGCGCCGCCGGTCACCGTCCGGCACCCCGAACTCCGGCGGGAGGCGCGGGACTTCCTGCAGGACCTGATCGCTGACCTGTCCGACCTGCACGAGGGCTTCGCCGACAACGCCACCGTATGGGACGTACAGGCACGGTATCCGCGGGTCCGGTAGGGAACCGTAAGAGGGCCGCCCCGCGTTCTTACCGGTAGCCGAAATCGACGCAGGATCAGGAAGGGGCCACCACCATGCCGGTAAGCCTGTCCAAGGGCGGAAACGTCTCGCTCACCAAGGAGGCGCCCGGTCTCACCGCCATCACCGTCGGCCTGGGCTGGGACGTCCGCACCACCACCGGGACGGACTTCGACCTGGACGCCAGCGCCATCGTCCTGGACACCTCGGGCAAGGTCCTCTCGGACAAGCACTTCGTGTTCTTCAACAACACCTCGACCCCGGACCAGACAGTGGTCCACACCGGTGACAACCTGACCGGCCAGGGCGACGGCGACGACGAGCAGATCAAGGTGAACCTGGCCGGCCTGCCCCCCGAGGCCGACAAGATCGTGTTCCCGGTGTCGATCTACGACGCCGACAACCGCAGCCAGAACTTCGGCCAGGTCCGCAGCGCGTTCATCCGGGTGGTCAACCAGGCAGGCGAGGCCGAGATCGCCCGCTACGACCTCAGCGAGGACGCCGCGACCGAGACCGCGATGGTCTTCGGCGAGATCTACCGCAACGGTGCCGAGTGGAAGTTCCGCGCCACCGGCCAGGGCTACGCCTCGGGCCTGTCCGGGATCGCCCGCGACTTCGGCGTCAGCCTGTAGCGGAGCGGCAACGGCGAACGGGGCCACCGGAGTTCCTCCGGTGGCCCCGTTCCGTCAGCGCGGGGCGGGCAGTCGGTCCAGGAAGACCTGGAAGGCGGTCGGTTCCACCTTGGTCACCCCGCTGAAGGGGTAGTTCATCTCCTTGATCAGGATCAGCGACCCCACCACCAGTGCCGTCAGGGTCAGCACCATCAGGGCGTGGGCCAGCGAGTTGGACAGGCCGAAGAGGTAGGTGAAGCCGATCGTCAGCACCGCGCCGAGGATCAGCGCCCCCCAGAGGATCGGCGGCACCGAGTCCTCGACTTCCGTCAGCCGCTCCCTGCGCTCGGTCGCCAGCGCCTCCACGTGGGACACCGCGTGGTCGAACAGCACCTGCTGGGCCGGCGTGGTCGGCTGGTAGGAGTTGACGGCGTCACGGATCGCGTAGACCTCCTGGGTGGCCTCGGGGCTGCTCTTGTGGTCCGCCATCAGCGGCCACTCGGTGTCCTCGACGGTGTGGGCGTAGTCGAGGGTCGCGTGCTCGATGGTGGCGCCCAGCGGCAGCGGCATGTCACGGGAGATCCAGTAGATCCCCGCCAGTGCGTCCGCCTCCTGGAAGGTGGTCTGCCGGGCCGCGTCGACGTTCTCCCAGACCGAGATGACGACGAACCCCAGCAGCACCGCGTAGAGCACCCCCACCCCGGCGAAGATGAAGCCGGCGACGTCGTTGTGGCCCTCCCTGGACGGATGCGGGACGAACCGCTGCACCGCCCAGAGCAGGACCACCGAGAGGGCCAGCGAACCAGCGAAGATCAGGATGTCCGACCAGTTCACCCGGTCACGCTCCTTCCGGTCCGGGCCGGGGGCTCAGTCGCGCGGATGCGCCACCTCGACGTTCTCCAGCACCCCGATCGCGTCCGGGACCAGCACCGCGGCCGAGAAGTAGGTGCTGACCAGGTACTGGATCACGGCCTTCTCGTTGATCCCCATGAAGCGGACCGACAGGCCGGGCTCGTACTCGTCCGGCAGGCCGGTCTGGTGCAGCCCGACCACGCCCTGGTTGTCCTCGCCGGTGCGCAGCACCAGGATCGAGCTGGTGTGGCCGCCGTTGACCGGGATCTTGCCGCAGGGGAAGATCGGCACCCCGCGCCAGGACGGGATCCGGTGCCCGCCGACGTCCACCGCGTCCGGGTAGAGACCGCGCTTGCTGCACTCGCGGCCGAACGCGGCGATGGCCCGCGGGTGGGCCAGGAACATGCTGGATCCGCGGCGGCGGGACAGCAGCTCGTCCATGTCGTCCGGAGTGGGCGGGCCGCCGTGGGTGTGGATCCGCTGCTCGTGCTCGGCGTTGTGCAGCAGCCCGAACTCCGGGTTGTTGACCATCTCGTACTCCTGCCGCTCGCGCAGGGCCTCGACGGTGAGCTTGAGCTGCTGCTCGATCTGGTTCATCGGCTGGTTGTAGAGGTCGGCGACCCGGCTGTGCACCTGCAGCACGGTCTGCGCGACGCTCAACTCGTACTCACGCGGCGCGAGTTCGTAGTCCACATAGGTGCCGGGCAGTTCCTCCTCGCCCTCGTGCCCGGCGGCCAGCTCGATCGCGGCCTGCCCGTGCTTGTCCTGCGCCAGCTCGGCCTCGGCCAGGAACAGGTCGACCTGGACCCGGAGTTCCGGGGAGCGGTCGACCAGGCCGGCGAAGGCCTCCTTGGGCAGCGCGAGCAGGGTGCCCGCGGTGGCCGCCTTGGCGGTGTAGGCCCAGGTGGTGCCGGCCCCGGTGAGCACCTCCGTCATCGCCTCGTCGCCGAAGTGGTCGCCGTTGGCCAGGGTGCCGAGGACGGCGTCGTGGTCGCCGAACTTGCCGTCCCCCAGCTTGCGGATCTTGCCGTGCGCGACCACCAGGACGTGGTCGACCGGGGCGCCGCGCTGGGCGATGACCTCGCCCGCCTCGAACTCGCGCTGGGCGAACCGCCCGGCCAGCTCGGTGAGCAGTTCCTGGTCGTCGAACCCGCGCAGCACCGGCAGCTCGCCGAGGGTGGGCGGGACGATCCGCACCTCCGAGCCGGTCTGGGCGAAACTGAGCCGCCCGCGACCGGTGGAGTAGGTGAGCCTCCGGTTGACCCGGTAGGTGCCGCCGGCGACCTGGACCCACGGCAGCATCTTCAGCAGCCACCGCGAGGTGATGCCCTGCATCTGCGGGGGCGTCTTGGTGGTGGTCGCGAGATTCTTTGCCGCTGCCGTACCGAGAGCGGTCTGCTGGTCCGTCATCTGCTACTGCCTCCCCAGAACGTGTGACCTGCGGTTCCAGAGTGTCGGCTGACCAGGCAACCTTCCATTCCCCGATCGAGTGCACATGTTCGACACCCATTCGGGGTAGCCCCAGCGGCTGTTCGCATATGCCAGTGGTTACCGGCCGGAAGCATCACCCTGTGTCGACGCGGCGTCACCCAGCGCGTCCAGCAGGTGCGGCCAGGCGGTGGAGAGCGGGTCGATCAGTCCGTAGTGCTCCATCCCCGGCAGCTCCACCAGCCGGACCGGATCGCCCATCCGCTCGGCCAGCGCCGCGTACTCCCGGCTCATCGCGGCCGGGACCTCCTCGTCGTCGCTGCCGTGCAGCAGCGTCACCGGGACGCCGAGCGGCAGCAGCGCGCCCGGGTCGGCCAGCGCGTAGCGGTCGGGGACGGCGTCGACGTTGCCGCCGAGCAGGGTGGCGGTCGCGCCCCGGCCCAGGCCCCAGATGTCGGCGAGGGCCAGCGAGGCGCAGCCGGCCAGTGACACCACCGCGTCCGGGCGCCACTCGGTGCGCCACGGCGAGCCGACCGGGAGCCGGTGCCGGGCGGCGGCCCACAGCGCGAGGTGGCCGCCGGCCGAGTGGCCGACCAGCACGGTGCGCTTGGTGCGGATGCCCCGGGCGACGGTGATGGTCCGCAGCGACTCGGTGAGGATCGCCAGGTCGTCGAAGGTGCCCGGCCAGCCCCCGCCGGGCGAGCCCACCCGCCGGTACTCGGGCACGGCGACGGCGAAGCCGACCCGGGCCAGCGCGTCGGCCAGCGGCCCGGTGTGCGCGCGGTCGTAGGCGGCCCGCCAGAAGCCGCCGTGGACCAGCACCACCAGGGTGCCCGCGGCGCCGCCGGGCGGCAGCCGCAGGTCGACCACCTGCTCGGGGTGCGGCCCGTAGCGGGCGGTGTGGTCCGGCGGCGGGGCGGGGCGGGACAGGACGTCGTCGCTCGCGCTCACGGTGCTCCTCGCTGTGATGGGGTGTCAGGACGGTTCGACCGGCCGCCAGAGCAGCGGGCTGGAGAGGATCATCGTGCTGGCCGGCTGCCCGTACGCGGACAGCCGGTCGATCAGCGCCTCGAACTCCGCCATGGACGCTACCGCCACCATCAGCACGCAGCAGGCGTCTCCGGTCACCCGGTGCAGTTGCAGTACTTCCGGCCAGTCGGCGACGGCCGGGTCGCGCAGTACACAGCGCGGGCCGTAGCACTGCACCTGGACCAGCGCGGTCACCGGCCGTCCGGCCCGGACCAGGTCGACCCGGGCGTGGTAGCCGGTGAGCACCCCGGCCGCCTCCAGCCGGCGCACCCGCTCGGCGACCGCGGGCGAGGACAGGTTCACCCGCCGCGACAGCTCGTTGAAGGACAGCCGCGCGTCCTGCTGCAACTCGGCCAGCAACCGCCGGTCCACCGCGTCCACAGCCTCTGCCTTTCGTTCGCAAACCCCGGGTGGTGATCTGCCTCGCCCATGGTAGGCCGGGGGTCCCAAGTGGCATCCGACGGCCATTCAGCAGAGGCTCGAAACGATCGAGAATGGCGGCAGCGACCCGAGGAGAACCGCGATGGAACCCAGACTCGACTTCAGCGCCGAGCCCACCACCCCGTACGCCGCCTACGCGGGCATCGACGCCCTGCACGCGCTGCAGCACCCGCGCAGCAAGGAGCCGGCCGAGCGGACCTTCATCGTCGCCACCCAGGTCATGGAACTGCTGTTCGCCCAGCTCAGAGTGGAGTGGACCAGCGCGCAGCACGCGCTGCGGGCCGACGACCTGACCGGCGCGAGCGCCGCGCTGCGCCGCGGCCTCGGCGTCCAGGAGGTGCTGGTCGGCTCCTGGGAGCTGCTGGCGACCATGACGCCGGTCGAGTTCGGCGCATTCCGCCCGTACCTCGGCGAGGCCAGCGGCTTCCAGTCGTTCAGCTACCTGCACCTGGAGTTCCTGCTCGGCAACAAGAGCGAGCGGCTGCTCGACCTGTACGCGGGCCACCCCCGGGTGCACGCCGAGCTGGCCGAGACGCTGCGCGGCCCCTCCCTGTACCAGGACGCGGAGGCGGTGCTGGCCCGGCGCGGGCTGACCGGCCCCGGGGCCTGGGTCACCGTCTACGGCGACCCGGCGTACGCCGACCTGGCCCGGCTCGGCGAGCTGCTGCTGGACGTCGCGGAGCGGGTCACCCGGTGGCGGCAGCGGCACCTCAGCTCGGTGAAGCGGACCATGGGCGCCAAGCCCGGCACCGGCGGCTCCAGCGGTCTGAGCTGGCTCCGCAAGGCCGCCGAGCAGGACGTCTTCCCCGAGTTGTGGGAGGCCCGCAATGCCCTCTGAGCTGCCGCTGCCGCGTTCGGCGGCGGAGGCGCTGGACGCCGCCGACCCGCTGCGCGGCTTCCGCGACCGCTTCACCCTGCCCGAGGGCGTCCTCTACCTGGACGGGAACTCACTCGGCGCACTACCCGCGCACACCCCGGCTCACATTTCCCGAATGGTGGAACAGGAGTGGGGCGGCGGACTGATCCGCAGCTGGAACGAGGCCGGCTGGTACGACCTGCCGCGCGGCCTCGGCGACCGGATCGCCCCGCTGGTCGGCGCGGCGGCCGGGCAGACCGTGGTCTGCGACTCCACCTCGGTGAACCTCTTCAAGGTGCTCACCACCGCGCTGCGGCTGCGCCCCGAGCGCCGGGCGATCGTCTCCGAGCTGGGCAGCTTCCCCACCGACCTCTATCTGACCGAGGGGGCGGCCCCGGCCCACGAACGCCGGCTGATCAGCCGGGACGGGGACACCCTGCGGGAACTGGACGAGCTGCTCGACCAGGACGTCGCGGTGGTGCTGCTCTCCCACGTCGACTACCGCACCGGACGGCTCCAGGACATGGCCGCGGTCACCGAGCTGATCCACCGTCACGGCGCGCTGGTGGTCTGGGACCTGTGCCACTCGGTCGGCGCGCTGCCGGTCCGGCTGGACGCCTGCGACGCGGACTTCGCGGTCGGCTGCACGTACAAGTACCTCAACGGCGGCCCCGGCTCCCCCGCCTTCCTCTACGCCGCCGAGCGCCACCACGACCGCGCGGAGCAGCCGCTGACCGGCTGGTTCGGGCACGCCGACCCGTTCGCCTTCGAGCCCGGCTACCGTCCCGCGCCCGGCATCGGCCGCTTCCTCACCGGCACCCCGCCGCTGCTCAGCCTGGCCGGCCTGGCCGCCGCGCTGGACCTCTGGCAGGACGTGGACCTAGGCGCGCTGCGGGCCAAGAGCCTGGCCCTGACCTCGCTGTTCCTCCAGCTCACCGAACCGCTGGGGCTGCCCTCGCTGACGCCCGCCGAGCCGTCCGAGCGCGGCAGCCAGGTCTCGCTGCGGCACCCGCAGGCCTACCCGGTGATGCAGGCGCTGATCGAGCGCGGCCTGATCGGCGACTTCCGCGCCCCGGACGTGCTGCGCTTCGGCTTCACCCCGCTCTACCTGAGCCACGCCCAGGTCTGGGACGCGGCCGAGGCCCTGCGCGACGTGCTGGCCACCGGGGTGTGGCGCGAGCCCCGCTTCGCCGCCGCGGCCGGAGCGGTGACCTGACAGCAGCATCATTGCTGGACACCCCTGTCGCTCCCGGCGGCCCCGCTGCCAGAATGACGCCATGCACTCCCCCGCCCCCGCCTCCGCGACCTCGCGCCGCCGTACCGGCCTCACCCTCGCCCTGCTCTCCGCGGTCGCCTTCGGCGGCTCGGGGACGGCGGCCAAGCCGCTGATCGAGGCCGGGCTGACGTCGATGCAGGTGGTGTGGCTGCGGATGGCGCTGTCCGCGCTGGTGCTGCTGCCGGTGGCGGTCCGGCACCGCGACCTGCCGCGGCGGCGTCCCGGGCTGCTGATCGGCTTCGGGCTGATCGGCGTGGCCCTGGTCCAGGGCTGCTACTTCTTCGCGATCTCCCGGATCCCGGTCGGGGTCGCGCTGCTGATCGAGTACCTGGGCCCGGCCCTGCTGCTGGGCTACGTCCGCTTCGTCCAGCGCCGCCGGGTGAGCCGGGCGGCGACCGTGGGCGCGGTCACCACCATGGCCGGGCTCGCGCTGGTGGTGGAGTTCTGGAACGGCCTGGGCGGCCTGGACCCGATCGGGGTGGCCTCCGCGCTCGGGGCGGCCTGCGCGATGGTCGGCTACTTCATCCTCTCCGAGAAGTCCGGCGGGGAGCAGGCCGAACCGGTCGGCCAGGCCGCCCCGAGCGAGCAGGCAGACCCGATCGACCCGATCGGGATGACCGCGTACGGCCTGATCGTCGGCGCGCTGGTGCTGCTGCCGATCGCCCGCCCCTGGGAGACCCACTGGAGCCTGCTCGGACAGGACGCGTCCATGGGCGGGACCAGGGTTCCGGCGCTGCTGCTGCTCGGCTGGGTGGTGCTGATCGCCACCGTGCTCGCCTACCTCACCGGGGTCGCCTCGGTGAGCCGGCTGTCCGCGCCGGTGGCCGGGGTGCTCGCCTGCCTGGAGGCGGTGGTGGCGACGGTGCTGGCCTGGGTGCTGCTCGGCGAGCACCTGACGCTGCCGCAGATCATCGGCGGACTGCTGGTCCTGACCGGCGCCTGCGTCGCCCAGACCGCGACCCCGGCAGGACCCGGCCCCGCCGTCCCGGAACCGCTGCCCGGGGTCAGCGTCCCAGCGTCGGAGCCATCCGGGTGGAGACCGCGATCCGGTTCCAGGCGTTGATGGTGAAGACCACCGCGATCAGGTGCGCCAGCTCCTCCTCCTCGAAGTGCTTCGCCGCCCGCTCGTAGACCGCGTCCGGGACGAAGCCGTCGGTGATCACGGTGATCGCCTCGGCCAGCGCGAGGGCCGCCTGCTCCTTCTCGGTGAACACCGGGCCGGCCTCCTCCCAGGCGCTGAGCAGGTAGATCCGCTCCTCCGACTCCCCGGCCCGCCGCGCGTCCCTGGTGTGCATGTCGATGCAGAAGGCGCAGTGGTTCAGCTGCGAGGAGCGGATCTTCACCAGCTCGGCGACCACCGGGTCAAGACCCTTCCGGGCTGCGGCGTCGAGGGCGACCATCGCCCGGTAGACCTCGGGGGCGAGCTTGGCCAGATTGATCCGCTGCCCGTGCATGTGCGTCGTCGTCTGTGTCGTCTGTGTCGTTGTCATGGATCAAGGCTAGGTCAGAATTAGCACAGGAGTATGGTCCATTTCCATGGAAGAACCATGGGCCAATTCTCCGCCCGCGCTCGGCGTGGACCTGCACCTGGACCTGGACCTGTCCGGCCCCGGCGGGGTCAGGGCGTCGCTGATCCGGGCCCTGCGCGACGCCGTCCGCTCCGGGCGGCTGGCGCCCGGCACCCGGCTGCCGCCGTCCCGCTCGCTCGCGGCGGACCTCGGCGTGGCCCGCAACACCGTCGCCGACGCGTACGGCGAGCTGGTCGCCGAGGGCTGGCTGTCCGCCCGCCAGGGCTCCGGCACCCGGGTGGCGCGACGGGCGGCCGGCGCCGCCCCGGTCCGCCGCCGACCGCAGCCGGCCCGCCGACCGGCCCCGGCCGACTCCCGCGCGCCCCGGCCCGCCGCGCGCTTCGAGGCGTTCACCCCGTTCCACGGCGACGGCGGCAGCCACAGCCTGTTCGCCGGGATGCCCGACCTCTCCTCGTTCCCCCGCGCGGCCTGGCTCGCCGCCGCCCGGCGCGCCCTGACCGCCGCACCCAGCACGGCCTTCGGCTACGGCGATCCACGCGGCTGCGCGGAACTGCGCCAGGCCCTGGCCGACTACCTGGCCCGAGCCCGCGGGGTGCGCACCGCCCCGGACCGGATCGTGGTCTGCTCCGGCTTCACCCAGGGCCTTTCGCTGCTCAGCCGGACCCTCCGGCAGCAGTACGGCGCCCGCACCCTCGCCGTGGAGTCCTACGGCCTCGACCTGCACCGCGGCATCGTCACCGCGGCAGGACTGCGCACCGATCCGCTGACGATCGATCACCGTGGCGCGGTGGTAACCGAGCTGACGCCGGATCACGCCGCGGTGCTGCTCACCCCCGCACACCAGTTCCCGACCGGCGTCCCGCTGCACCCGGACCGCAGGGCGGCCGTCGTCGACTGGGCCAGGAGCACCGGCGGACTGATCCTGGAGGACGACTACGACGGCGAGTTCCGCTACGACCGCCAGCCGGTCGGCGCGCTGCAGGGGCTCGACCCCGAGCGGGTGGCCTACCTCGGGACGGCGAGCAAGAGCCTCGCCCCCGCGCTGCGGCTGGGCTGGATGGCCCTGCCCGGACGCCTGGTCGACCAGGTGGTCCACGCCAAGGGCGCGGAGGAACGGCACCCCGGTGTGCTGGACCAGCTCACCCTGGCCGAGTTCATCAACTGCGGGGCCTACGACCGGCACCTGCGGGCGATGCGGCTGCGCTACCGCCGCCGCCGGGACCGCCTGGTCGCCGCACTGGCCGAACGGGCCCCGTCGGTACGGGTCGACGGCATCGCCGCCGGACTGCACGCGGTGCTGCGGCTGCCCCCGGGCACCGAACGCGAGGCGGTACGCAGCGCGGACTGGCTCGGCCTGGCAGTCCAGGGCCTCGACTGGTTCCGCCACCCGGCCGAAGGCCGCACCCCGCCCGATCCGGCTGATCCGACTGATCCGACTGATCCGACTGATCCGGCCGACGGCCTGGTCGTCGGCTACGGCACCCCGGCCGACCACGCCTTCGCCGAAGCCCTGGACACCCTCTGCCAGGCCCTGGAATCCGTCGTCTGACCAACAAAAAGCCCTAGGTCCCACGCCCGAGGCGCACCCGGCGCCCCCGCGCCAGACTCGACACCATGACCACCGCCCCCTCGAACGCCACCCCCTCGCCCATCGCCGCCTCCCCTTCCGCCCCTGCCTCCCCCACCCCGACCCCGCTCCCCGCCGCCCCCGTCCGCGCCCTGCTCGACGCCGTCCGCCGGGGCGACGCCACCGCCTTCACCGACCTCTTCGGCGCGACCGGAACCGTGGACGACTGGGGCCGCACCTTCACCGGCCGCGCAGCGATCCGCGGCTGGAGCGACCGCGAGTTCCTCGGCCTGGACGCCCGCCTGACGGTCCGCCGGATCACCGCCGCAGGCACCGCCCTGGTCGTGGACATCGCCACCACCGGCGGCTACAACGGCCCCGCCGCCCTCGCCTTCACCCTCACCGCCGACGGCCGACACCTCGACCGGATGCGGATGACCGACGAGTGACGCCCCCTGGCGGCGTACAAGAAGGTGTACAACGGGTGGGCCGATCCCACGAGCCGCCGTCTGGAGCCCTTCCGTGATCACCGCGCTGCGCGACGCCTGGGCCACCCTCGTCCCCGACCTGTCGGACCGCCCGGAGAACCGGCACGGCCCGCTCCCACCACTGCTGGTCGCGCTCACCGTGGTGACCGGCCTGGTCGACGCCTTCAGCTACCTGGTGCTGGGCCGGGTCTTCGTCGCCAACATGACCGGCAATGTGGTCTTCATCGCCTTCGCGCTGGCCGGGTCGCCCGACTTCTACCTCGCCGCCTCGCTGACCGCGCTGGCCGCCTTCGCCCTGGGCGCCCTGCTCGGCGGACGGCTGGGCGTCCGCTTCGCCGCTCACCGGGGCCGACTGCTGCTCGCCGCCCTGGCCGCCGAGGCGGTGCTGGTCCTGGCCGCGTACCTGTGCTGCCTGCTGCTGCCGCACGCCGAGTCGGGCCACGCCCGCTATGTGCTGGTGGTGCTGCTCGGCCTGGCCATGGGCGCGCAGAACGCCGCCGCCCGCAGGCTCGCCGTCCCCGACCTCACCACCACCGTGCTGACCCTCACCATCACCGGCATCGCCGCCGACAGCCGACTGGCCGGCGGCAGCGACAGCAGGATCGGCCGACGGCTGCTCTCCGCCCTGTCCATGTTCCTGGGCGCCCTGGTCGGCGGCCTGGCCGCGCTGCACGGCCGGACCGGGCTGCCGCTGCTGCTGGCCGCCGTGCTGCTGGTCCTCGCCGCGGCGGCGCTGGCCCGCCCGTCCCGCTCCACCCCGCCCTGGACCCGCACCGCCGCCTGACCGACGGGCCGTCAGCCCGCCGCCACAGGACCGAGGACGACCGCACGGCTGCCAGGACCGCCCTCGGGCACAGCCCCGCTCGTGACCGGCCACAGCCGCCCAGCAGCGTCGACAACGAAGAGAAGCTCACACCCCGCCACCAGCGGCCCCACCGGCCGCACCCCCGCTCCCGCTCCCGTCCCCGCTCCCGCCCCCACCGGCCGCACCTCGATCGCCGCGCCCGCCCCGTGCCGCCGGGCCAGCTCCCCGCTGGAAAGGCCAGGCCCGAACAACGCCGCCCCGCTCATGAACGGCGCCACCACGCCCCGCCCCTCCTCCCGCTCGGCCAGCCGGTACACCTCCGGGCCGTCCTGCTTCCGCAGCAGCGCCGCGGCCAGCGCATTGAAGTCGTCCTCGTCGGTCAGCAGCAGCACACAGGTGACCCCCTCCAGCTCGGCCCCCTCCCCCGTCGCGGTGGCGAGCAACTGCCCCGGGGCCAGTTCGAGCCCGGCCTCGGTGATCCGGGTGCGCTGCCCCGGCTCGCCCGCCCACATCAGCACGTCCAGGCCCAGGCCGCGCAGGGCGAGGCCGAGTTCGAGCACCCACGGCTCCCCGCCGACCAGCAGCGGCCGGGAGCGGGTGGACCGGGTCACCCCGAGGCGGCGCGCGACCGGCACCGCGGTCAGCCCGTAGACCAGCACGGTGGCGACGATCACCACAAAGGTCGCCGGCAGGATCCGCTGCGCCCCGCCGATGCCCTTCTCGGCCAGGCTCGCCGAGAAGGTGGAGGCGGTCGAGGCGGCGACGATGCCGCGCGGCGCCATCCAGCCCAGCAGTCCCCGCTCGCCCCGCTCCAGGTCGCCGCCGAACGTCGACAGCGCCGCCACCAGCGGGCGGGCGACCAGCACCAGCACCGCCGTCAGCCCCAGCGCGGGCAGCACCACGTGCCGCAGCGAGGCAGGGGTGACCGTGGCGGAGATCGACACGAACAGCACGCCGATGGTCAGCGACACCAGCGTCTCGAAGAACGGGCGGCGCACCGGCAGGTCGAGACCGGGGAGCGCGGCCATCGCCACGCCCATGATGATCGCCGCGATCAGCCCGGCGTCGTCCCGCAGCAGGTTGCAGCCGGCCGCGACGCCGACCACCACGGCCAGCTGCGTGGTGGTGGCCAGGATCTCGCCGAGTCCGAGGCGGCGCAGCAGCAGCCACAGCACAGCCGTGCCGAGCACGCCGCCGGCGATCCCGACCCCGGCGCTGCCGAGGATGTGCAGCACCGCGCGGCCGGGGCTGAGCCGGTGCCCGGACTCCAGTGCCGCGAACACCAGCGCGCCGAGGACCCCGCCGACCCCGTCGATCAGCGAGCCCTCCCAGATCAGGATCCGGCGCAGCCCCTCGCCCGGTCGGACGAAGTTGAGCAGCGGCCCGACCACGGTCGGCCCGGAGACGATCAGGATCACCCCGAGCATGACCGCCGCCTGGGCCGAGATGTGCAGCAGCGGCGCGGCCACCACCGCGGCGATCAGCCAGGTGAGCAGGGTCCCGATCCAGATCAGCCGGACCACGGTGCGCCGGGCGCCGCCGGTCAGCCGCCGCACGTCCAGCTCAAGCCCGGCGTCGTAGAGGATCACCGCCACCGCGAGCGACACCAGCGGCGAGAACGCGGACCCGAGCAGCTTGTCCGGATGCACGTCGTCGGTCAGCGCCCCCGCGACGAAGCCCACCGGCAGCAGCAGGATGATCCCCGGCAACCGCAACCGCGCCGCCAGCACCTGCGCCCCCACCGCCAGCACCAGGATCAGCCCGACCCCGGCGAACACCTGATCGGACGTCACACCACCACCGCCGCAGCACCGCCAGGCTCACCGCACACGCATCCCATCCCCCCAGCTTGACCAGCAACCCCCCGCCCACCCCGCCAGACACGCACCGACCCGACCCGGGATTTCACCCCGGGGCTGCCGTAGCGTCTTCGCGGGGGCTGCGTTAGCACTGTGGTTGATGTGTGGTTCCGGAGAAGGGAAAGTGACGCCGTGTCCGACACCGCCTTTGTCGTGATCGTCTCGCCGCGTCAGGAGGCCGCGCCCGGGGTCGACGCGCAACGCCTCCCCGAGCTCGGCTTCTGGGACACCCCGGCCGTGCACGGGTGGCTGCAGGCCTTCGACGCCGAGGAAGCGGACGGCGGCTCAGCACTGGTACGGGTCGTGCCCGCGGCCGACGAGGGGGTGATCCCGGCGGACGCCCAGCGGCTCCAGGTGCCGGTGACCGGGGCGGAGTCGGAGCTGATCGCCCAGGTCGCGGCGACCCCCGCGGCCGCCCAGGTGCAGGCGGAACTGCTGGCGTTCCGACGGGTCCTGGCCGAGCGCCCGGCGATGCTGGAGCGGGCCAGGGCGGCGGGGCTGAGCCCGGCCCGCATCGACCAGCTGGCGGGGGCGCCGCTCACCGCACAGCTCGACGGCGCCTGACACGAGCTCCGCGGACCCCGCGGGCGCCGAGGACGATGCGGGTGCCGAGGACGCCGTCGTCCGGAGACGCCGTCGTCCGGGCTCTGCCGGAAGCCGGGAGCGAAGCCGGGCGGGGGCCGACCCATGGCTACTGGCCTTGATCGCCCCGGGGCCGGCGCTGATCTCCCTGGGGCTGGTCCTGTTCGGCGCCTCCCCCTTCGCCTCCGCCCGTCGGCGCAAGCCCTGACGAGGCATCAGCCCTGCGGGCCGGGCGCAGCACAGCTGCGACCAGACGCGGCATCAGCGCGCAGCTCAGGGCCGTGGCGAGGAGCCAGCCGGCCAGGACGTCGGTCGGCCAGTGGACGCCGAGGTAGACCCGGCTGACGCCGACGCCCACCGCCCACACCCCCGGCACAGCGCACGCAAGGAGCCGCGTCCACCACCGTCGGCACCCGACGCACAGGGCCGCCGCCAGCCCGATGGCGACCAACGCAGAGGTCGTGCTGTGCCCCGACGGCAGCGAAGCGCCACTCGCCGCGGTGGCCCAGTCGCCCCGGGGCGGCCGCGGCCGGGCCAGCGCCGTCGCCAGGGTGATCCGCACCGTCTGGCCCAGCGCCAGCGCCAGCACCCCGACGATCGCACCCCGCCACCACCGCGACCGGTCTCCCAACGACAGCGACGCCAACGCCCCGGCCAGCGCCGCCAGCGCATACGGCGGCAGGCCGGTCCCGGTGAAGGTGACGCCACGGGCGAGGCCCGTCCACCCGGCGCTCCGGTGGGCCAGCGCCCAGCGGTGCACCGAGGCATCGACGGCGAACGGGGCGCCGTGACGCACCGCCACCACCGCGACCAGCACGGCGAGCAGCCCGGCCGCAGCTCCCGCCGCCGCCTGGCGCAACCAGGGCACGCGCCCGGACCTCCGCTTCGCACCACCCATCGCGCCCCCACCACGGTTCATCAGAGGAATCCATCCTCACACAGTGTCTACATCAACGTAGACACAAGATGCCCCGATGATCCGCCGGGCGTAACCTCGCCAGGCGCGGGTACGCGCCGCCCCGCGCGGGTGATTGCGATCCAGCAGTCCGACCCCCTGCTCAGGAGGATTTCGTGGACAGTGTCGACAAGGCCGTCAGCCAGGTCCCGGTGGTGGCCGAGATCAGCGCGGCCGAGCTGCTGGACCGCATCACCCGCGCCCGCGACTGGGCCAGCAGCGAGGCCGAACGCCACTACGCGCTGGTGGAGCAGCACGTCCAGGACGACGCCAGTCCGGTCCAGGCGCTGGCGCAGCAGGCCCGCGCCGCGGCGTTCGAAGCCGTGCGGGTGGTCCTGGAGGAGATCATCCAGCCCGGCACCCACACGGCCTGACGGCGCCCGGCAGGGCGGTCGTCGCCTCAGGCGTCGTCGCGTACCAGGCGGTACGCCGCTCCGGCCACCGCGAGCGCGGTCCAGGCGGCGAGCACCAGCAGACCGGACCACGGGGAAAGCGTGTGCAGGTCCTGGTGCAGCGCGTACATGGAGTCGCCCGCGTGGCTGGGCAGGAACTGGCTGACGTTGTTCTGCCAGCTCGTCGGCAGCAGCTCCATCAGGCCGGGCACCAGCAGCAGGACGCCGAACAGGACGGCGATGCCGCCGGCCACCGAGCGCAGCAGCGCGCCGAGGGCCACACCGCAGATCCCGATCAGCGCCAGGTAGGCGCCGGCCATGAGCAGGGACCTCAGCACCCCGGCGTCGCCGAAGCCCAGGGAGGCCTTGGTGCCGGAGAGGATGCCGATACCGAAGCCGAAGGAGGCGAACGCGCTGACGACGCCGAGGACCAGCGCGACCGCACCGAAGATCAGCGACTTGGACCAGAGCACCGGCAGCCGGCGGGGGACGGCGGCAAGGGTCGAGCGGATCATGCCGGTCGAGTACTCACCGGCGGTGACCAGCACCCCGAGGACCCCCACCGCGAGCTGGCCGAAGTTCAACCCGAACAGGGCGAGGCCGACCGCGTTCGCACCGACGACCTCGGGGTCGTGGACGTGGCCGCCGCTCATCACCACCGTGTAGCGCCAGCTCCGGATCAGGCCGAAGGCCAGCACCAGCACCAGCGCCACCCCGATGGTGATCCAGCTGGAGCGCAGCGACCAGAACTTGGCCCATTCGGCGCGCACCACGCGGGCGAAGGTGACCCGGTAGGCCGGGCGCACCGGCGCGGCGGTGCCGGCCGGTGTCGTGACGGTTGCGGTGCTCATGCTGCGCTCCCTACGGGCTCGGCGGTCCGGGCCGCCGTGTGGGTGGTGCCGTGGTACTCGACCTCGTCGCGGGTGAGTTCCATGAAGGCCTCCTCCAGCGAGACCCCCTTGGTGCTGAGTTCGAACAGGGCGATGTTGTGCTCCGCTGCCTTGA
This sequence comes from Streptacidiphilus cavernicola, assembly GCF_042510955.1. Lineage (NCBI taxonomy): Bacteria > Bacillati > Actinomycetota > Actinomycetes > Kitasatosporales > Streptomycetaceae > Streptacidiphilus > Streptacidiphilus cavernicola. The sequence goes on from NZ_JBHFAB010000001.1 coordinate 421,406, forward strand.
ACCCGATCGACCGCGCGGCCATCCCGGTGACTTCGAGCTCCTCGGAGCCGGCGTGGCCGGTGATGTCGACACCGGGGCCGGCCAGCAGCTCCCGCAGCCGGGCCGGGTCGGCACAGGCCACCCTGACGGTGTCACCGCCCGAGCGCCGGATCAGCTCCTTGACGGTGGTGTCGGCGAGCAGCCGTCCGCGACCGACGACGATCAGGTGGTCGGCGGTCAGCGCCATCTCGCTCATCAGGTGCGAGGACACGAAGACGGTCCTGCCCTCTTCGGCCAGGCCGGTGAGCAGGTTGCGGATCCACAGCACGCCCTCCGGGTCCAGGCCGTTGACCGGCTCGTCCAGCATGATCGTGGCCGGGTCGCCGAGCAGCGCGGCCGCGATGCCCAGGCGCTGGCCCATACCCAGCGAGAAGGCGCCGGCGCGACGGCGGGCCACCGACTCGATGCCCGTCATCTCGATGACCTCGTCCACCCGGCGACGCGGGATGCCGTGGGTCAGCGCCAGCGAGTTCAGGTGGTTGAAGGCGGAGCGGCCGGGGTGGATCGACTTCGCCTCCAGCAGGGCGCCGACCTCCTGCAACGGGGCGGCGTGCTCGGCGTAGCGGCGGCCGTTGACGACGACCGAGCCGCCGCTCGGGGCGTCCAGGCCGACGATCATGCGCATGGTGGTGGACTTGCCCGCGCCGTTGGGGCCCAGGAAGCCGGTCACCGTGCCGGGCTTGACCGTGAAGTCCAGCCGGTCCACCGCCGTCTTCTCGCCGTACCGCTTGGTCAACTGCTGCGCCACGATCATCGAGTGGTTCCCCTCGGCTCCGTACCGGACTGACTGCTTGTCCCGCCCACGCTAGGACGCGGCGGACCGCCGACGGTCGTACCAGGGGGTGATCCCCGAGGGCGGAGTGGCACCGGGGTACTACAGGGGAAACCGGCCACGGGCCGGACCGGTCCGCGGGGCAGAGCTGGAGCCCCCTGTCGGATTCGAACCGACGACCTACGCTTTACAAGCTAGGTGGACTCTAGCCCTGACCTTACCCAATGGCACCCGCTCTGACCGTTTTGGCTGGTCAGGGCGGGTGCTGCTTCCCTGGCCTTCCCGGTCTTTCACCGGTTTCACCGGCCTGTCCGTTCCCAATCCGTTCCCAACCTCAGGGGTCGGAGCGGGCCCGGCAGCAGCTCCAGGGGCTTCTTCCTGGTCAGCCGACGGGTGCGTTCCGCCGACCACCGCTGTGCCCTTCCGAAGCATCGAGGCTCCACCCCGCCGGGGGTGGAGCCTCGCGCGTTCAGACAGGCCGCTCAAACCTGTGACCTCGAACTTTAGCGGAGAGACCACAGGCTGTCAGGGCTTCGGGCGGATCACTCGGCGACGGGCTCGGCCTTCTTCCGGGGGGCGGCCTTCTTCCGGGGGGCAGCGGCGGCCTTGGGCCGGGCCGTCTTGGTCGCGGCTTTACAAACGGGAGCCTTCCGGGCTCGCGGCGCGGTCGGGGCCTCGGTGGTCTCGGCCGCCGGCTTACGGGCGGCGGTCTTGCGGGCGCGGGGGGCTGCCTTCTCGGCGAGCGGGGCCGGAACGGTTGGTTCCTCGGCGTCCACCAGCTCGTCGGCACCGTTCGCCGGGTGCTCGATGCGCAGCAGCTCCTCCGCGGTGAAGGCGTGGCGGAAGTGGTCGGGGACCACGATGGCGTCCGGGCTGGAGGCGCGCAGCTGCTGGTAGTGCTCCTTGATCTCGTCGGCGCTCTCGGTGGCCGGACGGTGGCCGACGTGCTCGGGGGTGAAGTCGAAGGCGGGGATCACCGAGTCGGAGAGCTTGCGGAGCAGGGTGGTGACGGCCTCCGTCTCGGTGGTGACGGTGCGGGTGCGCAGGACGGTGTGCCAGGGCTTCAAGTAGGCGAGCGGGCGGGGGGCGGGGTTGCCGTCGCCCGGCTTGTGGGCACCGGTGGCCCAGAGCTGGAGGGTGGTGCCGTCGTGCAGGGGGCGGATGCCGATGTGGCGACCGTCGGCGTGGTAGAGGTCGACGACCTTGCCGTCCGGGGTGTGGGGTTCGACGGTCCAGCCGGTGCCGAGCTGGGTGGCGGCGTCGGTGGCGATGGGGTGGACGGTGGCGGCGGTGAACTGCATGGGGTTCTCCAAGAGGCAGGTGGTTGAGCGGAAGGAAGGGAGGGGCGGACCCCGGCAGCGGCCGGGGTCCGGTGGAGTGCCGTCAGGCGGTCAGGGCGTCGAGCAGGTCGAGGGCGAAGCCGGTGTCCATGCGGGCGTCGCCGGCGTCGGCGCTGGTGGCGTAGTTCTCGGCGATGATCAAGGCGTCGAGGGCGGCGTCTTCGCGGCCTCGGGCGGCGTAGTGGGCGGCTGAGTCGAGGAGGAGTGCGGCGGCGGCGAGGGTGGCTTGCTGGGTGTCGGTGGCGGCGCGGCGGGCGCGGGTGCGGGCGATGGCGGCGAAGTCGCGGATGGCGGTGGTGAGGTTCATCGGGCTCGCTCCAAGAGGCCGGTGGTCGGGGGCCGGTTCCCCCTCTTCCTTATGCCTCTATTCTAATCTATTGGGACAGTAGGTCAAGATCGCCAGAGAGAAAAGCAGCAGTTCAGGCCGCCTTTGCGAGGGACAGCATGCGCTCCGCGCGCTGAATCGCCGCGACCATGGCCGCCGTCCCCCGGAGCCGGTCGCGGTGCTCGATCATCTCGGCGGCCTCCCGGATCGCCCGGTTGCCGATGTCGCCCTCGGCGAGGGAGTCGCCCCGGATCACGGCGACGTTGCCGCCCAGCTCCCACAGGATCGCGTTCACCGCGGCGCCGGCGACGGCGATAGCGTCGATGTCGACCATCACCCACAGCATGTCGGCGGGGTCGTGGCCGAGGTCCCGCAGTGCGCTGGCCATCGACCGGACCATGCCGCCCGTGCCGCTGGCGGGCTCCAGGAACGACATGCCGGGCCGGATCTCGTCCATGCCGCCGATGGTGACGCGGGCGATCATGTCGCAGACCTCAGGCGGGGTGTGGTACTCGCCCAGGCCCTCGCGCGCACCCTTGCTGCGCAGGGAGGTGACCATCCAGGACATGAGGTCCACGTCGAGGTTGCCGGGCAGCTCGTTGGCGGCCAGCTCCAGCACGCCGTACTGGATGGCTCGTTCGGTGACGGCGCGGACGGCGGCGCGCAGGTTCCGGTCGGGCTCCTCCTGCTCCAGCCACTGGGAGAGGATGCCGCAGCGTCCGATCAGGTGCGGGGCCTGTATCCAGCGCAGCGCCCACACCTCCTCGTACAGCTTCCACAGCTGCTGGTCGTCCAGGCCGAGTATCCAGCCCTCCAGCGCCACCAGGTCGTCGCCACGGAAGGGCAGCAGCGCCAGGGTGGCGACGATGCCGACCGGGATCTCCATACGGCCTCCGCCGTGGTGGCCGTGCCAGGCGATGGCGCACGCCTCGGCGAGGTCCCGGGCGGACTCGGTGGGGCGGCGGAATCCAAGCTTGCGCCTGGGGCGGCGCTTGGCCGGGACGGGGGCGTTCGGCGGCGGGGCGGGCGCTTCGATCAGCGCGCCCTGCCCGACCGTGATCGGGGCTACCTTGCGTCGCGGTGGGACGGCCGCACGCGGGGGCAGGGCCGACGAGGGGATGCGAACGAAGGTGGCGGGCTCGTCGGGAAGGTCGGCGAACAGGTCGAGCTGGAGTTCGTCCATCGGGGGTCTCCAAGAGGGCTGGGGTGGCCGGACATGGCTCACCCCGGCGGCCCGCGAGGGGCGGCCGGGGTGAGGTGTGGTGTTCGGGGGCACGGGTCGCCCCAGCGCCCGATCGGGCGACAGGGGTGTGGGGTGTCAGCCGTGAGCTAGCGGCACTGGTCGGGGCGGTTTGTGCCACAGTGGCCGCAGAAGATCTGGTGCCAGTTCGCGGGCTCGCCGCACGGGCACCACCAGACGGCGAAGCTCCAGGTCCACTCGGCCGCGCCGATGCCGTACAGGCCTTCGCTATTCGGGGCGACGAACCCTGCGGCATGCTCGGGGTCGTCGGTGAAGTGCTGCCAGCTGATGTGCACGACGATGGCGCGGGGCTTGCCGTTGTCGTCGGTGCCACCGTCGATGACGTGGACGGTGTCGAACGTGTCGTTGTCGTCCTGGGCCGCAAGCTCCTGCGTACGGGCGGCCAGAACGCGGACGGTGTCGAGGGTGAAGTACGGGCAGAGCCACCCGTTCCACCTGTCGGTGGGGTCGACCTTGGCGTCGAACGGGCCGAGGTCGTCGATGCAGACCCTGGTGTGGATCTCGGGGGCGTCCGCTCCGGGGCGGGGGTCGGTCATAGTCGGTTCCTCAAGGTGTGGATGCGGCCAGGCATGGGTCGCCCCGGCGGCCCGCTTGGGGCGGCCGGGGCGAGAGGCGGAGGGGTGGGGTGGTCAGCGGAGGGCGGGCCACATGTCGTAGGGGATGGCTCCTCGGGCGGCCCACTGGCCACCGCCGCGGTCGAACAGCTCCAGGCGTTCGGGCTGGAGGAGGTAGACGCGGGTGATCGAGGGGTCGAGCAGCGCGCTGACCTGGTCGAGCTGCTGCGCGGGCCTGCGCTCGTCCAACTCGGGGCAGTGGCAGGCGCACTGCCCGCCCTCGGAGTAGGAGCCGGGCAGGGACCACCAGCCGGAGGGGTGCTCCTCGATGAGCGTGCGGATGGCGGCGGCGGGGCCGTGGACGGTGGCGTGCCGCATGAGGTGCCGCAGGGTGGCTGGTTCGTCGCGGTGGACTACGACGCCAGCGAAGCCCTCGGCGGTGGGTCGGGCGATCAGGCCGTCTATGAACAGGCCGGGCATGGTCACCACCCCCATTCGGCGCGGCCTGCGAGGGCGCGAACGCGGGCCAGGCCCAAGGCGGCGGCGGCCGAGGGGGCGTCGATGATGAAGACGAACAGCTCGGTGCACATCAGGTAGCTGCATGCCTCGTCGAACTCGTCGGCGTCCTCCGGCGCTGGGATGACCTGCGTTCGCTCGGGCTGCTCGAAGGGGTCGGGGAAGACCAGCCACGCGCGCTGGCGCTTGCTGAGGTCGATCACGGTCACCATCCGCGTTCGGCACGGATGGCGCTGGCCTGGGTGCGGGCGCGGGTGAGGGCGGCGGCCGCGGTGGTGCCGCCGACCATGAGGAAGTCGCGCTGGTCGAACATGAGGTCCAGGTAAGCCAGCAGGGTTTCGGTGTCGTCGTCGGGGGCGGCCTGGACCTGGGCCTTGTCCGGGTGGTCGACGACGTTGATGACGAACCATGCGCGCTGGCGCTTGCTGAGGTCGATCACGGCTGGTACTCCAAGAGGCTTGTGGGCGTGGGGATATGGGTCGCCCCGGCCACCGCGCGGGCGGCCGGGGCGGGCTGGGCGATCAGGCGCTGAGGCGCGCGGACAGGGCGTCGAGGACGTAGCGCGAGAACTCCAGTTCGATGCTGGCGTGGGGGGTGTCCGCCATCGGGGCGAGGATCTGCACCAGGGTCTGGCCGAGGGCGACGGGCAGCAGCTCGCGGAAGTCGCCTTCGTGCAGCTCGATCGCGGACTTCTCGTAGGCGTCGCACAGGACTTCGCTGATCAGGTTCTCGACGCGGCGGCGCTCGGGGTCGGGGAGCCCGTAGGCGAGGACGTGCTTGTGGAGGTCGGTGAGCAAGTCCGTAGGGGCGGCCATGACTGGCTCCTGTTCTGGTGCGGCTGGGCGTGGGTCGCCCCGGCGGCCTGAGTGCGGCGGCCGGGGCGGAGTCGGCGGGACGGGAGTCACTCCCCTTCCCTTATGCCTCTATTCTAATCTATTCACGGCACGAGTCAAGATCGCTAGAGATAAAGCCCCTGGTCAACGCGCTGCCGCCGGGATCTGCTCGGGCCAGGCCACATTTTCCAGCGCACGCGCGTACACCTGCGGGAGCGCGGCCGGCGCGTAGCCGAGCCAGTCCAGGCCCATCGCCGCCAGGATCACCGCGTCCGCCTTGTCGTAGCGCCCCGCCCCCTCGCACTCCACCCCGTACCGCCCGACAACGGCAGTACGGACCATGCCCTTGGCGACGGCCGCCCGCCGCTCCTTCGGCTCGTCTCGCGCGGGCCTGGCGGTGCCGCAGGCGTACACCGTGCGCTGGTCCGGGGCCACGACGGCGTACGGGATCTTCCGCTGCCACAGCAGGGAGTGCGTCACCAGGTACCACAGGCCGCCCATCTCGTGGTGCCCGGCCTGCGCCCCGGCGGCGTAGGCCGGGCCCTCGACCACCACCAGGTCCGCGTCCCTGACGTGCTCGCGCAGTTCGCCGAGGAGCCAGCCCAGGCGCTCCTGCCCGCGGCGCTGGCCGGGGCGCAGCGCGACGGCGCTCTCCACCCCGCGGGCGACGCCGGTGGAGGTGAGCGACAGGTCCAGGCCGATCACCACCGGGGCGGGCGGCAGCAACAGCGCGGCGGCGCTCACTGGCTGCCCCCGTCCTGGCGCAGGTGCCAGGCGAGGAGCAGCGGCCACGCCAGTGCGGCCACGGCTGCGACGGCCAGCGCCTGCGCGGTGACCGGTGTTCGCTGTGATCTCGCGCGGATGAGGACGGACATCGCGGCGCCGAGGACCAGGGCCACGGCGAACCAGGCGACCGCGACGGCGGCCAGGACTTCAAACACGTTGTTCTCCTTGGGGGTTGGAGGTCAGGCTGTGCGCGCGTCGGCGCGCTGGCGGGTGGGGGTAGTGCCGGAGCGCCAGCACAGGGCCTCGCTGGTCTCACGGCGGGCGTAGTGCAGTTCGCGCTTGGCCACGGCCGGTTCCGGGTGGACGACAAGGCCGTTGAGCCACACCCGTCCGGCGCACACGCCGTCGAAGCCGGTCCGGGAGGGCCGGACGTCGGCCAGGCAGTCGGCTATGGCCGGGCAGCCGCGGCACAGCTGCGCGAGGGGTTGCAGCTCCTCGTACATCTCGTCGGGCTGGGCTTCCCAGCGGCCCTCGGCAGCAACGAAGTCGGCGCGGCCGAGGCACAGCGGGCGGCGGGGCATGGGGGCGGCTCCTCGGTTGCGGCGGCGGGAGGGTGCGGCGGTGATGGGGGTGGGGTTCACGGGGGGCTCCAGGAGGTGGGGCCGCCGGGGCGCGCGCCCCGGCGGCGGGGCGGGCTACAGGACTGCCGCGATGCGCTCGCCGATGTGCCGGGCGACGTTGACCGACACGGCGTTCCCGGCCTGCTTGGTCCGCTGGGCCTTGGTGCCGAACGAGATGTACGTGTCCGTGAACCGCTGGGCGGCGAACTGCTCCTCCGGCTGGATCATGCGGAAGTAGCAGTCCTCCACCGCGGGGGCGTTGGCCAGCAGCGCGGCGGAGTCGACGGTCGACATCGTGTGGAACGGCGCGCCCGCGGACTTCACCAGCGACTTGCGGTACGGGATGACCAGGGCGTTGCGCAGTTCGGCGGGCACGGGGCGGCCCGGGGTGACCAGGCCGTGGTGATTGCCCTGGGCGGTGACCATGCTCAGCGGGTCCGTGGCCGGGGCCGGGGCGGCATGGTTGCGGTAGGTGACGATGTAGGGCTGCGGGTCCGGGCTGACGGTCAGCAGCCCTTCGCTCTCGCGGGTCAGGCGGGTGCGCATCGGCTCGGACACGTCGGTGGCGTCGGTGGACCAGCTGCCGCCGGTGGGAACCAGGAGTGCTTCGCCCTGCTTGACGGTGCGGACGGTGAACGGCTGCTCCCCGACCGCGAAAGCCCGGTCGCCGCCTTCGCGGCCGTGGTTGAGGGTGACCGCGCTCGGCTGGTACGGGAATTTGGCGCGGCCGGCGGCGATCCGCTCCATGGTGGTGTCCGCGAGCGGTGTCTTGCGGTCGCCGATACGGGTGCCGATGTCGGACCAGTCGATGACGGAGGCGGCTGGGCGCACGTACGGCTCCACCAGGGTGTGGCGGCAGCGGGTGCTAGGGCAGCGGTAGTCGTACGCCTCCCCGTACTTGCCGACACGGACGCGGGGGTCGCGCCACGCCTTGCGGGCGCGGACGTCCTTGCCGCAGTCGAAGCAGAAGGCGAGGGGGCGGGGCTCCAGGTCGGGCTTGGGCATGCCCTTGCGGCGCCAGACGACGTACACCCTGTCGCGCCACTGCGGCGCTCCCGGGTTGTTCTCGTCCCAGATGTGCGCGGAGGTGACGGACAGGACCTGGGGTCGCTCATAGCCGAGCGCCATCATGGCCTTGCACCAGGTGTCGTACAGCACCCAGCTGGTGACGAACTGGTTGACGTTCTCAACCACGACGTAGGGGAATGCCTGCGCTTCGCAGGCGCGGACGACGCACCAGGCGGTGGCGCGGGTGGCCTCGAACGCCTCGGGCGTCAGGGCCTTCCACTCGTCGGCCTCGTCGGGGTCGAGCAGATCGAGCAGGTCCATCTGGAACGGGTCGCGCTCCTGGCGGTTGCCGCCGGCGTAGCTCAGTTCGGTGCAGATGACCGAGGCCCACAGGAGCATGGCGCGGGGCAGGTAGCGCATCGGGTAGCCGGTGATGTCGGCGGTCAGGTGCTCCATGTTGGGGTGGTTCGCGCCGTGGGTGAGCATGGCGACGTCCCAGTGGTTGAGGGCGAGTCGTCCGGTCCATCCGGCTTCGACAAGGCCGCTGGAGCTGCCGCCCGCCCCCGCGAGCATGTCGTTGAAGGTGAGTTCCATGGGGTTGTGGTCTCCAAGAGGCGCGGCCCCGCCCGGGGGCGGGGCCGCAGCGGGTCAGTTGGCGTCGGTGGCGGGCTCGACGGGGGCTTCGAGCGGCGGGGCGACCCACACGGCGCGGAGGTCGAGGGAGGTCGAGCCGCGGGCGACGCGCCACAGCGACAGGAGACGGTTCGAGCTGCCGATCTCGACGATCAGCTCCATGTCGGAACGCAGCATCTGGACGTATTCGAGGTAGTCGGCGACAGCACCGGCGGCGTCGTCGAAGAACGGCCCGTGGTACTTGGTGTGCGCGTTGCCGTTGCTGAGGAAGTCGGTCCCCTGCACGCGCCAGGACGCGGCGGCGTCGCGGGCGCGGCAGCGGCCGGTGAGGCCGATCAGCGCGATCTGGATGCCGTGGAGGTCCGAGAGGCGGCGGGCTTCCCGGAGGTCGTTGGCGACGGCCTCGCGCGCCTCGTCGGTCATCGGGTGGTCGAAGATGCAGTTGCACTGGGGCGTCTCGGCGGTGGCTGCCGCGAGGGTGTCGGCGGTCTCGGGGTAGTTCTCGATCACCCAGCCCATGACGGCGGCCAGCATGGCGTTCGCCAGCGGGCCGTTGGAGCTGTGCTCGCCGTCCGGGGTGGAGTCGTACACGGTGTCGTCGACGGTGGGGTTGTCGTCGTCGGCGAGCATCACGCGCCAGCCGGGGACGGCGCCGATGCGGTTCGGCAGGGAGTAGTGGCCGACGATCAGGAGGTGGCTTCCGTTCGGCAGGTCGACGGTGATGTGGTTCTCCCCGCCGCAGGTCTCGATGTCGACGGGCAGGCCCAGGGTGCGCAGCGTGGTGGTGACGGGCTCGTAGTCGTCCCAGATGGACTGCCAGTCGGGGCGGCCGACGCGGCCGTGGTCGGGCATGGGTGCGAGCTGCACGGTTATCTCCAAGAAGCCACTCACACGTAAGTGTGAAACCTTATGTTGCGGGCAGAAGGACGTGCGGTCAACCCTCGACCGCTTCCCCCTTATGCCTCTATTCTAATTCATTAGGCAGGGGGGTCAAGATCAACCGGCGACTATTTGCCCAGTTCAGCGGCCATTTCCCGGCCTCCCTTTCGCGGAGCGCAGCGCCGCCCGCGTGGCTGCCACCGCCGCTTCGTACTCCTCTTCGTGGCTGTCCCGCCGGGCCTGCCGCTCCGCCGTCTCGCGCTGCCGCTGCCTGACCTGCTCCGCCTCCAGCAGCCGGGCCCGCTCCGCCTGGTCCGCCTGCGCGCGGGCGCGCCGGGCGCGGGCGCTGGTGCCGCAGCCACGGCAGTTGGCGGCGGGCCTGCCCCGGTGCTTGCCGCAGCCGTCCGCGATTCCTTCGACCGCCGGGCCTGGCTCCCCTGCCGCGTCAGCGGTGGGGGTAGGGGGGCTTGAGGAAGGAGGGGAGGCAAGGAACCCAGGAAAGGAAGGGGTTTCCATCTCGGAACCCTGGGGGTTTCCCTCTGGAAACCCTGCGGGTTCCCGTCTGGGAACCCTCGGCTCCTCCTCCAGGGTTCCCGTCTGGGAACCCTGGTCGACCTGCGGTTCCTCCGGTTCGGGCGGCACCGGGACGGCAGGGGTGCGCCCGGCGACGTCCGAGGCGGTGCGCGCGGGGGCCGCGGGTCGGCGGCGCGGCTGCTCCGGGACGCGGGCCAGGGCCTGGTTCTTCGGGCGGGCCAGTCGCTCCGTCAACCGCTCGTCCAGCGCCTCGCGGTCGGGGATGGGCGGGATGCCGAGAGGGAACACCCGGTAGACCGCGGCGTGCCCGTCGCGCGCCTCGGAGACGCGCTCCACCAGGCCCTTGCCGACCAGCTCGGTGATCAGCGTGGAGACCCGCTTGGGACCGACCCCGGCCCAGGCGACGAGGCGGCGTTGCGTGGGCACGGCAAGGCGGGTGTCGTCGTCAGCCGAGTCCGCGATCTTTTGCAGCACGAGCTTCTGACGGGCGTTGACCAGCTCCTCCGGCAGGTACGACGCGACGATGAGCAGGTGGATCGACACAGCCCCAAGGGCCTTTCAACGCGCAGGAACAGGGCGGGCGGAAGGCTGCGGGCCGCCGGGCGGGCAAGATCCCCCCGGCGGCCCGCCGCGGCCGTCAGGCGACCTTGGAGGGCTTCGCCGCTGGCACCGGGGAGACGTTGATGGAGCGGGCCGTCAGCTTGCCGTTCTCGCGCTGGGGCACGGCGATGCCGGCGTCCTTGAGGTTCTTCTCCATCCGCGCGGCGTCCGGGATCATCGGCACCGGGATGCGGGCCTCCTCGTGCAGGTCGACCATCGCCTGCACGTCGGTGGACTTCGCCGCGTTGCCGCCTGTCCACTTCAACCGGTTCGGTCCGTAGTCCCCCGCCGGGGAGTTGTCGAGCTTCTTGCGGGCGAGGTCCTTCACCTTCTTCCCGGCCTTCTCCTGCTCCGCCCCGGCCACGTAGTCCGCGAGAGCCTGCTCCCGGTCCTTGTCGTCGTGGACCAGGTTGGTCTGCACCGGGATGCCGGGGCGCGCGGGCATGCCCCAGCAGGCCGTACGCACGGGGCAGTAGTCGCACACGGCGTCCAGGCCGGGCCCGTCGAAGTCACGGCGGGCGGCGTGCGGCCCAGGCAGCGCGTGGACCTGCTCCACCCACCACCGGGCGGTCGCCGCCTCGAACTCGTCGAACGCGAACTCCTGCGTGAACTCGCTGCCGTTGTCCCGGTTGATGAACCGGAGCCGGATGCGCTGCACGTTCAGCGGACCCAGGCGCGCGATCTGCCGCTGCCCGGGACGGTCCTCGAATCCGCGCTCGCGCAGCATCCCCGCGTACAGGTACGTCTGCCTGATCTCGGCGGCGGTGGCGCCGTAGCGCAGCACCTGGTCCCACTTGTAGGTGCTTTTGGTCTTGACGTCCTCGACGGTGACGCCGTCCTGCGAGGGCACGACGGGCCGCAGCCGCTTCGGCAGCCGGGCCGCGGTCTCGGCGTCGAGCTGCACGGCGTCGACGTGGCCGCGCACCAGCTCGGAAGCGGTGGCCTTCTCGACCAGCCAGCCGTACTCGGTGCGGGCGGCGGTCAGCAGGCCCTCGTGGATGTAGGTGCCGAGGATGGCCATCTTCTTGTCGGTGGGGTCGGTGGGCTCGGTTCCGGCGATCCTGTGCGCGGCGCGCATCTCGCACACGGTCTCCGACGCGCCCAACTGGGTCTGCTTCGAGCGGGGCCGGCGGTCGTCCACCGCGGTTGCGGCGGTCCAGATCGACGGCGGTTCGGCGATGGTGGTCATGCTGCTGCTCCTGGGAGACAGGGTGCGGCCGGGCATCGGCCCGGCCGCACCTGCGGAAGGTGGGTCAGGCGGCGGCGCGGCGGGAGCGGCGCGCGGGCTTCGGCTCGTCGTCCGGCTCGTCGGGCAGTTCGTCGCGGGCCTGGACGGCGGCGCGCAGCCGGTCGGCGTCGGTGGGGGTGCGCTGGCCCATTTCGGTCGGCGGGTTTTGGAGCTCGTCCACCATCTGTTCGATGGTGTTGCGGATCGTGACGACTTCGGCGCGGGTGAGCCGGTGTTCCGGGTCCAGGCAGCTCCACCACAGCTGGCGCAGCTCGTCCACGTCGGCCAGGTGCTCGACGTCGTGTTCCTCCAGCCACTGGGCCACCCGGTCGCCGACCAGCGCGGTGATCTGGCGGGGCTGGGAGTCGGTGGAGCAGCCGAGGCGGTTGAACACGAGGTCTTCGATGGTGAAGTCCGGGACGGTCAGGGCCCGGCCGCGCTCGATGCGCAGCTTGAGGGACCGCGCCTTGATGATCTGCGGGTCGCTGTCGCGGAACATCCTCACCCAGACGCTGGAGTCGAACGCCAAGTCCTTCTGGCCCTGGACCCGCCAGTCCTTGACGGTCTTGCCGCGCTCCACGACCGGACGCCCGTCCTCGTCGACGGCGGTCACCTGCTTGCCGCGCGCGGTGACGATGGCGATGCCGGGCAGCGTCTGGAGGAGGTGGATCACCTCCATCCACCTCGTCGTGGCGTCGTTCCACAGGTTCATGCCGATGTCGAACGTGTCGTCGGGGTCGGCCTGGAGCTTGGCGGCGTTGCGCCCGCTGCGGCGGGCCCGCTCGGTGGTCCAGGTCTTGAGCATCTGCCACAAGGCGGAGGCGGAGTCCACGACCACGACGACGGGCGGCTCTCCGGCCAGTGCGGCGCGGCGGGCCTCGGCGTGGACGGCGCGCAGCTGCTCCACGATGTCCCGGTATGAGCCGTCGTGGTCGATGATCATGTACCGCGCGCCGGGGATGGCGGCGTACTCGTCGGCCGACCCTTCGCTGAGGTCGATCCAGTAGGTCTGGCCGATGCGCTCCGAGGCGCTGAACTGCGCTGCCGAGTAGGTCTTCCCGGCGGACTCCTCCCCCTCGATCAGGATGAGGGGCCAGGGGACGATGCCGGTGGGTTGGCGCAGTTTCAGGGCTGGGGGTGCTGCGGGCATGTCTCTCTCCAAGAGGCAGGGGGGTCAGGCCGTGCGCAGGGCGCGGACCTCGAACAGGTGGGTCCACTCCGGGTGCTCCTCGATGAGCAGCCGGGCGTAGCGGGACCGGTAGGAGTTGTTCAGGCGGAAGGCGTCGCCCCTGGTCACGGCCCCGTATCGGTAGCGCAGGAGCTCGAAGAGCATCCCGATGCCGATGTGGCCGAAGCCGCGCTCAACGCAGTCGGCGGTTAGGCGCTCCAGCTGGCGGAACACCCAAGGGTTGAGGGCGTGGAACGCCTCGAACCGCTGCTGGATGCTCTCGCCTTCGACGGCCGGCGGCTGGCGCAGCAGCGCGATGTCGTCGAGGCCGGGGATTCGGTCCTGGGCCAGGGTGACGGCCATCAGATCCTCCATTCGCTCCAGAGTGTGAAACCTTATGTTGGGGGCAGGGGCATGTGCTGCCGTGCAGGCATGCATACCACCCTGCACGTATTTTCGTGAAACCTTATCTGAGGCTTCGGCGGGTCCTCCGGCGGGCCGTCTCGCCGTCCGCCGGGCCGACGGCGCGCAGTCGGCGACCCGCGGCGGGGCAGTCGGCGGGATGGTGCTCGCGACTGCCACAGGTGCAGGCGTCGCGCTTGTTCGCGCTGTCCAGCGCCTCCATGGAGGCCAGGAGTACGGCCGCCCGGCGAGCCTGGCCGCCCGCCTGGGCGACGTGCGCGCCCAGGGCCTCGGTGACGACGGCCAGGTCCCAGCCGGTCAGGGCGACGACGGGCCGCCCGTTGTGCATGGTGATCTTCATGCTCCCCCATCTCGGATTAGCTATACCTGTATTCTAATCCATTCGGAGTGTGGGTCAAGCCCCGCCCTTCGCGGCGACCGCGCCTTTCCCGCGCAGCAGGATCTGCGACCCGGGCCCGTCGTACCGGCCTTCGCGCAGCGCCGCCTCCACCTCGCGGTCGATCTCCCACTTCCGAGACCGGGCACGCCCCGCCTCCGAGCGGGCGCGCAGGATCGGCAGCAGGTCCACCGCGGTGTCCAGCAGCCACAGCGGCGAACCCGAGACGTGCCAGTCCGGGCGGCCGAACCGCCCCTCCGAGATGAACCCCGTGACGCTGGGGGCCGGCAGCCCGAACAGCGCGGTGAGTTCCTTCGACCCGATGATCGGCGGCAGCTCCTCCTTGGCGAAGACCCACCTGCCCGGGGACTGCTCCTCAACGATCCGGTCCAGCGCGGCCTGGTCCAGCACCGGGCTCTTGCGTTGCAGCTGCGGACCGGTGTCGCGCACCCAGCCCAGGGGCCAGTACCGCGAGCCGGAGACCACCCGGGCCGCATCAGGGTCGACCAGCCCCTGAGTGATCCAACGCGACGCCGCTGCGGCGCTGTTGCTCCACACGGCACCCATCTCTTGCAGGCCCGCCAGGTACGGCTTCGTTGTCATGCTGCATCCCATCGCCACGAAAGGTTGGATTAGTTTACAGGCAACGGGGTGGGCGAAGGCCCTGCTAGGGTGGAGGTCTCCAAGAGGCCGGGCCCCTGCTAACGCAGGGGCCCGTCCCTTTTCACCGGCACAGTCGGTACCTGCTACCCGAAGAACGGGTGCGGCGTCTGGGCAGGCTGGGCGGCCGGGGTTGCAAGCGATTCCGGCGGTACAAGGACAAGCAGTTGCCGCACCGCTTCCTCCAGGATGACGATGTGGCGCCGTTGCTTCTCGACCAGCTTCTGCAACTGCGCCAACCCGTCCTGCAATTGCTCGACCTCGCCGCGGGCCCCGTCGACGTCGGGGTAGTCGGGGACCGCGTCACCGTCGGCCGTCAGAGCAGCGGCCTGATTATCCAGATATGCGCGGATACCTGCTAGGGACGCCATGGCCGACGGCATCTCCGTCGAGCCGTCCGCCGCCTCGGGCATGTTCGTCATCAAGCCTCTCTCAAGCGCATCTCCAACCGGCCACCTCGGCGCGCAACGACTGGTAGTCGGTACGCGCACGCCAGCATGGCATGTCCCTGGACAGGTTTCCCGCAGACAAGGAATCCCGCGGACGACGAAGCGGGCCCCGCCGCAGTCACCCGCGACCGGACCCGCCACCAACAGGGCGCTCAGGTCCTGGGCGACCCCTTCTCGGTGCGCAGCTGCAACGCGGCACCGCTGCCGGTCAGCAGCACCGACACCGCCGACTTGATCACCGACAGCGCGGCGGGCACAGCGGCCACCGCAGCGGCCTTCAGCGCGGAGACGTCCAGCACGCCGGACGCCAACAGCAGCCCGAGGAACGTCTCCAGGTAGGTAGCGGCAGCGCGCTCCACAACATCCACAAATGCAGTCTTCGACAAGGGTGTTGTCCTCTCTATCTAGGGGTGGGGGTCAGTGCACGAGGAAGCCGTGCTTGGCGGCGAGCTTGCCGAGCGAGTCGCGGCCGGGGATGCCGTCCGCGTCGGTGCCCTGGTAGCCGCACCTGCGCTGCCACGCGCCGTACGCACCAACGGTCTTGGTCCCGAACGAGCCGTCAGACCACTCGGAGCGCAGCAGGCCCTCAGCGACGAGCGCCTTCTCCACCACCTGCACGTCGGCGCGGTGCAGCGCGGCGCCCTGGGCGGCCTTCGGGTCGTGCCGGGCTGCGGCGATCACGTTGGCCAGGCTCACCGCGGGCTTGGCCGGGGCCGGCGCGGGCTTCGGCGCGAACGAGGCGACCCACGAGCGCAGCGCGTCCGCGTCCGCCAGGCGGCAGTAGTCGTGGTCCACGTCGCTCGCGCTGTACTGGTGGAACATCCACTCGTGCTCGATGCCGGGCGCGCCCGCCGCCCGGCCAGCGGTGGCGATCCACAGGAAGTCGCCGCAGTTGCTGGTCCTGTCAACGTTGGTCCAGTAGTCGACGTTCGCGTACAGGCCAACCGGGGCGTGCGGCAGCTTCTCCTTGACGTGCTTGAGCCACGCGTCGCGGTACGCGATCTGGGTGGCCTTGGGCACGCCGGAGTTGGACTTGTCGTAGCCCTCCCAGTCCAGGACGACGAACTCCCCGGCCTTCGGCTGAGCGATCTTCAGGAAGCGGTCCGCCTCGGCTGCCGGGGAGTCGGCCATGTGCGGGTAGTGGTAGAGGCCGACGACCAGGCCCGCCGCGTGGGCGTGGGCGCGCTGCTGAGCGAAGCGCGGGTTGGTGTAGTCGGGGCCTTCGGTGACCTTGACGATGGCGAACGCGAGGCCGGTGGTCTCCGGCGTGGCGCTCTGGTAACTGGCCCAGTCCTGGCCGTAGATGCCCATGGTGGTGATGTCCCTTCGACGGTGGAAGGGCCGGGCGCGCTCCGCGCCCAGCCCCGGCGGGGTCAGACGTGGAGCTGGATCGCGTCGATGTAGCGGCGCAGCAGCTGGTAGGTGGCGAGCGACATGCGGCCCTCGCCGTGGTCGCCCCAGCTGGCCGACCAGCTGTTGCGGAAGCGGATGACCGAGGCGTCCGGGTCGACCTGGCCGCGCCAGTCGGTGGTGACCTTCTCCAGCGCGGTCACGCAGATCTCGTGGCCTCCCGCGAGCTGCGAGGACTCCCAGTCGCCGGAGTCGATGAAGCCCGCGTTGTCCGGCTCGAACCACGCCTGGAACCACGGCACACCGAGCAGCACCGGCCCGGCCTGGAGCAGCGAGGCGAGGCCGGTGGCGGTGGTGGCGTGGGTGTAGGAGCGGATCAGCTTCCGCTGCTTGAGCGCCTTGGCGATGCCCAGGCCGGAGGAACCGGCGTCGTCGGGCGGGAAGGTGCCCTGCGCGTCGTCCAGGCCGGTCGCCTGCGCGTACAGGCCGATCGCCCACACCTCGGCGGCCGTCGCGCTGGTGTAGTCCAGTCCTGCGGCCTTGGCCTGCTCGCCGCTGAGCAGCGCCGACACGGCGGCGGTGCCGGCGTTGCCCGTGCAGGAGCCGAGGGCGTCGGCGTCTTCGGCCCCGGCGACGACCTGGGACACGCGGATGCCCTGCGCGTGCAGGTCCTCCTGGTCCAGGACGGGGATGCGGGGCTGGTGCTCGGCGGGCTTGAGGGCGTTGCCGTCGTGCTGGTGGACGAAGTCCAGGGATCGGGCGTCCAGGACCTGGTTTCGGCCGAGGCGCGGGTGGTGGTCGTATCGGTGGACGAGGGTGCCGTGCTTGATCATCCGAGCTGCTGCGCGTTCTCCCCCGCGCCTGCCGAATGCGGTGCTGCGATGTGACTGCTGCTGGTGTTCAGCCGCCTTGCAGGTGGAGCCACCACTGCACGAGGACGAGTAGGAGCGGGGCGACCAGGGCGCTCACCGCCAGGCGGCGGGAGGCCGCCTGGGCGGCCTGGTCCAGCTCCCGCTGCCGGACGACTTCGACCAGGCCTCGGCGGAGCTGGTCCAACTCGGCTGTCAGCAACCGCTGGTCAGCCGCGTAGACGTCCTTGGTGACCGCATTCTCGATCCGAGCGGCCAGGCCCGCGAGGTCGCTGCGCAGGTCTTCGTGGAGCTGGGCGATGCTGCGCGTCTGGTCCTCACGCAACTGGTGCAGCGCACGGTGGAGCTCCCACAGGGTGGGGTCGCCGGGCGGCGGTGAAGTCACGGGGCTCTCCAGACGGCACCCCCGCGCTCGTTGAAGATCATACTGCGCACGCGGCGCAGTTCAGCGGGCACCGGGAACGACTCGCACCGCGGCCGCCCCGATGCCCGCTGAGGGTCACAGGGAGTACATGACTCCGTTGAGCGAGACCCAGGGCGGGTTGTTGGTGGTGCCGGCGGACACCAGCGTCGCCGTCCCGTCCGTGCCGAAGTCGACCTTCATGGACGTGACGACGCTGCTTGAGACGGAACAGGCGCACGTCATGCTCCGGCGGGCGGACGGCCGGGCCAGGCTCGGCACGGCCGCGCTCAGCAGGGTGCCGCTGTTGATCGGCACCCCGCTGGAGTACGTCGCGGCGAACCCGCCCCGCCACTGGACGAATCGCGTGCCGAGGAAGTCGATGACCCGGTACTGGACGTTGCCGTTCGAGTTCCCGTTGTGGGCGTACCCCGACGCCATGGTGACGGTGGTCCAGTCCTGGACCAGGCCGACGCTGACCGCCCCGAAGTAGATGGTGCTCTCGCCGTCGGCGCGCAGGTACAGGCTGTTGCTGTCACCGGCCAGGATGCCGTTGAGCTTGGAGACCATCAATGTTTGGTCGGCGACGTCGACCAACAGGCCCGCGTTGTCTCCGCCTGCGTTCCCGGCGATCAGCTGGAGCGTGCCGGAGCCATGGCCCATGTCGGCGGTACTGAGCTGGAGTGTCGGCTGAACACCGAACTCGCTGCCGCTGTTGAACAGCATGATCTCGCCAGGGCTGACCTCACCAGCCAACCCGGTGTACCAGACGACGCCAGCCGGATAGATCATCTTCTGGTCGCCGTTGAGGTAGCCGAGTGCCCCCTGCGGCACGATCTCGATCCGCTGCCCGGAGGCTCCGGTGCGCAGCGTCGCACCGGTGATGACCTTGCCGTCGATGGCGGTTGCCGACAGGTGGGTGGTCTGGATCGCGCCGCTCTGGATCTGGGTGGCACCGACCACGGGGCGCACGACGAGGTTGTCCCACCAGAGGGTGGCTGCCGTGTAGCTGAACGCCTGGAGGGTGGCGTCGACCGTGACCGCGCCCGCCGGGGCCGTCGCGATGGTGCTGATCGTGCGCCAGGTGGCATCGAGTGTGGCCGGAGCCTGGAGCACGGAGTACGAGAGGGTGGCCCCGCTGCCGTCCTTCCAGCGCAGGTACAGCTTCTGGGCCGGGGCGCTGCCGGTCAGGACAGTGGCACGCCAGTCGGCAGCGATGTAGAGCTGATCCCCGGGGGTGACCGGGACGCCCTTGAGGACGGGCAGGTCGCTGGTGGTCGCGGTCGCCGCGGTGGCGGAGAACCGGACGCTGCGGGTGCCGCTGCTGAAGGTGGTCGTATCCAGCGACCAGGCGCTGCCGCCGGCCGTGACCTGGGCGGCGCCGGTCGCTGTCTCGAACCCGGGATCGGGCAGCAGGTTGGAGACGGCGGCGGAGATGAGGAGCTTGGTCGCGTCGATGGTCCCGGCGGCGATGCTGCTGGCGGTGACCGAGTTCGCGGCGAGCTTGTCGGAGGTGACCGCTAGCGCCGCGATCTCCCTTCCCGTGATCGCGGCTGCGGCGATCGTGCCAGCGGCAACGGAGTTGGCGGCGAGGTTGCTGGCCTGGATGGTGGCGGCGGCCAGCTGCGTTCCGGTGATGGAGCTGGCGGCGATACTGCCTGCGGTTACCGCCCCTGCGGCGATGGTCGACGCGGTCACGGCCCCGGCCGCGATCTTCCCGGCAGTCACCGCCCCCGCGGTGATGGCCGCAGCGGTGACGGCTCCGGCCGCGATGCTGGCGGCGGTGACAGACCCGGCGGCCAGGCTCGCGGCGGTGACCGCCCCGGCGGCCAGCGCCGCAGGGGTGACCGCGCCGGAGGCCAGCGCGCCAGGGGTGACGGCTCCGGACGCCAGCGCACCGGGGGTGACGGCGGCCGATGCAAGGGCTCCGGCGGTCACGGCTGCCTGCCCGATCGCGTCGGCCGTGACCGCGCCGTCAGCGAGGGCCTGCGCGTCGACTGCGCCCGCAGCGATCTTGGCGGCGGTGACCGCGCCGTCGGCCAGCGCCAGGTCCGACACGATGCCGTCCAGGACCTCCTGCGCGACGACCGGCGCGGGCCCGACCGGTCCGGACGGTCCGGACGGGTCGGAGGCGACTCCGGATGTGGTCCGGGCGAGCAGCCGCACCCACACCGGGGCGTCGGCCGGGACGACCAGCGTGCCGCCGAAGACGGTGGCGATGGTGCCGCACAGCGTGGAGGCGCCGGGGGTGAAGTCGGCTGTGGTGGTGCTGGCGTGGACCTCGGTGAACGTCCAGTCCAGAGGCGCGGTGGCCGCACCGGCGAAGCCGCCGTCCCACGCTGCGGCGACACCGCCGAGGACGGACGCCAACTGCGGGGGCATGGGTGCGGGAGGGATGGGGCCGTTGACGGCGGTCAGCCCGACCGTGCCGTCTTCCTGCACGCCGAGGGAGGCGC
Source organism: Streptacidiphilus cavernicola (assembly GCF_042510955.1). Taxonomy (NCBI): domain Bacteria; kingdom Bacillati; phylum Actinomycetota; class Actinomycetes; order Kitasatosporales; family Streptomycetaceae; genus Streptacidiphilus; species Streptacidiphilus cavernicola. Next base: position 441,425 of record NZ_JBHFAB010000001.1, read on the forward strand.
GGTGGGTGCCGCCGGTGTCGTACACCTGGATCGCGCCGCCCTCGATGGAGGACTGCCCGAGACGGCTGGTGCGGTTGAGCTGGGTGACCAGGCGCTCCAGGGCGGCGATCCGCCCCGCGAGCGCGGCCAGGTCGTTCTGGGACAACTCCGGTGCCTTGTTCTCCCCCGCGCCGGTGCTGAGGTGGTGCAGCTGGTCAGGCCGCGTAGGTGTAACGGTCGGCTCTCTCAAGGGCCACGGTCATCTGCTCGGGCTGGTCGCCCGCGGCGGGCGTCAGGGTCCACCCAGTGATCCGGCACCATCCATCCCAGTCCGTCCACTGGTCGTGGACGGTCACCCGCACGTCGTCGCCGACCTGGAAGGAGCCGAAGTGGGCGGCGGGGTGGTCGAGGATGGTGATCTCGGTGACCTCGCCCCTGATCTGGCGGGCGGTGCGCTCGGTCCGGGCGCGGGCCGCCAGTTGGTCTGTGCCCTTCACGCTCGGCAGGTCAAGAACTTCCTCAAGGCGCAGGCGACCGTCCCGGACGGCGTCGATAGCGCGCTGCCGGGCGCGGCCCTCGCCGGTGCCCAGGGCGATGACGACCTGCGCGTAGGTGTCGGCGTCGTAGGTGACGGTCGTCGCGCTGGCGATGTTGATGCCGGTGCTGAACGAGATGTCGGTGCGCCTGGTGCCCAGGCGCGGCCAGCCCAGGACGATGCGGGCGGCGGGCTGGCCGTTCACCCAGTCGACGCGCTCGGTCCACTGCGGGCCACCGGTGACCGCGGCCGCGTCGTTGACCACGGTGTCCAGCGCCGGGGCCTCCCACCACGAGGTGGTGTACGGCTCGGCGGGGGTGCCGATCGTGACCGTGGACGTCGTGGCGTCCACGGTCACGCCGAGGTCGCCGTCCGGCTGCGCCTGGCAATACGACCAGGTGTCCCGGATGAGCTTGCACGGGTCGGCGTTGACCCACGGGCCGCGCCCGTCGAGGTTGCCGTGCACGTCGTGGCGGCGCGGCAGGTACGAGGAGTACCCAGCCGCCTCGATCGGGAACGACCCGCCGACGGGCTTGGCGGTCCAGATCAGTCCGCCCCACATCAGCTTCCCGTCGCGCTCGGCCAGGATCGCCGTGGTGCCGGCGTCGGCCTGCGACGGCAGCAGGTGGGCGTACCGCGGCTCGACCGTGCCGGTCAGCGAACCGGACCCGGACAGCTCCGGGCCGTAGGAGACGCCGGACAGCGGCAGTTCGCCCAGGATCTCCCTGCTGAGGACGTCCTGCGTCAGGTACCGGTAGGAGGTCATCAGACGACGCCTTCGGTGAACTCCACGTCCGCGATCAGCGAAGTGGCGCTGTCCACGCCGAGGTTCCCGCTCTCCGACTTGGACATGTACGTCTGGAGGTAGAGGCTCTGCGTGGTGCCGCGCATGGCCGCGGGGATGCCCAGGCTGTCGGCGAGGACCACGGTGTTGCGGCGGATGCCGTTGCCCTGGTCGTCGTCGACGCTGGTGTCCTGGCCCTGGACGGTACCGAAGACGTTCTGCATGTGGGCGTAGACGTTGGAGCTGTCCAGGCGCAGCCCGGCGATAGTGGTGATGATCTTCACGGACACGGCCCACGGCGGAACGGCGATCGACCACCGTGCGGCGGCGGGCCAGTTGTGCCAGGCGTTGTCCTGGGCGGTGAGGTGGCTGAGTGGGTCGCCCGGGAACGAGGTGTAGAGCTGGCGGTCCCGGCGGGGGTTGGCGATGACCCGCAGGTCGGTGATCATCGCGTCGGTGACGGTGGCCGTGTTCGGCGGCAGCGTGATCCGCGCCAGCGCGACCGCGGTCATGCCCGCCGGCGGGGCGGTAGCCGTCGCGGAGACGTTGCTGACCACGGTGAAGAACCCGATGTCGTCCGCAGTGGGGTCCAGCGTGCCTTCGTACTCGGGGTCCTCAACGCGCAGCACCACCAGGTCGGTGCGGCCGGTGGCGCCGGTCGGGGCGATCGACAGCAGCGCCGTGCCGACGTTGTACTGCGTGTAGGAGCCCTGTCCCCAGGCAGCTCCGCGCACCACGGCGGAGCCGTCGCTGATCTGCACGCCCGATGTCGGCGTGACCTGCTGGGTGACCTTGAGGTCGTTGTACTCGGTGACTCCCTGGGAGCCTCGGGACAGGTCCCGGATCATCATGCGCATGGTGCGGGCGGGGTGGATGCCGCCGTTGACCATCATGGGGGGCTGGATCAGCGTCATGGAGTCCTCACAGACCGGTGTAGGCGTCGCGCCAGGCCATGGCCAGGCGGGCGGTGTTGGTGTAGTCGGTGGCCGTCCACCGGATCTCGGAGCGGCCGGGAGGGAGCTGGAACAGGTCGAGGCGGCTACCGGAGGTCAGCGCGGTGAAGGCGTTGCCGGAGCCGTTGCGCAGGACCCAGCGGGTTCCGGGCCGGGTGTCGATGTCGATGCGCTCCCCGGCGGCGAGGCTCAGGTTCAGCTGGAGGTAGCGCCCGGTCTCGACGATCCAGACCTTCGGGTTGGAGCAGGGGCCGGTGATCGTCAGCTGTGGCCACGTCGCCTCGTTGCCGCTGTTGGCGACCCAGCCGGGCCGCTCGGCGGGGCTGGACACGCCGGTGGTGATCGGTGCCACCACGGGGGCCTTGAAGCCCGAGGGCTCGTCGGTGATGTCCAGCGGAAGCGTCAAGCCCTGCTGCACGTCGTCCAGCCAGGTCGGGTCGGTGGCCAGGAACGTCACGGTGATCGGAATCCACCCGTGGACGACGTCCGACATGGTGGCCGTGTCCACGCCGCGCACCCGCCCGTACAGGCGGCGCGTCGGGCGGCCGGGCATCTTCGCGCGCAGCACGGCCAGCGCCCCGGGGACCAGGCGCACGTCCTGGTCCAGGGCGACCTGTTGCAGCTGCGCGAGCAGGTCCAGGGCTGCTGCCGGGTCGCTGGGGGTGCGGATGCCCGCCTCGATCTCGACCTGCCGAGCCGACAGCAGGTCCAGCCCGGCGAAGGAGCCGTCACCGACCGGGTTGTCCGTGTCGGCGGTGCGCAGCGCCGGCGTCCCGAAGCCCGAGACCTCCGACAGGGGCACCTGCGTGCCCGTGCCGATGACGACTCCGGCCACATCGACCTGGAAATCCAGCAGGGGGGTGTCCATCAGATCCGTCCTCCTCGCTGCGCCGCGCGAAGGCGCCGCATCACTTCCGCGCCGAACTCGGCGGCGGCCTGGGTGCCGCTGCTACCGGTGGTCACCGACACCGGCATCTGGCCGATCAGGGCTGCCGGTTGCTGCACCACCACGACCTGCGCCCCGGCCGGGCGGGCGTCGACGCGCCGCGAGACCTGGTAGCCGAACCGGTCGGCCACGTCCCGAAGGACCGCGGTGGCCGAGCTGCGCTGAGCGGTGCCCAGCGGCACGTACGCCTCACCGCCCGTCGCGGGCTCGGCGAACCGGACGACCCCGTTGGAGGTGGCGTAGATGCCGGGGGTGAGCAGGCCACCCTTCTCGTACGACAGGCCCTTGTCGGCGCGGGCGAGGTCGGCGAGGAACTTGGTGCCGCGCTTGCCGAGTGCCTGCTTGAGCAGCGCCCTGCCCTCGTCGGCCACGGTGATGATCTGGTCCTCGCCCAGTCCGGTCGCGTCCGCCACGGTGTGGATGCCGGTGGTGCTGGTCTTGATCGCGCCGATGATGCTGACCAGGTCGGCCATGTCCTGCTGGGAGAGCGTGGAACTGGCGGACGTGCTCGCCTTGTTGGCCTTGGCCGCCGCGCTGCGGGACTTCACGGCCTGCGCGGCGAGGGCCTGCGCGGTGGAGTCGCCCTGCCCGGCCAGGCGGGACGCGAGGTCGCCGTACCCCTCGGCCGCGAGCGTCGCCAGGTTCTTCTGGAACGCACTGGTCTGTCCGGCCGCCGCCGACAGCGACAGCGTGTAGTCCGTCAGCGAGCCCTTCGCGGTGGCGGACAGCTGCTCCAGCTCGGCCGCCATCTGCTTGACGTACTTGGTGCTACCCGTCGCCATCTTCCGCGTCAGGGAGATGCCGTCTTCGCCCATGTCGGCCAGGGCCTGCGCGACGTCGACGCCGGCGCGCTGCGCGACCACCGTCAGATCGTGCTGCCACTGGCGGGACAAGCTGACGGAGAACGCCAGCTTCTTCTGGAACAGCGCCAGGGAGAACCGGCCCTTGGAGTCCTTCGAGTCGTCCAGCAGCCCGGAGAAGCTGTAGAGGGAGGACGGGCTGTAGGACCAGCCGTCGAGGCCCCCGTCCGCGTACCAGCGGATTCCCTTGCCGCCCAGGCGGCGCACGGTCTCCTCCGCGATGGCCCGGGACCGGCCGCGCTTGGACGGGGCGAGCGGGATATAGCTCTCTCCGCCCGTTTCCTCCTCAGCCCATACCCGCCACGCCCCGGCCGGGGCGATCTGCGCGACGTGATGCTCACCGCCTGCACCGGGGCGCAGCCCGCCCTTGGCGTAGAAGGACAGGACGGAGCCGTTGGCCTGCTTGCTGGGGGCCTGCACGTCGTCCGGGATGCCGTTGCCGTCGCGGTCCCAGCTGGTGGGCTTGTTCCCGGCCAGCGCCGTGAAGACGGGGATGGTCACGGACTTGGGGGCGCTGACGGACACGGTGATGGTCTTGGAGCCGGGGATCTCCTGCACGGCCATGCCGATGTTGTTCAGCATCGACTGCACCTTGGACATGTCGCCGGACAGCAGCGCCGAGGTGAGGGCCTGCGCCGCGGCCTCGCCCTTCTCCTTGGAGACCTCGGCGATCAGGGTCAGCATCCCCGACCACTGGGAGTTGGCCTGCTTGCCCGCGGTCTTGAACGCGCCGACGACGGCCGTCAGGTCCGGGGCGCTGATCTTGATGTCGGAGCCCAGCGCGCCCAGCTGGGTCTGGACGCCCTCCATGTCGCCCTTGAGGAGCGCGTCCCGCAGGGTGTTGGCGGCGTCGATGCCGCCGACCTGCGCGACCTGCGACAGCAGCGCCATGCCCTTCTGGAGCGCACCCTTGGCCGAGGCGCTGCCCTTCTGCACAGCCTTGGTCATGTCGGTGACGGCCATGGTCTGCATGACCTTGGCGAACCCGGCGGAGTCGTTGGTCTCGGCGGCCTTGGCCCAGGCGTCGGCGACCTTCTTGCCGTAGGTCGCCGCGATGCCGGGCAGCTGCTCCAGGCCGAGGCGGAAGGTGTTCTGGCTGCGGGCGGTGGACTCGGTGATGATGCCTTCGAGCTGGTCCGCGACCTTGGTGTTGCCCTTGCCGAGCTGGGTGGCGAGCTGCTGGAGAATGCCGGCGGACGACACGCCGAGCGAGGCGAAGTGGTCGGCCAGGTCGGTGTATCCGGCCTCGCCGAGGGCGACCAGGTTGTCCTGGAACGACCGCTGGGCCTTCAGCTGCGACTCCAGCTCGTTGACGTAGTCCGTCAGCGACGCCTTCGCGTTCTTGTTGCTCTTGGCGACCTTGTTCTGCGCGTCCTCCCACGCCTGCGCCGGGTTGACGATCCCGCCGAGCGCCTTGGCCATGGCGGTCATCTCGTCGGTGTACTCAGGCAGGCCGTCCTTGCCGACGGGCAGCAGCTGGGACAGGTCGAACGCGGTACCGGGCTTGACCCGGGACTGCGCGATCTTGGAGTTGACGATCTGCATCTCCGTCGCCAGCGTGTCTTCCTGCTGCACGGCGTCGGACCAGATCTTGTGCTCCTTGTCGAGCACGTTCTTCGCGTCGTCCCACCGGGTGTCGTAGGTGGCGACGTTGCCGGTGGTCTTGAAGCTCGCCTCGCGTCCGGCGGCGATCTTGGCGTACAGGACGTCGAGCTTCGCCCCGCCGGAGGTGATCGCGTCGATCGCCGCGTCGGTGGCGATGCCCATCTGGTTGAGCTTCTTCATGTCGTCGCTGTTGGTCAGCTGCGTCGTCAGCTCGCGGATGCCGGCCCCGGCGTCGTTCTCGTTGCGCTCCTGCTGGAGGGCCTGCACCAGGTCCTGCGTGGCCTCCTTCGCGCGCTCCTTCGCGGCGGAGTACGCCGAGTACGCGGCGACGCCCAGCATCAGGACGGCCGACAGGCCGGTCACCGCCAGGCCCGCGCCGGACAGCACGGTCGGCAGCACGGCTCCGCCCGCCCGGGTCGCGGCCAGCGCGGTGCGGAAGTCCTGGAGCTGGAGGGTGACCTTGCCGTAGCCGGCGCGCAGCAGCGCCCCGGCGGCGACCAGCGCGAGGACCACCCCGATCAGGGACTTCATGGGGCTGGGCAGGTCGTTGACGCTGCCGCCGACCACCCGCAGGGTCGAGCCGACGGATTCCAGCACCGGCAGCAGCGCGGTGCCCATGCTGATCCCCAGGGCCTTGGCCTGGTTCTCGGCCAGGGTCCACTGCCCGGAGGTGGTCTGCATCTGGGTGTCGTAGGCGCGCTGTGTCGCCCCGGCCCGGTCGACCTGCTGGGCGATGCCCTGGTAGGTGTCGGCGTAGTTGGCCCCGTCGGCGGCGGCCAGCGCCAGGGCGGCCCGCGAGGCGCGGATGTCCTTGAAGAGGGACACGGTGGCGTCGGCGTTGCCGCCGGTGACCTTCTCCAGCTTGTTCATGACCACGTAGAGGCCGTCCTGCTGGACGGCCGCGGCGCCGGATTCGTACCCGAGGGAGTGCAGGGCGTTCCGCAGGGCGGTGGTCGGGGCCATCATCCGGGTCAGGAGCATGTTCAGGGCGGTGCTGGACTCGGCTGCCGGGATTCCGGCCAGGGTGATCGCGGCCAGCGCCGACGACAGGTCGCCGAAGCTCACCCCCGCGGCGGCGGCCATCGGCACGACATCGCCGAGCTGCTGCGCCAGTTGCTCGAAGCTGATGACGCCGAGGTTGACCGTCTGGAACATCGTGTCCATGACGTCGTCGGCGTCAGCGACCCCGAGGCCGTAGGACTTCATGACGCCCAGCAGCGCGGTGGCCGCGACGTCCGTGGTGGTCAGACCTGCTGACGCACCCTTGGCCGCGACCTGGAGGATCTGCATGGCGTCCGCGCCGTCGTACCCGGTCGAGACGATCTGGTAGAGGCCCTGCGCCAACTGGGTTGAAGACTGCGGCAGTTCGGTGGAGAGCTTGACGATCTGGTCGGTGAACTGGGCGACGTTGTCCGGGGTGATCTGCTTGGAGATCGTCAGGACGTTCGCCATCTCCTTCTGGAGGTGGACCGCCTCCAGGACCCCGGCACCGAGCACGGCGGAGATGACCGCGCCGGTCTTGAGGTAGCCGGTGATGGTGGCCTGCGTCGAGGCGCGGGCCTCGGCGGTCGCGGCGGCCTGGGCCTGGCGGACGGCGGCCGCGTTCCGTGCAGCCTGCTGCGAGGCGGCGGCCTCCGCCTGGGCCTGGGCGGTGGTGGCCTGCCGGGCGGCGGTCTCGCTGACCTGCTGCGCGGCGGCGGCACGCTGGGCGAGGTTCGCGGCGCGGGTGGCGGTGGCCTGCGCGGCGGCGGCCCGCTGCTCCTGCGCGGCCTGAGCGGTTGCGGCCCGGGTCGCGGCCTGCGCGGCGGCGGTGGCGGTGGCCTGCGCGGCGGCAGCGCCAGCGCCAGTGGTTGCGGCGGCGCGGGCGGCCATGGTCTGGGCAACGGCCTGGGCGCGCAGGGCCTGTTCGCCAGCGGTGACCGCCGTCGCCCGCTCGGTCTCGGCGCGGGCGGCGGTCGTCGCGGCCAGCGTCTCGGCCCGGCCGCTGGTCTGCGCGGCGGTGCCGGCGGCGGCCCACGCCAGGCGGCTGCGCTCCACCGCGGCGGTGACCGCGGTCTGCGAGCGCAGCGTGTCGGCGAGGGCGGCGTCCTGGATGCGGGCGAGGCGGGTGGCCGCGTCGCCCGTCTCGATCAGGGATCGGTTCACCGCCTGCAGCTGGCCGTCGAATGCTCGCAGCTGGGCACCGCCGGAGCGTAGGCCGGTGGTCAGGCCGCCGGTGGTGGCGGTCAGGTTGACGTACAGGGAGTAGGCGTCAGCCACGGGGAGACTGGTCCCTTCCGGGCCTGAGCCCGATCTTCACCCCGCGCCCGTCAGGCCCGTCCGGAACCTGGTCCCTCTCCATCTCGATGAGCTCGCACCCTGGGCAGCGGTGCGTCTCGGTGACGTACGCGAACCGGTCGCCGCCGAGCGCCGGTTCCCACTCGTCCGCCCGGGTGCCGCAGCCCGAGCAGGTGGTGCGCGAGTACGCGCGGTAGGCCAGCGCCTTCGCCCGGTCCAGCGCGGTCCACCGGCCGGCGGCCCCCGCTCCCATGAACTGGGAGTGGGGGATGCCGTACGCCTCACAGGCGTCCATTTCCGCGCGGAACCCGGCGTCAGCGATCAGCCTTTTCCCAGGTCGATCCTTGTCCGCTGGTTCAGCAGCAGTGCCGCGGTGAACAGGCTCTTGGCCTCGGCGTCGGCCCAGGTGTCCAGCAGTTCCTGCGCCTCGGTCTGGCTCATGCCGTCGACGGAGGTGGCGGAGATCAGCGCGGCGGGGAACGACTCGGGGTTGTACTCCATCCCCTTGTCGGCCTGCTCCTCACTGGGGCCGTGCTCGGTCAGCAGCTCCTCCCACACCGGGCGCGGCAGGGCGCGCAGCGTGAGGGTGATCGTGGCCTCGTCCAGCAGGCTTTCGGCGCGGGCCAGTTGGGCGGAAGCGGCGACGACCTTGGGGTGGGCGTCGATCCAGTCCGCGTGCTGGTCCTCGGGGACGCCCTGCTCGGACAGTTCGCCGATCGCGGCGGTGCGGGCCTTGGCCAGCAGCAGCGCGGCGTCGGCGACACCGGCCTTGGCCTGCTCGTCGTCGCAGATCCGGATCGGGCGCTCGGGGAGCTTGCGGTTGCGCAGCCGCTCCATCTTCGCGGCCCAGTGGGCATCGGCGGCGACGGCGGCCGGCGGCGGGGTGTGCGTGGTCATGCGGTGCCTCCCCCTGCTCAGCTGGCGGCCGGAACGGCCTGGTCGAGCAGCGGCTCACCGCTGATGGAGAAGGTGACGACGAACTTCGCCGGGTCGGAGCTGGTGCTGTACGACGGGGCGCGGCTGGCCACCCGGACCGGGAAGATGTCCATGCTCTTCGACGGCGGGGTGTTCTGGATGTCGCCCTTGCGCAGGATCACGACGAAGCCCACGACGTCCTTGGTGAGCAGGGTCTCGATCTTCTCCGACAGCTGGTCCTCGTAGAAGGTCAGCGTGCTGGAGTCGGCCTTGTCCTCACCGGGGATGGACGTGGTGAGGGTGGAGCCGAGGTCCGGTGTGTCGATCGGCGAGTTCGCCAGGGACCAGCCGGAGATGTCGGCGACGGCGCCGGACAGGTCGGTGCCGCCGGTCAGCTCCACACGGGTGGGGATGTTGGTGGCGGCGGCGATGGTGTCCAGGAAGTAGATCTTGGTGACGCCGCGGCGCATGAAACGCTGCTGGGTGGTGCTCAAGGGAGATGACTCACTCTCCGGGGCTACTGCCTCCGGAGACGCACGGGTGCACGGAGGCCCGCCCCAACAGGTGGGGTCGGCCCGTGCCGTTGTGGCCGGGCGTCCGCGTCTGGGCCTCCGCGGTGAGGGTGAAGCGTCGTCAGCTGCCGGTCGTGGTGATCGACAGCGCGAATCGCTGAAGGTAAGTGTAGGTGGAAGACGCCGAGGTGGTGCCGTCCTCCCGGTCGACTTCCCGGTCCGTGACGGCGTAGCCGGGGATCGGGATGGGCGTGGCGAAGACGGCGCTGCCGGGTGCGGCCTTGGCCATGAACGCGGTACGGACCTTGTCGGCCATCAGCGACGCCTGCTCGGCGGTCGAGCCGACCGAGGACACCTGGAACAGCATCCGGGCGTCAGCGGCGGAGTCGCCGAACGGCGGCCCGCTGGGGGTCTGGCCGAGTTCGTAGAGCACCGAGTACGGCATCGTCACACCGGTCGGCAGGCTGGCCGTGGTCGGCAGCGTGCCGTAGCCGCAGGACCGGCCGGTAGCGGTTTGCAGCATGGTCTGCACGGCCAGGGACGCCGTGCGACCCGATACAGGCATAGATCACTCCTCTTCGTTGGCGAGCTGTTCGGACACCCGCACCGCTGTGACGTGGCCGTCGATGTCGGCCAAGGCGTAGCGGTGCAGGCCGAGTTCGTCCCAGACGGGCATGTCCGCCGGGCACGAACCGCGGATCAGGTGGAGGCCGCCGTCCTCGTCGACGAGTTCGGCGACCATGACCAGGCGCGAGAGCAGTCCCAGGCCGTGGGCGTCGAGGACTTCCGCGACGGCGCGGTGCAGATCCTCGGAGAAGTCCGCCATCAGGCATCACCGGTCTCGATCTCCCGGCCGAGCGCAGCGAGGAACAGGGGCCGGATCTTCTCCAGGGCGGGGCCGACGTGCGGGTAAGGGGGCTGGTTGTAGACGCGGCCCAGCGAGTCCTCGCCAACGAACCCGAACTCCAGGCGGCGGGCCTGGGGCTTGTTCGTGCCGACGATGGCCGTCACCTGGTCCGCGCCGGTGGACATCTCGTACGTCCACGAGCGCCTGTAGTCGCCCGTCGGGGCGTTCGGGCCGGGCCTGCCCGAGGCGAATGCCTTGATCTGCGTCTCCAGCAGCATCGCGTAGTGCCGGGTCAGCGCCACGGTGTTCGGCAGCGTCGCAGCGGCCCGCGCATCCAGGGCGGCGGCGATCTCAACGGCGTTGGAGTACGCGCCCGCCGCAGGATGGGCGTTGGGGTGGGGGTTCAGCGGCGAGGGCATCAGACGGGCTCCCACTGGCCGCGCGCCCACTCGCCCAGCACGGTGAGCATGGCCCGGGTCATCTCGTGCTGGCCGCCGTCGAGCAGGTCAACGCGGGCGAGCGCGGTCCGCTCCAGCTCGCCCGCGTCAACGGCGGCCAGGAACACCGCGGCGGCCGGCCCCGGCTCGGGCTGCTCGCCGACGGTGACGCGCGCCATGCCGGTGAACACCTCGTCCGCCACGGCCACCGGGCTGACAGCGAGAGTCAGCTCCGGCGGCTTCCCCGCCCAGTGCTCCAGCCGGATTCCGGAGATCAGCGGCGCGATGTCGTGGCCGTCGACCTCGACCTTGGCGGTGCGGCCGTCCGCAGCGATGCGCACCCGGCGCTGATCCTGATCATCCATGTGACCAGCCTAAAGCCGGTTTCGCGCACCAGTTCGACTTAGAAGACAACCTGCGTGACGCGTTCCTCCAGGCGCGTCACCCGGGCGATCTCCCAGGTGGAGACCTGCGTCGGCTCGTCGGCCAGCCACACCCGCCCCTCGGCCGCGCCGGTCCCGGCCGCCTGCGCGGTCACCTCCACCAGGTCTCCGGACTGCAACGTCGGGGCGGAGAGCGGCAGGATCAGCTGGTACCAGGAGGAGCCCTCCGACACCCAGTCCGTGCCGAGGAGTTGAGTCGCCGCGATCTGCCCGTGCGTGGACAGCAGCGCACCGACGCCCTCGTAGATGAGATCGGTCGGGGTCTCGCCAGGCTGCCCGGTGTGCGGGTCCAGGGTGGGCTGCCCGGTGACGCGGGTGACGCGGATGGTGTCGACGAGCCGGGCTTCGAGGTCTGCCCGTGCAGCAGTGAGGTCGGTCATCAGCTGCCCGCCGTCTGGGTGTTCTGGTCGAGCCAGGTGGTGCGCACGATGGCGAGGGTGCCGGCGTCGGAGAGGTCGAGGACCCTCCAGACCCGGTTGATCAGGCCGCCGTCCTGGGTGGCGACGGTGACGCGCACCTGGTCGCCGCGGCTGGCGAGCGGTGCGTCCAGCGGCGTCAGCAGCTTGAAGCGGTCCGAGGTGTCGTCGACGTACGCCTGCCCCTCCAGGGACAGGGTGATGCCGGGGCCGCCCTGGGCGAAGATCGCGCCGGGGCCTTCGTAGATGACGGTGTCGGGTCCGGGGACGTACTCCCCAGAGTCGGGGTCCAGGACCTCCGGCCCGGGTTGGAAGATCTGCACGGTGTCCACGAGCACCTTGCTCTTAACGATGTCGCTGACGGCCCCCAGGGTCAGCCCTTCTGCGGTGGTGTCGCTCATGAGTTCGATCGTAATGGTGATCTTGCATCTCCCTCTGAGATGCGGTCAGTTGGCAGAGGGAGATGCAAGGCGGCTCAAGGAGCCCAGGCACGCCCGATGACGGTTCCGACGTGATCGGGCGTCGGACCCGGCAACACCTCGACTTCCACCTTGGCGAAGCCGGAGCGGAGCAGCATCCGCTCCCACTGCTCCGGGGAGTACAGCCACCGCACGACGGCGACCTTCCGGCCGCGGTAGCCGTTGCCGTACAGGACCTGCGGCCCGTGGCCGGGGGCCAGGGGTTCGACGTGGCTGAAGGCGTAGACGCCGCCGCTGGCCAGGCGCGGCACGATCAGCGGCAGCAGCAGTACGGGGTCGCAGAACATGCCCGCGCCCCAGTTCGAGACGATCGCCTCCCAGGTGTCCTCGGTCCGGGCGAGGTAGTCCAGCACGTCGGCCTGGACGAACGACAGGTTCGGCTGCTCCTCCCACCAGTCGCGGGCTCGGGCGATCTGCGCGGGCGAGGAGTCCAGCCCGGTAACCTCTGCGCCGGTCCGGGCGATGGCGAGGCTGGTGGCGCCGCTCGCGCAGCCGAGCTCCAGCACCGTCCGGGGCTCGCCCAGCAGTTCCAGGCCGGGGCCGTGCTCCTTGTACTGGGTCCAGCGGAAGCCGCGGCCCAGGTTCTCCAACGTGGTCTCCAGGTCGGCACCGGGGGCGTAGCCATCCCAGTAGGCCGTGCTGTCCGCGTGGTCCGGCTCGGGCTGGACGGCGTCGACGCCCGCCACCTCCAGGTTCACCCAGCAGTCACGGCCGACCCGGTGTCCGCTGATCCTGCCGATCTCTCGGACCAGGACGCCTTCCAGAAGGTCCCTGTCGTCGGGTGCGGAGCCTTCGGCGAGGCGTACGTCAATCCGGGCGTTGAAGCGGCCGATGATCGTGTCCGCCTCGGTGTCGCTGCTCATGTGCGTGTTCTCCAGGTCCAGTTCAGGGGGCGGTTTCGGCGATGAGCTGCTGTGCGCCGAGGTGAATCAGAGCGGCTGCGGTCTCGTGGCCGAGGAGGGCGGCGTCGTCTGCGTCCCCCTCGGCGCTGTGGCGAAGGACGCGGGAGCCGTCGGCGCTGAACACGAGCACGGTCAGGACGAGGCTGCCGTCGAAGTGCTTGACGGCGCGGCCCGCAATGGGGCTGTTGCAGTGCCCTTCGAGGTCGTGCAGCGCGGTGCGTTCCGCTACGGTCTCCGCCTCGGTGTCGGGGTCGGAGAGCGGGGCAAGCCGGTAGAACAGGGCTTCGTCGTCGGCACGGGTCTGGAGGCCGAGGACGGCGGCACCCAGCGGCGGCATCATCAGGTCGCCGCCCAGCAACTGCGTGATGCGCTGCTGCTGCCCGATGCGCTCCAGGCCGCTGGAGGCGAGGATCAGGGCGTCGACCTCGCCGGCGTCGAGCATGTCCAGGCGCTGGTTCGCAGTGCCGCGGATCGGCACGGCCTCCAGGTCGGGGCGGGCAACCCGCAGCTGCGCGGCGCGGCGCACGGCAGAGGTTCCGATCCGGGTTCCGGTGGGCAACTGGTCGAGGGACTGGCCAGCCGGGTGCACGAGGGAGTCGCGGACGTCGCCGCGGCGCAGGTAGGCGGCGAACGCTGTCCCCGGGGCGGCCAGCGGCACCCCGGCAACGTCCTTCATGCAGTGCACGGCGATGTCGATGCCGCCGCTGAGGAGAGCGGCCTCGATCTCGGCGGTGTAGACGCCCTTCTGGCCCAGTTCCGTCCGTGCGATATCCCGGTCGCCGGACGGGGTGAAGGGAACGAACTCGGTGAGCACGCCGGGGTAGTAGCGACGGAAGGCTTCCTGCACGCGGACGACCTGCGCGCGAGACATGGGGCTGGACCGCGCGCCGATGCGCAGGGTCCTGGCTAACTCGGTCAAGATGATCTCCGGGGACGTTTCCGACAAAGTGTTGGAAAAAGCACTTCCCGTTCGGGGTTAGCATGGCTCAACCGCCATCCCTTTCACGGGAGTTGATCTCATGCGCACGCTCGTCGTCGGCTCGCGGGCCAGCCAGCTCGCCAAGGCCCAGGTCAAGGAGTTCCTGGGCCCGCTGCGCGCCCGGTTCACCGACGTCGAGTTCCGGCATCAGCTGATCCTCGAAGGCGGGGACCGCGACCGGCGCAGCGCACTGGCCTCCGTCAGCCAGGCGTCCGGGGGGGCCGCGTTCTCCACCAACCAGGAAGCCGCGCTGGTCGCCGGTGAGGTGGACGTGATCGTGCACTCCCTCAAGGACTTGCCGACCAGCAACCCGGCCGAGCTGATCCTGCTGCCGCCGCCCGGCCGCGAGGACGTACGCGACGCCCTGTGCGGACCCGTCGAGACCGCCACGCTCACCGCGCTGCCGCTCGGTGCCCGGGTCGGCACCAGCGCGGCTCGCCGTATCGCCCAGCTCCTCGCGGTTCGCCCCGACCTTGGCACCGTCCCGATCCGCGGCAACGTCCCGCCCAGGCTGCGCCGAGGCCGGGAGATGGGCTTGGACGCGGTGATGCTGGCCGCCGCTGGCCTGCACCGCCTCGGCCTGAACGACCAGATCGGGCAGCTCCTGCCGATTGAGCAGTTCCCCCCGAGCCCCGGCCAGGGCGCACTGGGCATCCAGGTCCGCGCCGACAACACGTTCGCCATTGAGGTGCTGTCCACCGCCGGTGACCTCCAGGTCGACGCGGAAGTCCGGGCCGAGCGCGCGATGCTAGCCGAGCTGCACGGCGGCTGCTCCGTCCCCGTCGGCGCGCACGCCCACACCGACGGCGGCCAGCTGCACCTGTACGGGCAGGTGACATCCGTCGACGGCACCAAGCAGCTGACCGCCCGAGCCAGCGGCCCGGCCGGCGACCCGGCCGCGCTCGGCCACCGGGTCGCCGCCGAACTGATGCACCAGGGGGCGCAGGAGATCCTGGACAAGGCCCGCGCCACCTAGCACCGGTGCAACACCCGGGCTATGTCGCGGGCGGCGTAGGTGATGATCCGAACTGCGCCGGACCGCTTGAGCATCTGGTACACCTCGACCAAAGCAGTGCAGTCCCGTGTGCCGTCCGCCTGGACGCGGGTCAGGGACAGGTACTCGCCGGAGACGCTGAACGGCGCCACCTTGATCCCGGCCCCGGTGAGTGCGGGCACCAGGTCCGCCGACGCCAACGCGGGCTCCAGCAGCACCACGTCCGCGCCCTCCCTGGTCATCTGCAACGCCGACGCCAGGGCCGCGCTCGGCTGGAACGGGCTGATCTGGTGCGGTCGCCCGTCGCGCGGCTCGGCGTGCATCGTCGAGCGGAAGCCCTGGTACAGCGACGACGAGAAGATCAGGTGCGGCATGATCCCCACGCCGCCGTGCCCGTCTTCGTCCAGGGCCGAGCGCACGGCCTCGGTGCAGCCGGGCAGCATCGCTGCCGGTCCCACGATGTCCGCGCCGGCGGCGGCCTGCACCGCGGCCTGCGCCGCGATGGCTTCCACCGACCGCCGCTCGGCGATCATGCCGCTGCCGTTGGTGACGTAGCAGTTGCCGCTGTCGGTGTACCCGCACAGGCAGGTCTCCGTGAGGACGGTGGTCGCTGAGCCCAGCGGCTCCTTCGCCGCGCCGATGGCCCGCACCATCAGGGAGTCCTTCTTCAGCGCCCCGCTCGCCAAGCGGTCCCGGCGGCGCGCCCCGGCGAAGATCTTCACCGAGTGGATGCCCACAGCGGCCAGCTCCCGCACGACGCCCGGGATCTCGCCCACGGTCACGGTCGGCATCGGCGTGTCGGCGCTGTCTTTGTCCTGCCGCACCAGCAGGACCATGGTCAGGTCCTCGGGCGAGAGGGGCGGAGCGGCTAAGTAGGCCCCGGCGGCGCTGGCCATGAAACGGGGAGGTGCCGAATTCAGCACGGGGGTTCGACTCCTTCGAGAGGGCGTGACGATCCAGGCGGTGATATGCGGGTGCCCGTCACCAGAGGGTGCCTTCGACCGCAGCGAGCGGGGACCCAGGCAGGCCGCGAGGCACACCAAGGCGGGCCAGTTCCTCCCATGTGCCCAGGTAGACCGCCAGGCGCAGCAGCAGTCGGGCGGCAGCGGTTGCGTCGAATGCGGCACGGTGCCGGCGGCCGGGGATATCGGTGGTGTTGACGCGACAGTGGGAGATCAGGGTGTCGAGCCGCCGCCTGCTCGGCTGTGCGGATCGGGCGACTGCTCATGGTGATCCTCCGTTGCAGGTGCGGGCGATCTTGAGGGGATTTGCGGCTGTCGTACGGGTCTCTCGTAGGGCTTCCGCTGCTCCTGCTGCCGGGCGTATCCCGCCTCGTCTACGAGCTGGAGAAGCCGTTTCTTCTTCACCCCGTACTTGGCGGCGATCAGAGGCGGGAGCGTGCCCTGCCGGTACGCCTCCAGAGCATCGGCGATGCGCGGGTCCCAGTCGTCGCCTGCTGGTCGGCCCGTCATGCTGACCGCCTTGCTACGGGTGAGCAGTTGCCTGCTCGCAGGAGCGTGCGCAGGTAGGAGCGGCTGACGGGTGTGCAGTGCTCCAGGGAGCGCACGGACTTCATGGCCAGGACGTGACGGGCGAGAGTCACCGTCGGCTCGTAGATGCCGGACCCGGCTGCCCGGAGCTTCCCCGACAGCGGGTCGCGGGTGATGATCTTGCCCTGGACGCCGAAGAGGGGCTGCTGCCCGACCCAGTACAGGGCGATGCCGGTCTGTCGCAGCGACCGGCAACCGGTGGCGGAGGCGTACACGCAGTCCGCGCAGACCGGGGGCTCCGTGCTGCCCATGCCCTCGGGCCAGTTGGGCCATTCACCCCAGTGGTCGTGCAGCAGCCACAGCACGCCGAGGTTGCTGCGGGTCGCGGGACTGAAGCACACCTGGCAGAGGAGTTCCGCCATCGCCTGTCGCTGCCGGTAGGGGTGCGGCCGGTCGAACTGCACGGTGCCGACTCCGGGCGAGGTGCCGGTCCGGGGCCAGAGGAAGCCCTGATCGCAGCGGTCCTCCGGCTGCTCGCCGTCGGCGTAGGTCAGCCCGTCGCGGGTCACCCTCAGCTGCGTATCGTCCTGTTGCTCGCTCGACCAGGCGGCCATGCGCGGGATGGTGATCTTCACGCTCTCCCCCTCGGGCAGCACTCCGTGGTGCGGAGTGGCACTGCTGTCGGCAGCGGCTTGGAATCGAAGGCGGCCACCGGGCTACGCCAGTTCCAGGCGAAACCACACGGTCTTCCCGCCCTCCGGGTGCCGGTCGATACCCCAGGCCGAGGCCACGGCGTTGAGCAGCAGCAGGCCGCGGCCTCCGCCATCGAGCATCGCCGGGTCCCGGAGAACGGGGAGGTCGTTGGAGTCGTCGCGGACGGCCGCGCGGACGCCTTGTTCGTCGCGGTGCAGGAGGACGACCATCTCGGCGGTGCCGGTGTGCCGGAAGACGTTCGTGACCAGCTCGGACATGAGCAGTTCGATGGCGTCGGCCAGATCGGCGCTGTCGAACGCCTCTGAGCGGAGCTGCGCGGAGGTGAACCGGCGGGCCAGGCCGGCGGCCTGCGGGCTGCTGACGAGGCTCACTTCGGCACGGGCGGGCTTCACCACGGTAGTAGTCATGGTGCGTTCACCAGCTCCCGCGTCCCAGCCTCTTCCTTGGCTGCAGCGACGGCACCGGCGATGTGCAGGGCTATCCGGTCGTCGCCCACTCGCCCGGGGTGGCGCCGCACGAGGGCCTTCAGCCGGTCGTCGCCGCAGAGCGACTGCGCCGGGGTCACCTCCACGAAGACGACCTTGCCGGTCGCCGCGCCGTCCTTCTCGCAGCCCCAGTCGGCCGCCAAGGCATGGACCAGGTGCAGGCCCCGCCCCTGGCCGCCGACCTGGGGGAAGGCCGGGCTGGTGTCGGCGACTTCGAGGCGGACGCGTCCGGTCCCGGGAACCCACCGGACGCGCACCGAGCAGGCACCCACGTGCCGCAGAGCGTTGTCGGTCAGCTCGGCCCCAGCGAGCAGCAGGTCGGCCATGGCGCCTGGCTGGAGGACACTCCACTGCGTGACGGCGTTCCTGAGGTGGTCGAGCGCCGATCGGACGGAAGCGCGGATCTCCTCGTCCGTGACGTGCACCGGGGCGGTCATGTGAGCGAAGGCGTGCGGGAGGGAAGGCACCTGGGTCATCACATCGTTCTCTCGTTGAATCGGAACGTGGAAGTCCGGGCTGCCGGCGGGTCTCGCCTGTCGGGAGCCAGACGACCGCGCAGATCAGGGCGTCAAGGGGGCGCTCAGCTGGTCCGTGGATCGCTTTCGGAGAACCAGCGTGCTCCCGGCGTGCATAACGAAGCCACCACATCTACGGATCATTTGATGCACTATCAGGTGAGGCGCATAACAACTGTCAGCGACGGCGCTTTTCCCCTACTTCGGGCGGTTGCTGTCGGCGTAATTCCCCACCCTGACGGCGGTCGGTTCCCCAGGGGGATCCCGGTCGTCGGCAGGGGCCGGTCTACTCCCGGTTC
>NZ_JBHFAB010000010.1:0-126444 GCF_042510955.1 Streptacidiphilus cavernicola
CGTTTGCGATCACCGTGAACCCGTAGGCGGTTTTGACCGTACGAAGCAGCGGGGCCCCGGAGGCCTCACGGCCCTCCGGGGCACCGCTGTCTGCTTTGTCTGCTCAGGGCAGGGTGAGCACGCGCGGGCCGTCCTCGGTGACGGCGATGGTGTGCTCGATGTGGGCGGCGCGGCTGCCGTCGATGGTGCGCAGGGTCCATCCGTCGGGGTCGGTGCGGTAGGCGTTGCGTCCTCCGGCCATGAGCATGGGTTCGATGGCCAGGGTGAGGCCGTGCCGCAGGGGGAAGCCTCGGCCGGGTCGTCCCTGGTTGGCGACGTGGGGGTCCTCGTGCATCCGGCGGCCGATGCCGTGGCCGCCGAAGTCGGTGGGCATGCCGCACTCGGCGGCGCGGGCGACGGTGCTGATGGCGTGGGAGATGTCGCCGATGCGGTGACCGACGGTGGCCGCGGCGATGCCGGCGTCCAGGGCCTGCTGGGTGGCGGCGATGAGGGCCAGATCGGCGGGGCGGGGGGTGCCGACGACGAAGCTGATCGCGGCGTCGCCGGTCCAGCCGTCGAGTTCGGCCCCGCAGTCGATGCTGACCAGGTCGCCGTCGCGGAGCCGGTAGTCGTCGGGGATGCCGTGCACCAGGGCGTCGTTGACGGAGGCGCAGATCACTGCGGGGAAGGGGGTGGGCGCGAAGGAGGGCCGGTAACCCAGAAAAGGGGAGCTTGCCCCGGCCTTGGCCAGGACGGCGCGGGCGGCCTCGTCCAGCTCGCGCAGGCGAAGGCCCACGGCTGCCGCTTCGCGGGTGGCGGCGAGTGCGTGCGCCACGACCCGCCCGGCTTCCCGCATCGCCTCCAGTGCCGTGTCGGTCTTGATCTCCACCATCTGTCGTGACTCCCTGCCATGCGGTGATGCCCAATACTTATACCGGTATTAGTATCACGGGTATGGTGAGAGTTCCTTTGAGCCCGGAAGAGCGGCAGCGCGGAGAACGCTTCGGCACCCTGCTTCGCCAGGCCCGCGGCGACCGCAGCATGGTGGACGTGGCGGCGGCGGCGGGGGTGTCCGCCGAGACGCTCCGCAAGATCGAGACAGGCAGGGCCCCCACTCCGGCCTTCTTCACCGTGGCGGCGCTGGCCCATGCGCTGAGCCTGTCCCTGGATGACCTGGTCGCCGCCTGCGGCACGGGCGACACCGACTGCGACGGGCACGCCCTGTCGGCGTGAACGCCCGGAAGCGCCGGACGGCGGTGGCGGGGGCAGTCGGTAGGCCGACCGCCCCCGCCACCAGCTGTCCTAGGCGGTGGGCAGCGCCCACTGCTGGTTGGCCGAGCCGCCGCAGGTCCAGATCTGCAGCGGGGTGCCGTTGGCGGAGCTGGGCCCGGTGGCGTCCAGGCACTTGCCGGACTGCGGGTTGACCAGGGAGCCGTTGGCCCCCGCCGTCCACACCTGCGCGGCGGTGCCGTTGCAGTCGTAGAGGTCGACCTTGGTGCCGTTGGCGGTGCCGGCGGCGGTGACGTCCATGCACTTGCCCAGGGCCTGCAGGGTGCCGTTGGGCTCGACCGTCCAGCTCTGCGCGCCGGTGCCGTTGCAGTCGTAGAGGTCGATCGCGGTGCCGTTGGTCGTCTTGGCCGAGGTGACGTCGACGCACTTGCCGCCGTAGCCGGTGATCTGGCCGGTCGGATTGGCCGGGGGCGGCGGGGGAGTGCCGCCGGTCGGGACCACGTCCGGGTTGTCGGCGTTGGTCAGCGTCTGCCAGGCGACGAACAGGTCGTTGGTGCCCTGAGGGCGCTTCTCCTCGGTCAGCGTCTGGGTGTTGGTCATCGCGATGCCCTCGCGGTTGTGCAGGGCGTTGAAGCCGACCTCGGTGACCGGGCCGAGGCCCTTGTTGACGCTGCCGCCGCAGAGCCAGGACGGCACCGCCGCGCCGAGTTCGTACTTCGACTGGAAGCCGAGGGCCTGCTGCAGCCGGGGGCCGACCTCCGGATAGAGGTCTTGGCCCTGGATCAGGGCGGTCTCCGCCACGCTGGAGATCGAGGCGATGCCGTACCCGGTGTGGGTGAAGTCGCGGCAGGTCTCCTGGGTGAGCCCGTCGACGAAGGTCGACTGGCCCTGCCAGTAGGAGATGATCTTCGCGCTGGTGGTGAGGTTCTGGCTGGGGACGGTCTTGGGCAGCGCGCCGTCCGAGGACAGGTAGATGTAGGCCGGGACCCGGACCAGGAAGCGGTTGATCGCCTTGGTGTAGTCGGCGGTGTCGTCCAGGTAGACGGAGATGCCGACGGCCGCCTGCATCATCACCAGCTCCCAGTTGCCGTTGCTGTTGGAGCCGTTGATGATCTCGGGCAGGTAGACGTTCCTCAGCATGGTGCCGAAGCGCGCCTGGTTGGGCCAGCCGCCGGTGTAGGTGTAGCGGATGATCTCCGCGGCCTGCGGCCACATCGACCCGGCCCAGCCGGTCTGCAGCGGGGCGTTGCTGTTGGTGTGCTCGGTGATGGTGGCCGACCAGGCGTCCATCAGCTTGATGGACTCCTGCGCGTACGCCGCGTTACCGGTGATGTACCAGGCCAGGGCGTCGGTGTAGGCGGCGATGGCGTCCTGGCGCTCGTCGGTGCAGCCGTTGTTCGGGTTGGAGACCGGGCCGCACTCCACGTTGGCGCGGGGCTTGGGCACCCGGCTCAGCGAGGCGTACGAGCTGGCCATCATCTGTGCGTAGGCGTCCTTCCAGGGCTCCGCCCCGGCCTGCACCTGGGTACGCACATAAGCGAGTTGGGGCAGGCTGACACCGACGCCGGGATGCACGAACGAGGCCGGCGCGGGGGCCACGGCGGGGGCGGCAACGGGGGCGGCGGCCGGGGTGGTCGTGGCGGCTTGGCTCGATGGAACGGTGAGTATGCCCGCGAGCACGGCGATCAGCAGGCCGGTCAAGCCGGTCAGCCAACCGGTGCGGCGCGAGCGGGGTATGCGGGATGAACCCATGGGATGCCTTCCTGTGGGGGCGGAACTGATCCCGTGTTCACAGATCTGAACACTCATCATTGACATGAACTGTGATGGTAGGTCAGGAAGATAGGTCTGAACCAATCGCCCGTCAAGGCCGAGTGCGCGACTGGGGAAAATTGGCCCAGACCATTGACGTGGTCATGTGGCATCCGTTCAATCAAGTCTTAAGGAAAGTACCTGGAGACGCCCGGAGGCCCTCGTATGCCCCGATTCGGACCACCACTGACCCGTCGCTCGTTCTGGGCATTACTCGCCCTGTTCGCCCTGCTGCTCGGCACCGCCGGGGTCCCGGGCGGCAGCACCAGCGCACGGGCCGCCACGCCGTTCCATGTGATCGCCTTCTACGACGGCACCTACGACGCGGCCCACATCAGCTTCGACCACGAGGCCAACCAGTGGTTCCCGCAGCAGGGCGCGCTGAACGGCTTCACCTACACCTCCACCACCGACTGGACCCAGCTCAACACCGCGAACCTGAAGAACTACCAGGTCGTCCTGTTCCTCGACGACGCGCCGCACACCGCCGCCCAGCAGACGGCGTTCCAGCAGTACGTCCAGGGCGGGGGCGGTTGGCTCGGCTTCCACGTCTCCGCCTTCACCACCGACCCGGGCTCCTGGCCCTGGTACTACAACACCTTCCTCGGCTCGGGGGCGTTCGAGACCAACAGCTGGGGCCCCACCTCGGAGCCGCTGAAGATCGAGGACCACAGCAACCCGGCCACCGCCTCGCTCCCGGCGACCATCACCTCGTCCGTGAGCGAGTGGTACAGCTGGTCCAACGACCTGCGGAAGAACCCGGACATCGACATCCTGGCCTCGATCGACCCGTCCGGCTTCCCGGTCGGCACCGACCCGAACCAGACCTGGTACAGCGGCTACTACCCGGTCATCTGGACCAACCGCAACTACCGCATGCTGTATGCCAACTTCGGCCACAACGCGATGGACTACGCCACCAACACCACGCTCTCGTCGACCTTCGCCAGCGCCGAGCAGGACAGCTTCCTGATCAACGGCCTCAGGTGGCTGGCCGGCGCGGGCACCGTCACCCCGCCGCCGCCCGGCTCGCCCACCGGTCCGATCACCGGCTACGGCGGCAAGTGCGTGGACGTCAACGCGGCCAGCAGCGCCAACGGCACCGCGGTCCAGCTCTACGACTGCAACGGCACCGCCGCGCAGAGCTGGACGGTCGGCACGGACGGCACCCTGAAGGCGCTCGGCAAGTGCATGGACGTCACCGGGGCGAGCACCGCCAACGGCGCCCAGGTGCAGCTCTACGACTGCAACGGCACGGCGGCGCAGAGCTGGAGCCACCAGAGCAACGGCGAACTGGTCAACACGGGCTCCGGCAAGTGCCTGGACGCGACCGGCCCCAGCTCGGCCAATCTAACCAGGCTGCAGATCTGGACCTGCGCCGACTCCGCCAACCAGCAGTGGAACATCCCGAGTTGAGCAGTCGCCGGGAGTGACCGGCCTTCGGGAGCGGTCGGCTGAGGCTGATCAGCCGCGGCCGACCCGGAGCAGACGGAGGCCCCCTGTCCGGACCGGACAGGGGGCCTCCGCCCGTGGGCGCGGGTCAGGCCGGCAGGCTGCCCGTGCCGACGGCGGCGACCGTGCTGGTGACCACGGCGAGCGCGTCGGCGGCAAGCGCGGTCACCGCGGCGGTGACCCCCGCGACGTCAGCCGCCTGAACGGCGGTGACCAGCGCGTTCGCGTCCTTCTGCAGGGTGGCGAGCGCATCAGGGGTGCTGACCGGGACGGGAGCCGGGACCGGCGGTGCAGGCACGGGCACCGGGGGCGCCGGCACCGGGACCGGCGGTGCGGGCACCGGGACGGGCAGCGGCGGCAGGTCGGCCGGGGACGACTTGGCGGTCCCCTTGGCGGTCCCCTTGGCGGTCCCCTTGGCGGTCCCCGGAACCGGCGCGGGCACCGGCGCCGCAGGCAGGGCGGCGGTCAGGGCCTTGCCCGCGGTGTCCAGGGCGGCGAGCTTGGCGCTCAGGTCGGCCGGGGTCGGCGCGGGCGAGGTGGCCGTCGCGCCGGTGACCAGGGTCGAGACCGCCTCGGTCACGCCGCCGAGGGCGCCCAGCGCGCCCAGGACCGCGGTGGGGTCGGGGGTCGCGGGGAGGGTCGCCTTGTGGTGTGCGGCGGCATGGCCGTGCGGGCTCGCGGTCGCGAACGCGCTGGGAGCGGCGAGGCCGCCGATCACCGTGGTGGCCAGAACGGCGCAGGTCAGAGTGGAACGAAAACGAACGATACGCATGGGTGAACTCTCACTGCAGAACTGAATAGGACAGTTTTCACCGTCCGCGCGTTCACTACGGACGGCAACCGGATGGAGCCAAACGGTGACATCGGTGCGGCCCGAGCGGTCGGTGGGGTGTGGGTCACAACGCGGGGCGCCGGTCGGTGACATGGGGATGATGGATGGTGACGGTGTGTGGATGATGTGGCGGGGGTCACCGGGGGTTGGCTGTGCCCCGGGTCACATCAGCGGGGCCAGTAGGGGTGATTTAGGGCGATTAGGGCGGTTTCGGGACGGCTTTCGGGGGTCGATACCGGAGGTAACAGCGGTTTGGCCTGGGTCTTTCGCAAATTGGTTGATTCACCCTGGTTTGTTGCCTAGCTTCGAAGACGTGCACTGAGCACCCCCCGGGTTCCCCAAGCCCAACACCCCGCACCCACCACGGACTGCGGGTGTGCCCACCGCCCCTCCCTGTCCGAGCGGACGGTTCAGCGACATCGGGCCACACATGGGGACCACCGGACGGGTATCCCGCGCCGACCCCGGCGTTCCGAGGAACCCGTCCGCATCCGGCGGCACCGCAGCTGAGCCGCGACAACCCCCTGACGGGGGCCGGTCGCCCGGCGCGGTGCGCCCCCGGGGCCTGTCGAGAGGACTGTATGAACCTGCGTACCGCCACCACCGCCGTCCGTACCGTCACCACCGGCCGCAACCGGATGCGTGCCGCCCTGGTCACCGGCGTGCTGGTCGCCACCCCGGTCGCGGGCCTGGTCACCGCGACCGCCGCCTCCGCCTCGGACTCCTCCTCCACCTGGGACAAGGTCGCCAGCTGCGAGAGCACCAACAACTGGTCCGCCGACACCGGCAACGGCTTCTCCGGCGGCCTGCAGTTCACCCCCTCCACCTGGGCCGCCTACGGTGGCACCCAGTACGCCGCGAACGCCGCCGACGCCAGCAAGGCCCAGCAGATCGCGGTCGCCCAGAACGTGCTGGCCGACCAGGGCCCCGGCGCCTGGCCGGTCTGCGGCCCCGAGGCCGGCCTGACCGCCAGCAGCGGCGGCGCCAGCAGCGGCAGCTCGGACACCAGCAGCTCGGACGCCGGCAGCTCCAGCAGCAGCGCGTCCACCAGCAGCACCGACTCCTCCAGCTCCAGTTACAGCAGCGGCTCCAACAGCTCCGGCAGCGACTCCAGCTCCAGCAGCTCCAGCGCGAGCAGCAGCACCCCCGCCCTCACCGGCGGCCACAGCTCCGGCACCCAGTACACCGTGAAGTCGGGCGACACCCTCGGCGCCATCGCCGCCGCCCACGGCACCAACTGGCAGCACCTCTTCGCCGCCAACCAGTTCAGCATCGGCAACAACGCCGACGCGATCTACCCGGGCCAGATCCTCGTCATCGGCTGACCCAGCAGCACCCCGGCACCACCTCAGCACCGCCACGGCGCGGCACCCCCACCCGGGGGTGCCGCGCCGCAGCCGTGTCCGGCCCGTGACGGCACCGCTGAACAGGTTAAGGACGGCGTCCGGGGCCGCTCAATCCCCGGATTCCGGCCGTCAGCGATCTACGCTCACCTTCGGCGTCGGAGCTGGAAGGGGTGGGACCGGGTGACAGCGGTGCAGGCACCTGAGCGTGAAACGGTGCTGCGGCCGACGCCGCCGGTCCGCCCGGCGGTCCCCCCGCCCGGATGCCCGCCCGTACCGCGGGACTACGCCGCGGCCGTGGAGCGCTATCTGACCGCGGCCGGGATCTCGGTCAGCTCGGCCCGGATCTACCGCATCTCGCTGATCAACTGGTCCTGGCTGCTGGCCGGGCTGCCCACTCCGCTCGGACGGTTCCGGCGCGGCGCCGAGCCGCCGGCCATCGCCCTCGCCCTGCTGGACGACCCGCGACTGCCGTCCCGTCTGGCCGAGTTCGCCGCGGCCAGGGCGGACGCGGTGGACTGGGACACGGTCCAGCGCGAGCTGTCGATCCTGCGCAAGGCGATCCGCTGGTGGCGGGGCCAGGGGTGGATCAGCGCGGACCCGACCCAGGGCATCGAGCAGCGGCCCGCGCCGTCCGGGGTGGCCGGACCGCCGCTGTCGGCCCATCAGATCGACCGGCTGTGGCGGCTGGACGCGCCGCTCCGTGAGTGGACCCTGTGGCGGCTGGTCCACGAGACCCCGATGCCGCCCGAGGGCGTGATCGCGCTGAACGTGGAGGACGTGCTGCCCGCCGCCAACGACCGGGCCCGGCATCGGCTGCACTGGCAGCCGGGGACGGTGCGGTCGCTGGCCCGCCTGATCGGCGTGCGCCGGAGCGGCCCGCTGTTCCTGAGCCCGCTGGCCGGTCCGTGGGCGGTTCGGCCCCGGGACCGGTGCCCGGTCACCGGCTGGACCCGGCTGCCGTACCGGCACGCCGAGGACATCTTCGAGCAGGCGACCCGGCTGCTGGCCAATCCACTCGCCGACGCCCGGCGGGCGGGGGAGCTGCGCGGGTGGAGCCTGCACCAGCTCGGCCGGGCCGGGTGACGGTCGGCCGGACGGCGGGGCGGCCCCGGTTGACGACGCGTCAGTACGGCCGCTGCGGGGGCGCCGCGTCGGGGGAGAGCGGGAAGAGCAGGTCGCGCAGCGACCTGCCGTCGGAGCGGCCGAGTTCGTAGCAGCGGAACGGTATCCCGGCGGCGACCGCCACCTCCGCCAGCTCGTCGCGGTGGAACCCCTGGTCCGGCAGGCTGAGTACGGCCCTGCCGGTGGCGTCGAGCAGCATCAGCACGCTGTGCGCGCTGCGGGCGGCGGTCTCGCGGACGTCCACGAGCTCGGCGACCCGGGCCACCGGGATGCCGGTGCCCCGTCGGTGGAAGTCGGTGAAGGTGATCGTCTCGCCGTCCCAGGAGACGGAAGCGTGCGGGTAGGGGCCCTTGACGAAGGGGTCGTCCCACCAGCCGGGGCCGGTCCGCGGGGCACCGGGACCGACCGTGACCGGGTCGCCGTGCCGGGGCCCGGGGAGGCTCTCGAAGACCGGCGAAGGACGGCCGAGCCAGCCCTGGTCCGGGTCGAAACCCGGGGGCGGGATCATCGCGGGCGCCATCAGCAGGTAGCGCTTGGGCTCGCTGAGCTTCTCGGCGATCCGGCCGAGCAGCGCCGCCCGCCGGACCGGGGCGGGCCACAGCCGCCACAGCGGGAAGTCCAGCAGCGCGGGCAGCGGGCAGAGCAGCAGCAGCCACAGGGCGGTGGTGCCGCTCATGGCCGCGAGGTGGTTGAGGTGGTCGTACTGCCCGTAGTCGGAGCCCTGGTCGCGGCGGTACTCCCAGTAGCCGCAGCTCAGCAGGCAGAAGCAGGCGCCGAACAGCATCAGCACGGAGGCCCGCCAGCAGATCCGGCGGTGCCGCAGCCGCCAGCGTCGGCCGTCGGGAGCCTCCCGCTCAGGGGCCCGCCAGACCGGCCAGGTCAGCGCGAACAGCCAGATCGGCAGCGCGGCGGCGAAGGAGATGTTGTCGGTGGGGTTGCTGTCGTCGGTCCCCGGGATGAAGACGATGATCCCGATGATGATCAGGGCAGTGGTGCCGAGCCAGCGGATCAGCCGGGCCGCACGGCGCCGACGTCTGCCCAGACCTGCGGCGATCCTGCTGAATGTGCTGCTCATCCCCTGCCCCCTCTCCACCGACCGTGGCCGGGGAGCAGCCTACCGGCACGGCCGTGACCGGCGGGAAGGGGAGGTGCGGAGGGGTGGCGCGGAGGGCCTGCCCCGGCCGCAGCTGCGAGGGCTCGTGCGGTCCGGTGTTTGCAGCTGCCACGACTGTGCCGACGACGGTGACGCAGATGCGATTCATCGCGCTCCGGCCCGGGTATCCCCACCGCAGCCGTATCGCGCCGCGTGGGAAGGGGTCCCCGATGAGCAGCACCACCACCGCCCCTGCCGTCCTGCTGCACGGGCACCTGGACCGTCCCACCGAGCTGACGGTGCGCCAGCTGCGCGAGCTTCCCTGCCACCGGGCGGAGGTGAGCTTCGACTGCCGGACCAGCGGGCCGCAGCGGCACAGCTTCCAGGGGCCCAAGCTGTGGGACGTGCTGCACGCGGCGAAGCCCCGGGCGGACTCCGGCACCCGCAAGGCCCGGCTCGGGCACCTGCTCACGGTCACCGGCGCGGACGGGCACTTCGCGGTACTGTCCTGGGCCGAGATCGACCCCGAGTTCAGCGGTCGCGGCATCCTGCTGGCCACGAGCATCGACGGCCGTCCGCTGGACGCGGCCGGTCCGCAGCTGGTGGTCCCGGAGGACACCTGCGGCGCCCGCTACGTCAGCGGGATCACGGCGGTGTGGGTGGGCCCGCTGCACGCCTGGTCCGCGGCGTCCTGAGCCACGGCGCTTCCCTGGGCGGCGGCTTCCTACGCGACCTCGGCCTGGGCGACGGCGGCCTGGACCGCGTCCGTGAACAGCGTGTCCGCCGCGTCGACCGCGGCGGTGAGCAGCGCCGGTTCCGGGGCCAGACCGGTCAGGACCCGGTCCGCACCGCGCAGACCGGCCCGGTCGAGCAGCGTCTTCTCATTGGTGACCCACTCGCCCCGCGCGGCCAGCACCGCGTGCGCCGCCTGGCAGGCAGCGGTGGCGATCGCCCCCGCGCAGTCGCTGAGGTGCCCGCGTTCGGCGTGGGCGGCGCGGGCGTAGCCGAGGGTCCGCCGGGCCGCGTCCGACCACTGCGCGGGGGCGCTCAGCCGCAGCTCCCCGGGGTACTCGGGCTTCGGCAACTCCCCGTGCAGCACCTGGTTGACGGCCAGTTCGGCGACCACGAGATAGGTCGGGATCCCGGCCAGGTGGAACATCAGCCGCTCGATCGCGAACCGGCCTGCGCGGGCCTCGGACAGCCGGTGCTCGACGTCGTCCAGATCCCGGTAGTGCACGTCGAAGCGGCGTTCGCCGATGCCGAGCCAGGCCCCGCCGTTGAACACGCCGCCGCCCCAGCCGCCGAGTTCGGAGACCTCGCCGCCCCAGCCGAGGGCGCGCAGGTCGTCCGGGCGGAACCCGCCGCGGTAGTAGAGCGCGAAGTCCCAGTCACTGTCCGGACGGTGGCTGCCGACGGCGCGTGAGCCGCCGAGGGCGACGGCCTCCACCCCGGGCAGGCCCGCCAGCCGGGTGCCGACGTGGGCGACGAAGTCGTGGTCGCTGTCCGTGTCCATGGAGGCGAGGATAGGGCCCGTGCGGTCGGACCCGGGGAATCCGACCGCACGGCGCACGGCGTGGTGGGGCGGTCAGTTGAGCGAGATCGCCCACACGTGCAGGGCCGGGCTGCCCGCGGCGAGGGTGCCGAGGGCGGGGAGGGTGACCGAGGCGAGGGTCTTGGTTGGGTCGAGGCCGACGGTCAGCGAGAAGAGGTCGGCGGTGTGCTGGTAGACGGTGTTGCCCTGGCGGTTCTGGTAGGCCGAGGTGACCGCGACCGCGCCGCCGGTCGGCGCCGTGGTGGAGAACCAGTCGGGGGCGCTGAGCGAGTAGCTCTGGGTGGTGCCGTCGGTGTAGGTGACGGTGCCGGTCCCGCTGGCCGGGCCGTAGCTGCCGGAGACCAGGAAGCCCAGGGAACCGCCCGAGCCGCCGATGCTGATGGTCTGTCCGTCGGCGACGGTGTTGTCCGCGGCGCCGGCCGCGGCGCCGGGCATGGTGAAGTGCTTGCCCGAGGCGGTGACGGACGCGCCGGGCCCCGCGCCGGCGGCGCTGAGCGCGGTCTGCGAGTAACTGGCGTTGCCACCGTCGAAGTCGCCCGGGGCGGTGTTGTCGTCGGCGCTGATCCCGACGTCGTTGAAGGTCGCGGCGAGGCTGGGCGCGCGGGTGGCCGGGTCGAGGCCGATCTGCACCGGGCCGAGGTGCTTGTCCGCGGTGGCGGCGCTTCCGGTGACCTGGGCGAACGGGTAGGAGGTGGTCGGCGAGGCGGTGTCCTCGACCAGGTAGGAGCTCCCGGCGGTGACGGGCAGGGAGAAGGTCGTCGCCGTGGTCCCGGCGAGCACCACCGCCCCGGTGGAGCCGTTGACGACCTCGGCCGAGTGGCCGGACCGCCCGGCCCAGGGGTTGCGCACGGTCATCGCGCCGGTCGTGCCCGCGACCAGCGCCGCGGTGGTGAGGGTGCCGTTCTGCACCTGCACCTCGACCTTGGAGCCGTTCTGGATGTAGACGGTGCCGGAGCCGTTCCAGCCGGGAGGCCAGGCGGGCGCGAAGCGCAGGGTGCCGTCGTAGTCGGTGGCCAGCGCCTCGTCCAGGGCGGTGGCGACGGTGGCGGAGTGTTCGAGGTAGGGCTCGTCGCCCGCGACCGCGCCGGAGAGGTCGGCCGCGCCGGAAATGAAGCCCTGGTCGTGCTCGGCCGTGCTGACCAGGTCGGCCGACACCTGGCTGCCGAGGTCGAGCCGGGCCGCGTCGACCGCGTCCAGGCTCCAGTCGTTGCCGGAGACATTGGGCCGACTGGTGTAGGTGCGGTCGGCCAGCGCGGTGAGCGTTGCTGACGAACTGTCACCGATCAGGCCGTACGGCCAGACCGGCTCAAGGCCGATGTTCTCGCCGTTGCGCAGGGGGGCCGAGGGCTGGAACGAGTCGGCGATCACGTCGGCGCCGGAGGCGTCGGCAGCGGGGGTGAGCAGCTGCGTCCTGGTCGCCTGGTCGGTGCGGGCGTACGGCTCGATCTGCTGCTCCGCGGTGCGGAGTCGGGCGACCAGGGCGGAGTCCTTGCCGAGCAGGGTCGCGGCGGAGACCGTGGCCGGGAACAGCGCGGCGTCGGCGGCGAGGTCGGTGGTCGGATCGGTGACCGCCCACTGCGTCTCGTGGGCGTTGGCGGTGGCGTGCAGGAAGCCGTCCGAGCCGACGCTCTGGTAGGCGAGGAGGAAGGTCGCGGCCTGTTCCATCACCGGGTAGTAGGTCTGCAGGAAGGAGAGGCTGCCGGTGTCCTGGTACTGCTGCCAGATCCAGAGCGCGATCTCGGCGCCCGAGGTGACGTTCTCGGCGTTGTAGCTGGGAGATGAGGCCAGGCTGCACGAGGCGTTGCCGGTACCGCCGTTGTACCAGCCGTTGCCGTTGAAGCGCATCGTCTCCGGGACGCAGGCGCCGGGTTTGCCGCCCATCTGGGCGCTGGTCCAGGACTCGATCGCGGGCAGGTCGTCGAGGTACATGCTGAAGACCGGCAGGTTCTCCGCGAAG
The DNA here is from genome assembly GCF_042510955.1 of Streptacidiphilus cavernicola. NCBI lineage: Bacteria > Bacillati > Actinomycetota > Actinomycetes > Kitasatosporales > Streptomycetaceae > Streptacidiphilus > Streptacidiphilus cavernicola. Next base: position 12,376 of record NZ_JBHFAB010000010.1, read on the forward strand.
TTGCCCGAGCTCATGTTGGCGGCGATTTCGGCCCGCAGGTTCCAGAGCCAGTAGCCGGCCGGGAACCAGTCCTGGTGGTCCTGGTCGAAGTTGAACAGGTCGGCCACCCCGGCCTGGCTGCCGCCGTAACTGCCGGCGGTGGGCGCGGTGGAGGCGGCCTCGTCGTAGAGGTACAGGGTGCGCAGGTTCTCCAGGTACTCGCCGGAGCCGTCGGCGGAGGAGATCTCCATCAGCCCGGTGCCGCCCCAGAAGCCGTTCCAGTGCGCGGTCTGGGCGGCCAGCAGCGAGGACTCGGCGGCGGTGGCGTCCGAGCCGAGCAAGGCGGCGGCCGTGGTCGCCGCGTTGCCGCCGGTCCAGGCCGGGGCGCCGACCACGACCCGGAACGAGCCGTTGCTGTCGGGCTTGAAACTGACCTGCACCGATGTCGAGTCGACCACCGAGGCGGAGACGTTCCGGCCGCCCGCGGTGATCGCGGCGAGCGAGCCGAAGGTCTGCCCCGACGCGCCGCTGCCGGAGTTGTCGACCCAGGTCTCGGCGAGCGTCGCCACACTGCCGGAAACGGCGGCGGAGGGGCTGCGTCCGGACCAGAGGTGGACGGTCGCGGTCTGCGTCCCGGCCGGGTCGGCGCCGGTGACGTCGACCACCAGCTCGTCCTTGTTCGAGGCGACCCAGACCTTGGCGGTCATCCCGCCGCCGGACTCGTCGAGCACCCCGTTGTAGAGGTCCAGGACGGCCTTGAAGTCGGGGGCCGAGGTCATCGCCGCCAGGCCGGGGATCTGCACCTGGCCGGGGGACTTGCGGTCGGGCATGGTGTCACTGCGGTTGAGCTGGGCGGTGAAGCCGCCGGCGGCCCACTCGGCGACGCCGAGGGTGCCGTTGCCGAGCGGGAGGTACTGGGTGTCGGCGGTGTTGGGTCGGCCGAGCACGATGTCCGAGCGGCCGACGACTCCAGCGGCGTTCTGCGAGAACGCGCCGTTCTGCCAGGCGGTGGTGAGGGTGGCCGCGTTCGCGGACGGCGCGGGCCCGACCGCGAGCGTCAGCGCCGCGGCCAGTCCGGCGGTCGCCGCGGTGGCGACGGCACGTCGCAGCGTGGTTCGTGGGAACACCTGGATCTCCTTGGGTGGGGGAGGAGCGGTGACGGAACGTGCTGGAAACATGGGATGGATACCGGATACATCGGATGTACCTATAGTCGTGACCCCTCGAAGCGTCCAGGGTTGGCGTCATATCTCTTCTCTTCCTGCACATATGACGGGAGATCGACTCAGCCGGCCTGCGAGTCATCGGGTCACTCGACAGCGCGGCTGTTTCCAAAACGTGACATGCGCCCGGTCGCGCCAGGATGGTTCGGCATATCGGCCTCTACCTGCCGTGATAGCGCAGTCGTCGAGGAGTCGGGCAGGACCGGAGCGTGGTCCGATCCGGGGCGGATAGTGCAGCCCCCTTGTGCGCCGCGCGGCGCACCGCCTATACATCCGACCTATGGAGCGGATGTTTCAAGAGAGTGACCTGGAGAGCGGTGCCCCGGTGACGCAGGCGCGAGCGGGATCCCCGGCTGTCGTGGACAGCACGCCGCGGTCGGCCCGCATCGTGGCGCTGGAGTGTCACGACGTCAGGTTCCCCACCTCGCTGGAGCACGACGGCTCGGACGCGATGAATCCGGACCCGGACTACTCGGCCGCCTACGTGGTGCTGCGCACCGACCTGCCGGGCCTGGAGGGGAACGGCCTCTGCTTCACCATCGGGCGCGGCAACGACGTGGTGGTCGCCGCGATCGAGTCGCTCTGCCCCTTCATCGTCGGCCGACCGGCCGACGACGTGGTCCGCGACCTCGGCTCGTTCAGCGCCGATCTGGTGACGGACAGTCAACTGCGTTGGCTGGGGCCGGAGAAGGGGGTCATCCACATGGCGATCGGGGCCGTGGTCAACGCGGCCTGGGATCTCGCCGCGAAGATCGCCGGAAAGCCGGTGTGGCGGCTGCTGGCCGACCTGGAGCCCGAGGAGATCGTCGAACTCGTGGACTTCCGCTACCTGGAGGACGCGCTCACCCGGGAGGAGGCGCTGGCCATCCTGCGGGCCGGCCGGATCGGCCGGGAGGAGCGGATCGCCACCCTGGAGCGCCAGGGCTACCCGGCCTACACCACCACCCCCGGCTGGCTCGGCTACTCCGACGAGAAGCTGGTGCGGCTGGCCCGCGAGGCCGTCGCCGAGGGCTTCACCCAGATCAAGCTGAAGGTCGGCGCCGACCGTGCCGACGACGCCCGGCGGATGGCGCTGGCCCGGGAGGCGGTCGGCCCCGACATCCGGATCGCGGTGGACGCCAACCAGCGCTGGAGCGTGCCCGAGGCGGTCGCCGCGATCGAGGCGCTGGCCCCGTGGAACCCGTACTGGGTCGAGGAACCGACCAGCCCGGACGAGGTGTTGGGACTGGCCGCGATCCGGCGGGCAGTCGCGCCGGTCAAGATCGCGGTCGGCGAGCACGTGGCCAACCGGGTGGTCTTCAAGCAGCTGCTGCAGGCCGACGCGCTGGACTTCCTGCAGATCGACGCCTGCCGGGTGGCCGGCGTCAACGAGAACATCGCGATCCTGCTGCTGGCCGCGAAGTTCGGGGTGCCGGTGTGTCCGCACGCGGGCGGCGTCGGGCTGTGCGAACTGGTCCAGCACCTGGCGATGTTCGACTTCGTCGCGGTCTCGGCGACCACCTCCGACCGGGTCATCGAGTACGTGGACCACCTCCATGAGCACTTCACCGCGCCCGCGCTGGTCGTCGACGGGCACTACCTGGCGCCGACCGAACCCGGCTTCTCGTCCACGCTCGAACCCGGCTCGCTGCGCGCGCACGAGTTTCCCGACGGGGCGGTCTGGCGGGCACTCCGCGTCGGATGAGCCACCGCACTGCCCCATTGTCTGCTTGTCCGCACTCGCACTCGCACTTGGGAGAGCCATGAACAGAAAGCGCCTGCTGGCCACAGCGGCAGCCACCGCGGCCGGCACCCTGCTGCTCGCCGCCTGCGGGTCCAGCGGCACCACCACCGCGAGCGGCGGTGGCGGGAAGCCCGCGGGATCCGGGCAGATCACCATCGGGGTCGACCTGACCTTCAACAACACCGCGTTCTGGTCCGCCTATGTCAACTACGAGCAGCAGTACGCGAAGGACATGAACATCAAGCTGCTCGGCCCGCTGCTGGCGGGGTCGGACGCGAGCCTGCAGAACACCCAGATCCAGACCCTGGTGAACGAGGGCGCCCAGGCGATCGTGGTGAACCCGGAGACCGCGGCCAGCCTCGGCCCGGCCATCGCCTACGCCACCGCGCACCACGTCCAGTTGGTCTCGGTGGACACCGTCGTCAGCAGCGGCCACGTCTACATGGTGGTCCGCGCCTCCAACACCCTGTACGGGCAGGACGCCTGTGCGTTCATCTCGTCCAAGGTGACCTCCGGCTATGTGATGGACCTGGAGGGCGACCTCACCTCCTCCAACGGCGCGGACCGCACCAGCGCCTTCGACTCCTGCATGGCCGCCAACGCCCCCGGCGTCACCGTGCTGAGAAAGCCGACCCAGTGGAACGACGCCACCGCGGTCACCGACGCGCAGAACGCGATCAACGCCTACGGCAGCAAGCTCAAGGCCATCTACGCGCAGTGGTCCAGCCCGGACACCGGGATCATCCCGCTGCTGCAGAAGAAGGGCCTCGGCCCCGGCTCGCCCGACCACGTGCTGCTGGTCAGCGACGACGGAGTGCCGTTCGAGATGTGCGACATCGGCAGCGGCAGCGTGGACGCCTCACAGTCGCAGCCGGCCGACCTCTACGCCAAGTGGGCGCTCAGCTACGCGGTCGACGCGGCCAAGGGCGTCAAACTGACGGCGGGTCAGCCCGGTGGCGGGGCGCCGACCCTGCAGAACGTCACCTACCAGGGCGACACCAACCTCTCCGACCCGATCGTGGCGCCCTTCGTCACCAAGACCCAGCAGCCGCTGACCCTGAGCACCCCGCAGGCCGGTTTCCCGACCGGGCTGAACTCCACGCCCGTCTCCGACAGCACCCTGTGGGGCAACGTCTACGGCGCCGCCCACGGCGGCGTCTGCAACGCCTCCTAGCCAGGACGACGAAGGGACAGCAGGAATGGCCTCCAACAGCCCGCCGTCGGCCAGCCCGCCGTCGGCCAGGCCGCCATCGGTCAGCCCGCCGTCGGTCCAGGTCAGCGGCATCGAGAAGCGCTTCGGCAGCACGCGCGCGCTGCGCGGCGTCGATCTGTCCATCGAGGCCGGACGCTGCCTGGGACTGGTCGGCCGCAACGGCGCGGGGAAGTCCACGCTGGTGTCCGTCCTGTCCGGCCTGGCCGCCCCGGACGGCGGCACGGTCAGCTTCGACGGCCGCCCCGCGCCCCCGGTCGGCGATGTGACGCGGTGGCGGGAGCTGATCGCCACCGTGTTCCAGCACTCCATGGTGGTGCCGGACCTCACCGTCGCGGAGAACGTGTTCCTCGGCGACGGCAGCCGCTTCGTCGGCTGGCGCGAGATGCGCGCCCGCACCCGCGAGATCATGGCCGAGTGGGGCTACGCCATCGACGCCGAGGCCTACTGCCGCGACCTGAGCGTCGAGGAGCTGCAGATCGTCGAGATCGCGCGGGCGCTGGCCCGCGGCGCCCGTTGCGTGCTGCTGGACGAGCCGACCGCGGCGCTGGAACGCGACGCGGTGCGGCGGCTGTTCGAGCGGGTGCGCGGCCTGGTCGACGGCGGGGTCGCGGTCCTCTACATCTCGCACCACCTGGAGGAGGTCTTCGAGATCTGCCAGGACGTCGCGGTGCTCCGCGACGGCGAACTGGTGCTCTCCGCACCGGTCGCGGAGCTGGACCGGGAGGCGCTGGTGGCGGCGATGATCGGCGCCGCGCCGGTCGCCGAGCAGCCCGCGGAGCGCGCCGCTCCGGTCGACCGGGCGGCCGAACCGGTGCTCACCGTACGGGGGTTGACCGCGGCCTCGGCCCGCGGACGGCTCTCCGGGGTGTCGCTCGCGGTCGCCCCGGGCGAGGTGGTCGGGGTGACCGGCCTGCTCAGCGCCGGGGTGGCCACCCTGGGCCGGGTGGTCGCCGGGGCCGAGCCGTACCAGGGCGGGACGGTGACGGTGCGGGGACGGGCGGTCCGCTCGGGCCGCCGGGACCTGGCCCAGCGGGCCGGTGTCGGCTACGTCCCGGAGGACCGGCTGGCCGAGGGGTTCGTGGCGCACCTGGGGGTGGCCGAGAACACCACGATGACCATCACCGACCGGCTCACCGACCGGTTCGGGCTGATGCGCCCCGGCCGCAGGGCCGCCGCCGCCGAACCGCTCACCACCGCGCTGTCGCTGGTGTCCTCGGGGCCGGGCCAGCCGGTCGGCGAACTCTCCGGCGGCAACCAGCAGAAGGTCACCGTGGCCCGCACACTGGCCCACGACCCCGGCGTGGTGGTGGCGATCACCCCCACCCGCGGGGTCGACGTGGCGTCCAAGGCGCTGCTGCTGCGCGCGCTGGCGGACGTGGCCAGGACCACCGGGGCGGGGGTGCTGCTGTGCAGCGACGAACTCTCCGACCTGGTGCTGTGCGACCGGGTGGTGGTGCTGGTGCGCGGCGAGGTGTTCGCCGAGTTCACCGAACCGCCGTTCGACCGCGACCAGTTGATCGTGGCGACCGAGGGCCTGGCGCCGACCGGCCGGTCTGCCGCCGCCGCCCCGTATCCGAAGAGCACCGAGCCCAGCCCGAGTGGGGCGGACCCGCGATGAGCCAGCGCCGAGGAGGCACGAGGATGTTCCCCCGATCCACCCCCGACACCGAACCCGCCGTACCGGGGCAGCGCAAGGGCGACGCGGAATCGGCCCCGGACCTGGACCCGGCCGCGGACCCGGCTTCGGCCGCGGACCCGGCTGCCGTCGGTCCCGACGGCCCGGTCCCGACGGCCCCGACCGCCCGCTCGGTCGGCGTCGTGGGCGGCCTGGCGGGCCGGCTCCGCGGGCTGGACGTGGGCGCGCTGCGCGAGGTGGCGCTGCTGCCGGTGCTGGTGCTGCTGCTGGTGGTGGGCGCGCTGGTCAGCCCGGTGTTCTTCACCGTGTCCAACATCGCCGGGATCGGCCAGCAGATCTCCGCGCTGGGCGTGGTGGTGGTCGGCGAGAGCCTGATCCTGCTGATCGGCGGGATGGACCTGTCGCTGGAGTCCACCTACGGGCTCGCGCCGATGGTCGCGGCCTGGCTGATCCTGCCGGTCACCGCCTTCGGCAACGGCTGGAAGCTGGACCCCTACCTCGGCATCGGCATCCTGCTCGCGGTCGGCGCGCTGGTCGGGCTGGTGAACGGGCTGCTGATCGTCAAGGGACGGCTGAACGGCTTCATCGTCACCCTCGGCATGACCATCGTGCTGGCCGGGCTGCAGAACGGCGTGGTCAAGGCACAGACGCTGTTCGGGCTGCCGAGCGCGTTCGCCTACCTGGGCGCGGCCTCGTTCGGCAAGGTCTCGGTCTCGCTGATCGTCGCGGCGGTGATCTTCGTGCTGGTCGGGCTGTTCCTGCGCTACCACCGCAGCGGACGCGCGATCTACGCCGTCGGCGGCAACCCGGCCGCGGCGCGGGCCGCGGGGATCAAGGTGGACCGGATCCGGATCGGCGTCTACGTGGCCGGCAGCGTCCTGGCCGCGCTCGGCGGACTGATGGAGGCGGGCCGGGTCTCCGCGGTCACCGGGCAGCAGGGATACGGCGAGGGTCTGATCTTCTCGGTGTTCGCGGCGGCCGTGATCGGCGGCGTCAGCCTCAAGGGCGGGCGCGGCAACATGGTCGGCGCGGCGTCCGGGGTGATCCTGCTCGGCCTGGTGCAGAACATCCTCGACCTGGCCAATGTCTCCAACTACTGGATCGAGGCCATCGACGGCGCGGTGATCCTGTTCGCGCTGTTCCTGGCCCGTGTGATCGGCGGCGAGGCCACCGCCGAATGAACCTGATCGACGCGCACCACCACGTCTGGGACCTGACGGTCCGTGACCAGGAGTGGATCACCGGCCCGGAGCTGGCGCCGATCCGGCGCAGCTTCGGCCTGGACGACCTGCGCCCGCTCGCCGCGGCGGCGGGCGTCGGCGCCACCATCGTGGTGCAGACCGTCTGCGTGCCGGAGGAGACGCCCGAGCTGCTCGCGCTGGCGGCGTCGGCCCCGCTGGTGGCGGGGGTGGTCGGCTGGACCGACCTCACCGCGCCGGGGGTCGCCGACGCCCTGGCCCGGCTGCGTGCCCTGCCCGGCGGGGAGCGGCTGGTCGGCATCCGGCACCAGGTGCAGGGCGAGGCCGACCCGGACTGGCTGCGCCGCCCCGACGTGCTGCGCGGCCTGCGCGCGGTGGCCGCGGCCGGGCTGGTGTACGACCTGGTCGTGCTGCCGCCGCAGCTGCCCGCCGCGGCGTACGCGGCAGCGGCCGTACCGGAGTTGGTGTTCGTACTGGACCACGCCGGGAAACCGCCGATCGCCAGCGGCGCGCTGGAGCCGTGGGCGGGCGCGCTGCGCGCCCTGGCCGGGCGGGCGAACACCGTGTGCAAGCTGTCGGGCCTGGTCACCGAGGCCGCACCGGGCGCCGGACAGGCCGAATTCGCCCCTTACGCGCGTGTCATACTCGACGCGTTCGGACCGGGGCGGACCATGTACGGCTCCGACTGGCCGGTGTGCCTGCCGACCGCGGGCTACCTGGAGGTCCTCGACCTGGCCGCCGCGCTGGTGGCCGGGCTGGGGCTCGACCGGGCGGAGCGCGCGGCGGTCTTCGCCGCCACGGCGGCGCGGGTGTATCTGGACGGCGGGGCTAACGGAGGCATGCGTGGCACTCACTGACGAAGCGATCGGCAAGATCAAGGAAATGATCATCTCCGGTCGGGTGCGGCCGGGGGAGAAGCTGCCGCGCGAGGCCGACCTGGCCGCGGAGCTGGGCCTGTCGCGGAACTCGCTGCGCGAGGCGGTCAAGGCGCTGACCCTGGTCAACGTGCTGGACGTACGTCAGGGCGACGGCACCTACGCGACCAGTCTGGCGCCCTCGCTGCTGCTGGAGGCGCTCAGCTTCATCATCGACTTCCACCGCGACGACACTGTGCTGGACTTCCTGGAGGTGCGCCGGATCCTGGAACCGGCCGCGACGGCGATGGCCGCGCACCGGATGTCGGAGCCGGAGCGGGAGAACCTGCGCAAGGTGCTGGAAGCCGTCACCGCCGACACCCCGGTCGAGGAACTCGTGGCCGCCGACCTGGAGTTCCACCGGCAGATCGCGCTGGGCGCGGGGAACCCGGTGCTGGCGTCGCTGGTGGACAACATGTCCGGGCCGACCAGCCGGGCCCGGGTCTGGCGCGGGATGACCGAGCGCGGCGCGCTGGCGCGCACTCTGGCCGAGCACCGGGCCATCTACGACGCGATCCAGGCCAGGGACGCCGACCTGGCCCGCTCCTGCGCCACCATCCACGTGGCCGGGATCGAGTCCTGGCTGCGCACGACCCTGGCCCAACCCGCGGAGCCGGGCCGGGAGCCCTGAGCGGGTCGGGGGCCTGGGTCGTCGACCCGGAGCCCGGAGCCCTGAGCCCTGAGCAGGTCGGGGTGCTGAGCCGATCGCGGTGCTGAGCCGGTCGGGAGTGCTGAGGCAGCGGGGTCGTCGGCGCGGGGCGGCCGGTGGGACGCTGAGTCAGCGCGGGGGCTCGGCCATCGCGCTGCGGTGCCGGACCTCGGCCAGGGCGTCCACGTAACGGAGCATCAGCCGGGCGAACTCCAGCCGGTCCCGCTCGCTCCAGTCCGCGGTGATGTACTCGAACGCCTCGCGCTGGTGCTGCCGGAAGCGGCGCATCATCGCCGCTCCCTCCGGGCGCAGCCGCAGGATCGTCCGTCGGCCGTCCTGCTGGGAGGCGGCCCGTTCCAGGTAGCCGGCGCCGATGCAGTCGGAGACCATCCGGCTGGCCACCGACGGGTCGACCGAGAGCTGCTCGGCGACCGCGCCGACGGTGATCTCCCGAGGCAGCTGCTCCTCGGCGGCGCCCGTTCCGTCGGCGGCCCCCGTTCCCTTGGCGGCTCCCGCGGCTCCCGCGGCTCCCGCGGCGCCCGCCGCTCCCGCCGCCTCCGCTGCCTCGACGATGCCGAGGACCAGGGTCCTGGCCATGTCCTTGGGGGAGACCGGGTTCTGGACCTCCAGCAGCACGCTGCGCCGCAGCCGGGAGAAGGCCGGGCCGACGGCGTCCAGCAGGGCGGCGGCTTCGACGTCGGTCAACGGGGGCTGCATGGGATTCATCCTATAGCGCTGTGGGGATGCGCAGGCATGTGCTAGCGTGTCGTTATATGCATGAGAGCATGCATATGCATGATGGCTCAAAAAGCCGACCGCACTCAACCCCACCCAGGGAGCACTCATGTCCATCCTCGTCACCGGCGCTCGCGGCAAGGTCGGGCAGGCCGTGATCGGCCGCCTGCACGCCGAGGGCCGCGCCGTCCGCGCGGGCAGCAACTCCCCGGCCCAGCTCGACGTCCCGTCCGGGGTGGAGGCGGTCGAGCTGGGGCTGTCCCGGCCGGAGACCTTCGAGCCCGCGCTCCGCGGCGTTCGTGAGCTGTTCCTCTATCCCGAGCCCTCGGGCGTCCAGGAGCTGCTCAAGGCCGCCGAGGCAGCCGGGGTCGAGCGGGTGGTGCTGCTCTCCTCGTCCTCGGTCGCCGGGCCGGAGGCCGAGACGGACGCAGTCGCCCTCCCGCACCTGCTGGTCGAACGCGCCCTGGCCGCGTCCCCGCTGCCCGCTACGGTGCTGCGGCCGGACGCCTTCGCCGGCAACGCCCTGGGCTGGAGCCATGCCATCCGGGCCCAGGCACCGGTCCCACTCGCCTACCCGGACGCACAGGTCGCCCCGATCCACCCCGAGGACCTGGCCGATCTCGCCGTCACCGCGCTCACCGGGCCGGTGTTCGAGGGCCGGATCCTGGATCTCACCGGCCCCGAGTCGCTGTCCTTCCGGGAGCAGCTCGCCCTCATCGGCGACCGGCTCGGCCGGGAGGTCCCGGTCCAGCAGATCACCCGGGCCGAGGCCGAGGAGCAGATGGGCCGCTTCCTGCCCGACCCGATGGTCGCCTCCCTGCTCGACCTCTGGCTCCGCGCCACGGCGGGCCCGGCCCGGATCGCCGACACCACCGCGACCCTGCTGGGCACTCCCGCCCGCACCTTCGGGCAGTGGGTCGACGCTAACCTGGCCGCCTTCACCGGCCTCACCGGCTGAGACGGTGCGGGTGCGCAGAGTCAATGTTCATATCGCCGCGCAACTTTGTTCAGTTCTCGTACGTCTGAGTTGGGGGTAGGTGGGTCCTACCCCCAACGACACGGCGTGGAGGAAGAACAGTGCAGAGGCCGCCCTCCTACGATGACGCTGTCCCTGAGACGGCGGGAGGCGCGACCGACGGGCCCGGCGGTGTGCCGTCGCAGGGCGGGCGTGCGGCGATGCGGCGAGCCCGGCGCAAGCCCCGTCGGCGCTGGCTGAAGATCGTGGCCTGGTCACTGGCGGTCCTGGTGGTCGCCAGTGTGGGCGGGGGCTACTACCTGTACAGCCATCTCGCGGGCAACATCAAGACGGCGGCGCTGTACACCGGAAACGACAAGGCCAAGGCGGTGGGCACGGAGAAGGCCGACCCGCTGGGCCGGACCCCGTTGAACCTGCTGCTGATCGGTTCGGACACCCGCATCGGCGCCGCCAACTGCAAGGACGGCGGGGCCTGCAAGACCGCGGTCGGGGCCAGGGCGGATGTGGAGATGCTGGTCCACCTCTCGGCCGACCGCAGCAACATCACCGTGATGAGCATTCCGCGCGACCTCTACACCCAGCTCCCGGCCTGCACCGACCCGTCGGGCAAGACCAGCACGCCCGGCGGCTTCGGGCAGATCAACGGAACCCTGCAGTACGGGCCCTCCTGCACCGCGATGGCGGTGCACAAGCTCACCGGCGTGCCCATCGACGACTTCATGATGGTGGACTTCTCCGGCGTGGTCTCCATGTCCAACGCCCTCGGGGGCGTGAACCTGTGCTTCACCCACCGGTTCTACGACATCAACTCGGGCCTCAAGCTGACCCAGGGCAGCCACGTCCTGAAGGGGCAGGCGGCGCTGCAGTTCCTGCGCACCCGTGACTCCTTCGGCGACGGCAGCGACAACGTGGGCCGCACCACGGCGACTCACGTCTTCTTCACCCAGATGATCAACAAGCTGAAGAACGCGGGCACGATCACCAATATCCCGGCCATGCTCTCGATCGCCAACGCGGCCTCCAACGCACTGACGGTGAGCCCGGACATCCACACCCCCGCCGAACTGCTCGACCTGGCCCGGAACCTGAACGCGGTGAAGTCCGACCGGATCACCTTCACCACCATGCAGAACACACCCGACACCGCGCCGAACATGGGCAGCCACGTGCTCCAGGCGGCCGGGGCGCAGACCCTGTTCGCGGCGATAGCCAACGACCAGTCGCTGACCACCGCGACCGGTGCGAACAGCGGCGCCGGGAGTGCGACGGCGGGCGCGTCCGCCGGCACCGCGCCCGCGGTGAAGCCCGCCGACACGGCCGTGTCGGTCTGGAACGGCAGCGGAGTGCTGAACCGGGCCGGCGACATCGTGTCCGTGCTGGAGAGCGCCGGATACAGCCACGACAGCAGCGCCAACACCGACCACACCTCGCCGCACCCCGCCACCAGCTCGCTGACCTACGGCCCCGGGGAGTCGGCGCAGGCGAAGGCCGTGGCGGCGGTCCTCGGCCTGCCGGCCAAGCAGGTGGTCCAGGGCACGGCGAAGGGCCTGAAACTGGAGATCGGCCTCGACTGGACCAGCGGCAAGAGCTTCCCCGGATCGACGCCCTCGAAGGCCCCGGTGAGCACCTCGGTCGCGCTGAACAACACCCACTCGCAGAACGGCGGCAAGAGCGAGTGCGTTCAGGTCAGCACCCAGTACACGGAGAACAAGCTCGGCCTCAGCACCGGCTCCGCCTGGAACAGCCCGGGGGAGACGCCCGAGGAGATGTTCGACATCTACTCCAAGCGCCCGAACTCGGCCCCCTGAGGGTGCGCCGCATCGTGCTGGCGAGTCCAGATCTCCCTGGTGAGGGCGTACTCGACGTCGCCGTGTTCAGCGCCCTCGATGGGCTCGGGCCACTGCTCGAAGAAGGTGCGGGTCAAGCGCAGGCCGGCCTTTTCCATGACCCGCCGGGAAGCCGTGTTGACCGTCATCGTGGTGGCCACGACCCGGTCCACGCCCAGCTCGGTGAACGCGTAGTGCACCAGCGCCCGGGCGCCCTCGGTGGCATAGCCCAGGCCCCAGGCCGACGGCAGCATGCGGTACCCCAGCTCCGTTCCGCCGGTCAGGCCGACGCTGGTCGCCGGCCGCAGCGAGAGCCAGCCCAGGAAGTTCCCCGACGCCTTCTCGACCGCGGCCAGGCAGCCCAGGCCGACGGGGAGCTCGTCGTACTCGCGCAGAATGCCCGGCAGCTGCTGCTGCTCGACTACGGCCCGGGGCACCGGTCGACCGTTGTCGATGCACCGCATGACGGACGCGTCGCCGTGCAGGACGACCAGGTCGTCCACGTCGGCGCGAGTGAAACGGCGAAGCGTCATGCGCTCGGTTTCCAGGTAGGTGTCCACGGTGGCGATTCGAGCAGGCGGCCGGGCTTGTGGCAACTGCGGACGTCCGGATCGCCTTCTCGGTGTGGGCTCGGTGCTCAGCGTTGGTCGGCGGATGCGGCCGGCGGGCGAGACCGGTTCAGGCGGCGGGGAGCCGGTCGCTCGGATGGATGCGGTGGTAGCCGCGGTGGTCGTACCAGCGGGTGATGCCGAGGCCGAGCAGCAGGGCGACGGCCAGTCCCAGCGCGAGCATGATCCAGGCGCGCTGCAGCCCGGCGTCGCCGCGTGCGTCGAAGTACATGATCGCCCGTACTCCGCCGCTGATCTGACGCATCGGTTCGAACTGGGCGATGAACCGGTAGAAGCCGGGCAGCGACTCCAACGGGATGGTCGCCCCGGCGGAGGGGATGGCCAGGGCGACGAAGAAGAACATGCTGACGACCTGTCCGAGACCGCCGAAGACGGCGATCACCGCCTGCACGCCCACCCCGACCACCGCGCTGGCGCAGAAGGCGAACAGCCACAGCTGCGGCAGGTGCGGCATGTCCAGCCGCACCACCGCCGCCGTGGCCAGCACCACCACACTGGCCGTCACCAGCGAGAGCACCGCCGACATCACCATCTTCACGATCAGGGTCTGGAACCGGCTGATCGGCACCGCGGTCCGCACCTGGCGTCGCGGACCCAGCTCGCTCGGCGCGTAGCCGAGGGCGGAGTCCACCCCGCCGCTGATGATGTTCGCCCCCAGGAAGCCCGACATCACCACCAGTAGGGCGACGTAGAAAGCGGTCAGGCCGAGGCCGGTACGGGTCGCCAGGGCGTGCCCCGGCACCGTGGTCGTGCTGATCGGGTCGGCCAGCAGCATGGTCTGCGCGGTGCTCGGCTGGGCGCCGGTGGCCCGGAGCCGAGTGTCGAGCTGGGCGCCGATCTGCGCCGACGCGGCCCGCAGAGCCTGCTGCTCCACGCCGGTGGCCAGGGACGAGGCGAGGCTGCCGGCGCCGGGGTTGGTCAGCAGGGTGACCTGCGGCGGCTTGGCCAGGACCGGCGATCCGGCCGGGGCGATGATGCTTTCGAGCGAGGCGGTGAAGCCGACCGGGACGGAGATGGCCCCGTAGAGTCGGCCGGAGTCGAAGGCGTCCTTGGCCTGGGCCGGGCTCATGATCTTCCAGTCGACCCGCTGGTCCGGGTCGGGGGCGTCGGCGATCCCCTGGACCATCTGCCCGCCGAGCGGGCCCGCGTCCTGGTTGACCAGGCCGATCGGCAGGTGGTGGGTGGAGCCCTGCGGGTTGCCGATCCCGCCGGAGTAGACCAGCGCGAGCGCGAACGACACCAGGGTCACCAGTACGGCAGGGAAGACCCACACCGGCCACTTCCCGAGGATCTTCCGCGCGGTGACCCCCGGCGGACTCGGCGGCGGCCCGGACGGCGGGTTGGGCGGCGGCCCGGACGGCGGCGGACCCGAGGGCGGACCGGACGGCGGCTCCTGCGCGGTTGCCACGGCATGCGCCCCTTCTGCGGTAGGTCGGCCACCCTCGAAGTCCTCAAAATAGTGCAGACCATAGGTTTCCACCCGTCAACTCCCCGGTGTTCCCCAGGCCTTTGCGGAGCGGAGGAGAGCAGAGGAGTATAGGGGCGGCCATGGCAAACGCATCTGACGGACCGGTGACGCTCGGCGTCGACCTGGCAAGCAGTTCCGAGCGCACCTCCGCCTGCCGGGTGGTCTGGGCCGCGGACGGGCTCGACGTCGCATTCCTCGACTCCACGGAGGACGGGGAACTGGTGGCGGCGATCCTCGCCGCGGACAAGACCGGGCTGGACTGTCCGCTCGGCTGGCCCAGGGACTTCGTCGCCCTGCTGGCGGCCCACGACCGGGGCCTACCGCTCCCGCCGCGGGGGCGTTACGACCCGCACCCGGACGGCCGGCCCGGCCTTGACCGGCTGTGCTTCCGTCTGACGGACGATCTGACCTGGAAGGCCGCCAAGGCCCGGCCGCCGCTTTCGGTGTCCACCAACCTGCTGGGCGTGGTCGCGCTGCGCGCCGCCCATGTCCTCGCGGCGCTCCAGGAGAGGGGTTGCCCGGTGCCTCGGGACGGCTCCGGGCGGCTGGCCGAGGTGTATCCGGCGGCGGCCCTGCGCGGATGGGGCATCGTGGCGGACGGCAGCTACAAGAACGCGCGACCCGAGGCGGGTGCCGTCCGGGCGGGCATCCTCGACGCACTGGAGCAGGGGCTGGGGCGGTCCTTCGGCGGAGAGGTGCGCGAGCGGTGCCGGCGCAGTCACGACGACCTCGACGCCCTGATCTGCGCGCTGGTCGCCCGCGCGGCCCTGGTGGGAGCGACTGGGTACCCGGGGAGCGCGGCGGAGGAGGCCTGCGCGGAGACCGAGGGCTGGATCCACCTGCCGCGGGGTCCGCTCGCCGACCTGCTGGAGCAATGAGCCGGTGGACCGGTGAACGGGTGGACCGGTGAACGTGTGGACGGGGAACCACGGGTCGGGCTGCCGAAAGGCGTCCCCCGGACCGCCGTGAAGGCGGGCCCGGGGGACGCTCGGTGGGTCAGCCGCTGTGGCGGCCGGGGTCGGTCAACTCGGCAGGGTCCACTGCTGGTTCGCAGCGTCGGTGCAGCTCCAGATCTGGAGCCTGGTCCCGTCGGCCGAGCTCGGGCCGGTCGCGTCCAGGCACTTGCCCGAACCGGAGTTCACCAGCTCGCCGTTGGACTGGTGCGTCCACGTCTGCGCGGCCGTGCCGTTGCAGTCGTACAACTGCACCTTGGTGCCGTTCGCGGTGCCGGCCGACGTCACGTCCATGCACTTGCCCAGCGCCTGCAGCGTCCCGTTCGACGCCACCGTCCACTGCTGCGCGTTCGTGCCGTTGCAGGTGTAGAGCTGCACCGCGGTGCCGTTGGCGCTGTTCGCGGCGGCCACGTCGACGCACTTGCCGCCGTAGCCGGTGATCTGACCGGTGCCGGTCGGCGGAGGCGGCGGGGTGGTGCCGCCCCCGGTGATCTGGTTGAAGATCCGCGAGTAGGCGTAGCCGGTGCCCTTGTCGTAGCCGTCGACCTCCCAGAAGGAGAGCTCGGCGACGCCGTTGGAGGCGGCGAAGCTCTCCAGTGCGGTGGCGTTGGCCTGGGTGAAGTTCTCGTTGTCGTCGTTCTGCCCGGCGATCGGGGTCAGCCCGAGCCGCCCGTAGGCGGCCGACGTGGAGATGCCGTAGAGGTTGGCGAGCTGGCTCGCGGTCGCCTTGGCGGCGGACTCGGCGTCGTTGAACGCGTTCTGCCCGTCGCCGAAGTCCATGGTCATGATGTTGACCACGCTGACGTTGACGCCCGCGCTCTTGGCGCTCTGCAGGACGCCCAGCTCCTGGGACGGCAGACCGGTCGGGTCCACTGCCAGGGTGTAGTCCACCTCGACCGAGGGGTTCTGCGCCTGGAGTGCGGCCAGAGCCTGGTTGCGGCGGGTGTTGGACGCGGTGTCGCCCAGCGTGCCGCCCTCGATGTCGAAGTCCAGCCGGGTGATCCCGTAGGTGTTGACCACGTTGGCGTACGCGGCGGTCAGCGATGAGACGGAGGTGCAGGTCTGGGCGACCTCCCCACCCTCGGCGCCGCCGAAGGAGACGATGACGTTGCCGCCGGCCGACTTCAGCGAGTTGATCTGGGAGCTGAAGGCGCCGACGGAGTCGCCGCCGTCCTCCCACTGCTGGGTGCAGCCGGACTTGGGGATGAGGAAGGCCAGCGTGTAGTTCTTCAGCCCGGTGGCGTTCATGTCCGCTGCCATGTCGCCCGCGGTGCCGCTGGAGATCTGCAGGTACGGGGCGGCGTAGTGAGCCGGGAAGCTGCTCGCGGCCTGGGACTGTCCCGCGCCGGTGATGGCCATGGCCACCGCCGCCACGGGCAGTGCCGAGGCGACGAGGGCTCGTTTACGGCGTGCCCATGTCATGGAATTCCTCCTGGGGGAAGGTGGAAGTGGGGGTGCTTCCGAGGTGCTCGGTATCCCGGCCGGTGGGCAGGCTGCATTCAAGAGTTGAACGAATGGGCGGCTCGCCCCTCGGCCGTGACTGCAGGCGCGCTGCGCGGGCCCGGTCGGGGTCTGGACCAATTTCCGGAACCGGTTCCAGGCGGAAGCACATGCGCTTGCCCGGCCAGAGTTAACTAGCGTCCATGACATGGCGTCAATAGGTATGTCAGGAAAGTTTCCTAACATTCAAAAGCCGAACTCTCGTACGCGCGTACCCGGTACTGCTGAGCTGTGCGTTCACAAGGTGGAACGAAGCTGAGTGCTGGGGCACGACCGCGCCGCGCTCGCCGAGAATGGTGTCCTGGTCGAACGGGAGGCGGCGCGGTATGAGGCGACACCCCACGCTGGTCGCGGTCAGTGGCCCGCCCGGGTCGGGCAAGACGACGCTGGCCCACGCCTTGGCCGACGCCCTCGGCTGGCCGGCGGTCTGCCGCGACGAGATCAAGGAACGGATGGCCGCGGGCGGCGGCGGTTCCGATTCCGCCGGACGCCCCCTGGACCTCAGGGTGCTGGAGGTCTTCTTCCGCACCATCGGTGAACTGGTGGAGTCGGGGGCGAATGCGGTGGCGGAGGCCGCGTTCCAGGACCGCCTGTGGCATCCGGGCCTGGAGCCGTTCGCGGACCTGGCCGACATCCGCGTCGTACGCTGCGCCGTCGCTCCCGAACTCGCCCACGAGCGGATCAGGCGCCGCGCCGCCGAAGTCCCCTCGCGTGCCGTTCACGCGGACGCCGATCTGCTGCACCGCATCGCGACGGGCGAACGGCCGATCGAGTCGTGGGTCCCCATCGCACTCGACGTGCCCTGCCTGCTGGTGGACACCACGCGGGACTGGAGGCCTGCCCTGGACGGAATCGTCGCATTTGCCACGCGTGCGACCTTCGGCCGCGATTCTCGATGACGCGCGGGCGGGCTCTGGAACGTGCGCCGGGTTCGACGACAGCCGTCAAGCTGCTCTGAGCGCCGGGCTGCCGACGGCGACGGCTGTGGCTACGGAGATGGCGGTGGCGGGCGACCGGCCCCAAGAGCCGTTCGCCCGCCACCTGGCCTCACCTCACCCGCGCCGTACGCGACCGCGTCTGCCGCGGATGCCGGGGGCCGGGATCAGTCCTGCGAGTCGCAGTTGTTGTCGTCGCCGCCGTGGTGCCAGGTGTGCTGCCAGCCGGTGGCGTGCCAGCCGCCCATGTCGCCGTGGCCGTAGTCGCCGCCGCCGTTGCTGCAGTGGTTGCCGAAGGCCGGGTTGAGGGCGCCGATGACGTTGACGGAGTTTCCGCAGACGTTGATCGGCACGTCGATCGGGATCTGGATGACGTTGCCGGACAGGACGCCGGGGGAGCCGAAGGCGGCTCCGTAGGCGTTGCTGTCGGCGCTGGAGGTGCCGGCCGCGGCCAGGACCAGGGCGCCGGCGGCACCGGTGAGCACGGCTGCGGTACGGACCGAACGGTTGATCATGGATCTCCTTCGAGAGGTGGAACACCGGGCCCGGTGGCGTGTTCGGCGCACCGCGGCGGTGGTGTCGTCCTGTTGCGGATACTTCGCTCCCCGCGCCCGAGCGGACGGCTGCCACACGGCAGGTTCACCCCGATGGGCCAGCGGCCCGTCCCGCGGTCGGCCGGTGCCGGCACCGCGGTCGCTTGTCCTACGAATCGTCCGGAGGAGTGAACTCAGTGGCTGCCGGGTGCAGTTCGCGGCGCAGGTGGGTCAGCGCGTCGCGGACGCGGGACTTGAAGGTGCCCAACGGGACGCCCAGGGTCCGGGCGCCGGCCGCGTGCGTGGAGCCGTGCAGGTAGACCAGGGCCAGTGCCTGCCGCTGCAGGTCGCTCAACTGCCCCAGATGCCCGCGCACCTGGTGGGCGTCGAGGCGGTTCAGGACCTCCTCGGCCACGGTGTCGAAGGCGTGATTCGGCGTCAGGTGCGCGTAGCGTTCCTCGTGGTGCCTGGCCGTCGCCCGGGAGCGGGCCCGGTCGGTCGCGCGGTGCCGGGCGATCGTCAGCACCCACGGGGTCACCTGCCCGCGGTGGGAGTCGAACCGGGCCGCGCCGCGCCAGACTTCGGCTATCACGTCCTGGGCGACCTCCTCGGCCTGGGCCCGGTCGTGCAGCACTGCCCATGCCGTGGCCCTGATCTGCGGAAACAGGGAGGTGTAGAGGACGGCGAAGGCGTGTGCGTCGCCCGCCGCGCACGCGCGCATCCACGGGGCGAGTTCATCGACGCGGTCGGTGCGGTCGACACGCTCCGGGCGGTCGGTGCGGCTGGTGCGGTCGCCGTGGCTCATGGCGCGGGTCGTGGTGGGTGACGGCGTGGAGTTGTTCATCGGTTCGGAGCCTAATGGCCCGTCAGGCCACGTCTGGGCGTCTGAGGCCGTCCGGTGCGTTCCTCACCCGTTCGATGGACAACCCTCGGTACCCTCGATCGCGCCGTTAATAACTTTCGCTCAAGGACTTGCCAGTGGTGGATAGCTTCGTTCTTAATGGCGGGGGAACGTGACGACCCGTCTGAAGTGATCACCGTCCTTCCTTCCTGGAGGTTCGCATGCACAGGGCTGGAACTGTCCGAGTCAAACGCCTGGCGGGTGCGGCTGTGGCCGCGAGCCTGGCGGTGGTGTCCTCGCTGCTGGGCGCGGTCGGCGCGCAGGCTGCCAGTCCGAGTACGCAGGTGGTGGGCTATCACGGCTACCACCTGCGGGTCCCCGCTGGTTGGCCGGTCGTCGACCTGGCCAGGACCCCCGGGGCGTGCGTGCGCTTCGACGTGCACGCCGTCTACCTCGGCCACCCCGGCAGCCAGGCGGACTGCCCCTCGCACCTCGTCGGTCGGACCGACGCGCTGCTGCTGCAACCGCTGGACGCCGTCAGCGAGGCGAGCAGCGGCCAGGACACGCAGGTCGCGCCGCAGGGCACCGCCACCTACCGTCCCGAGGGTGTCGCCCCGGTCGGCGGTGAGATCCACCTGGCCGTGCCCGCCGCCGGGGTCCTCGTCACCGCCTCGTTCGGGGCGAGCAGCGCCGGTGTCGAGCAGGTGCTCCGCTCGGGCGGCCTCAGCAGCGACGCGGTGGCCGTCCCGGCCCCCCGGCCCGGTGCCGGGGCGGTCAGGGCGGCGGCGGTTCCCCAGGCCGTTCCGCAGGATGTGCCGGTGCAGCCCGGCGGCTACACCGGCAGCGGCTTCGAGGCCTGCGCCGCCCCCAGTACCGCCCAGATGAGCGCGTGGGCGGCCTCCCCGTACCGGGGCGTGGGCGTCTACATCGGCGGCAACAGCCGGGCCTGTGACCAGCCGAACCTCACCGCCGGCTGGGTCAGCACGGTGACGGCGGGCGGTTGGCACATCATGCCGATCTACGTGGGCTCGCAGGCGCCGTGCAACAGCTTCGGGCACCTGGTGTCCACCGATCCCGCGACGGCCAGTGCGCAGGGTGCGGCGGAGGCCGACGACGCCGTCACCCAGGCCCAGTCCCTGGGCATCCCCGGGGGCAGCGCCCTGTACGACGACATGGAGGGGTACGACAGCAGCAACAGCTCCTGCCGCATCGGGGTGCTGAACTACCTGTCCGGGTGGACCCAGGAACTGCACGCACGCGGCTACCTCTCCGGGGTCTACTCCAGCGCCGGATCCGGGATCAGCGACCTGGCGGGCCAGTACACCACCGGGGCCTACACCCTGCCGGACCACATCTGGTTCGCCTGGTGGAACAACGTGGCCGACACTGACGCCGGGAGCTACGTCCCCGCCGCCGACTGGGCCGACCACCAGCGCATCCACCAGTACCACGGCGGCGCCGACGAGACCTGGGGCGGCGTCACCATCAACGTGGACGGCGACTACCTGGACGTCGACGGAGGAGGCTCCACGCCGCCGCCCCCGCCCGCCAAGTACTGGGTGGACACCGCTCCGAGCGCCCCGGTGTACGCCTCGGCGACCAGCACCGCGCAGACCGGCACGCTCTACGCCGGGACGAACTACGTGTACTGCAAGGTCTGGGGCCGCATGGTCGGCGACAGCAGCGTCTACAACCACTGGTGGCTGCGGACCGATCCGGACGTGGGTCCGGCCGGTCAGTACGTGTCGGCCTACTACCTGACCCTCTGGGGCAACGACCAGGCCGACGACAACAACGGCAACGTCATCCCCGACTGCTGACCCCCTGTCCCGGAGGATGAGATGACGACATATCAACCCGCTCAACCCGCACGGAACGGCCCCGCCGCGACCGCGGTGAGACTGATAGCGCTCGCGGCCCTGCTGATCGGCTGCCTGGTCACCGGGGCGGCGGCCGGGGTGCAACCGGCCCACGCCGCCGCCCCCGTCTGCGGGGTCCTCGCCCCGGGCGCCGCGCCGCAGGCCCAGGCGGCGGTGACGCAGGCCTGCGGGCTGCTCGGCACCCCGTACTCCTGGAGCGGGGGCCACGGTCCGACCCCCGGTCCGACCCTCGGCGTCTGCGACCCTGCGAACGGCGCACCCAACGACTGCAACGTGGTGGGTCTGGACTGCTCCGGCATGGTCCGCTACGCGTACGACCTCGCCGTTGGCACGGACGTCGTGCCGGGGCCGACCTGGGAGCAGATCCAGAACGCCGGCCAGGTCGCGCACTTCTACGCGAGTGACGGCACGGCCCCGCTGCTGCCCGGTGACCTGGTGTTCTTCGGGACGACAGCGGCGGGCGTGCACCATGTGGCGATCTACCTCGGCCAGGGGTACATCGTGGAGTCGCCGTACTCGGGCGGCTACGTCCAGGTGGCCCCGATGAGCAGTCACTCCGACTACTACGCGGCGGTGCGGCTCTACCCCGGCACGGCGGCCACCTCGGTCCACTACTGGGCGGACACCGCTCCGAACGCCCCGGTGTACGCCTCGGCGACCAGCACCGCGCAGACCGGCACGCTCTACGCCGGGACGAACTACGTGTACTGCAAGGTCTGGGGCCGCATGATCGGCAACAGCAGCGTCTACAACCACTGGTGGCTGCGGACCGATCCGGACGTGGGTCCGGCCGGTCAGTACGTGTCGGCCTACTACCTGACCCTCTGGGGCAACGACCAGGCCGACGACAACAACGGCATCGTGATCCCGAACTGCTGAGCGGGCCGGGTGCGCTGACCGCGTGCTGACCGCGACCGACGGCGGGTTCCCGGGCCCGCCGTCGGCGCGGCTGGTTGATCGACGGCGGTTCAGTGATGATCATGCGAAGCATGACCACACCTTCGAGGCGTCCCGCCGCGCGGCGATGACGGCCGCGCGGCCCGCTCCCTGGCACCCGTCCGTCGCGCCGTCCCCGCGGGCGCAGTGGCGCAGGGCCCGGCGCAGGATGCGTCAGCGCAAGCCCTGGGCCGTCCCGATGGCGCTGCTGGCCGCCGCCGTCCTGCTGTCCTGGCTGCTGCCCGCGCTGGACCGGTGGCTGGACGACGCCTCCCAGGAGGTGGGCGAACGGCTGTTCCCGCTGCTGGACACCGGCAGTATGGCGACGCTGCTCGGCGCCATCGCCGGGGGCATGATCACCCTCACCGGCCTGGTGTTCACCGCGATCACCCTGGCCATGCAGTTCGGCGCGACCCAGCTCTCGGTCCGGGTGGTGCCGATGCTCCAGCAGGACGCGGTGATGCGCTGGTCCATGGGGACCTTCATGGCCACCTTCCTCTACTCGCTGCTGATCGCGATCCGGCTGGCGGTCCGTCAGCAGGACTACCGGCCGGTGCTGTCCACGATCTTCGCGCTGGGGCTGACCATCCTCTCCGCCTGCCTGTTCTTCGCCCTGGTCACCCGGGTGGCGCTGGTGCTGAACTCCGGCGCGCTGCTGCGCCGGGTCGGCGGCCAGGGCAGCAGGGCGGTGGTGCGGCTGTCCCCGCCGACCGGGGGAGCGCGGCCGTACGGGGGAGTACGGCCGGTCCGGGACCCCGAGGCGATGGAGGTCGACCTGGCCCGCCCTCCGCGCACCGGGCAGGTACTGCTGGCCTGGAACGAGCCCCGGCTGCGCCGCCTCGCCGAGCGCTGGGGGGTGGGGCTGGAACTGTGCGCCTACCCGGGTGACTTCATCGCCCTGCGGAGCACCCTGTTCCTGGTCCACGGCGCCAACGACGCGGTGAAGCCGGAGCAGTTGCTGCGCTGCCTGCTCTTCGCCGAGTGCTACAGCCCGGAGGCCGATCCGGCCGGTGCGCTGCGCACCCTGGTCGACGTGGCGCTCAAGGCGATGTCCCCGGCGATCAACGATCCGGCCCGCGCGGTCCAGGCGCTGGACCACATCGAGGACCTGTTGGTGCTGCTGGTCCCGGTGGCGCCGCCGGGCGCGGGGATGAGCGGGGACGCGCGGTTCTGCCACCCGGTCCGCACCTGGGCCGACTACGTCTGCGTCGGCACCGACGAGGTCCGGCACTTCGCCGCCGACAGCATGCAGGTGCTGCGCCGGCTCCGGGCCCTGTTCGAGCGGCTGGCCTGGATCTGCTCGGAGGAGCAGGCGGAGGCGCTGACCGTCCGGCTGGCCGCGATGGACGCCCACGCCGGCCGCCACTGGTCCCAGGCCCTGGACCGCAGGCTGGCCGGACGGCCCGACGCGCAGGGGCTCGGTTCCGAGGCGGGCACCGACCTGGCCTGAGCCCGAACCCGAGCCTGAACCCGAACGTGGACCCGAGCCTGAATCCGTGCCCGAACCTGCCGGGAAGCGACGGCGGTTGGGGCTAGGCTGCCGGGGTGTTCACACCGCAGGGTCCGACCTTCCGCGAACTCGCCGTCCAGGCGCTCTCCTCCACCGAGCGCGGATACGACCTGCTCGCCCCCAAGTTCGACGAGACCCCGTTCCGCACACCGGACCGGGTCCTGGACGAAGCAGCTGCGGTCCTCACCCGGCTCGGCCCGTTCGACGCCGGGATCGACCTCTGCTGCGGCACCGGCGCGGGCGTGGACGTGCTGCGACAGCTCTGCCGCGAGCGGGTCGTCGCGGTCGACTTCAGCGCGGGGATGCTCGCCGCGGGCCGCCGCGCGGCGGAAGCGACGGGAGCCGCGGAAGCGGCCGAAGCAGCGTCAGGGCCGGTGGTGGACTGGGTCCGTGCGGATGTACGGCGGCTTCCCTTCGGCCGTGCGTTCGACCTCGCGGTGAGCTTCGGGGCGTTCGGCCACTTCCTGCCGAAGGAGCGGCCCGCGCTGTTCGCGCAGGTCCATGACGCGCTGCGGCCGGGCGGCCGGTTCGCCTTCCCGGTGGTCGCGCCGGCCCGGGTCTGCTCGCCGCTGTACTGGGCGCTCTGGGGCTTCGACGCGGTGATGCAGGCACGCAACGTGCTGCTCCGCCCGCCGTTCACCATGTACTACCGCACCTTCCAACTGACTTCAGTGCGTGCCGAGTTGGAGCAGGTTGGGTTCACCGTGGAGACGGCCGCGCTGCCCGGACTCGGTTTCCTGGAGGACGGCAGCCCGCGCTGTCGCCTGGTCGTGGCCCGCCGCGCGGACTGACACGCAGGACAGCGCCGCCTATTTTGCCATGTTCCATTCAAGTGCTGGATGCCGGAGCATGGGGGAACACGCCATGGAGAACCCCCATGCTGCTTGACGGCCGTTCGCCTACGCGCGTAGCGAAACCTCAGACCTCCAGCCGAGGAGTTCGACGAATGATCAGAACCGGTACCGCAACCCGTCCCCGCCGGGCCGCACTCGGCACGGTCGCGACCCTGGCCGCGCTCGGCGCGCTGGTCGCCGCGGGGCATCCCGCGCTGGCCCGCACCACGACCGCCGCCGTTGCTGCCCCTGCCGTGGCCCCCGCCGCCCCCGCCGCAACCGCTCAGCACCGCGTCCTGTTCGACAACACCAAGGCCGAGACCGCGGGGAACGCCGACTGGGTCATCAGCACCAGTCAGCCCGACCCGCTGGCCCAGAACCCCAACCCCACCTCCGAGAGCAGCTGGACCGGCGCGCTGTCGGCCTGGGGTGTGGCACTGCAGAAGACCGGCGACTACAGCCTGAAGACCCTGCCCTCGGGCAACACCATCACCTACGGCACCTCCAACGCGCTGGACCTGTCCAACTTCGACACCTTCGTCATCGACGAGCCCAACATCCGGCTCAGCACCGCCGAGAAGACCGCGGTGATGACGTTCGTGCAGCACGGCGGCGGGCTGTTCCTGATCTCCGACCACAACGGCAGCGACCGCAACAACGACGGCTGGGACTCCCCGGCCATCATCAACGACCTGATGACCAGCAACGGCGTCGACAACACCGACCCGTTCGGCTTCTCGGTCGACCTCAAGGACATCTCCAAAGACGACCCGCGCGCCATCACCGACGCCACCGACCCGGTGCTGCACGGGCCCTTCGGCACGGTCACCGGCAGCATCCTGGCGGACGGCACCACCTTCACCCTCAAGCCCGCTGACAACCCGTCGGTCAAGGGCCTGCTCTACCTGACCACCGGCGCCACCGGCGGCAACACCAACGCCTTCTTCGTGACCAGCACCTTCGGTGCGGGCCGGGTCGCGATCTGGGGCGACAGCTCCCCGGTCGACGACGGCACCGGCAGCAGCGGCAACACCCTCTACAACGGCTGGGACGACCCGGGCGGCACCGACGCCGCACTCGCCCTGAACGCCACCAACTGGCTCTCCACCGGCTCGGGCGGCACCGGTGGCGGCGGAGCCGTCACCGTCACCAACCCCGGCACCAGGACCGCCACCGTCGGCACCGCCACCAGTCTGCAACTGGCCGCGGGCGACACCGCCGGAGGCACCGTCAGCTGGACCGCGAGCGGCCTGCCCGCCGGGCTGTCGGTCAACCCGGCCACCGGGCTGGTCAGCGGCACCCCGACCACCGCCGGAAGCAGCTCGGTGACCGTCACCGCCACCGACTCCACCGGGCCCGCCGGATCGGCGACCTTCACCTGGACCGTGACCGCCGCCGGGGGTGGCGGCTGCACCGCCGGGCAACTGCTGGCCAATCCCGGCTTCGAGACCGGCACCGCGGCCCCCTGGACCGAGACCCACCCCTCCGGCGGCAGCCTGGTCAGCCACACCACCGCCGAGCCCGCCCGCACCGGCAGCTACGACGCCTGGCTGGACGGCTACGGCACCACCACCACCGACACCCTGGCGCAGACCGTGGCCATTCCGAGCGGCTGCGCCACCGACACCTTCAGCTTCTGGCTGCACATCAACACCGCGGAGACCGGCAGCACGGCCTACGACACCCTCAAGGTGCAGGTGCTGAACTCCGCCGGCACCGTCTTGTCCACGCTGGCGACCTACTCCAACACCAACGCGGCCGGCGGCTACCTCCAGCACAGCTTCAGCCTGGCCGGTTACGCCGGGCAGACGGTGACGCTGAAGTTCACCGGAGCCGAGGACTACACCAAGCAGACCTCGTTCGTCCTCGACGACACCAGCCTCAACGTCGGCTGAGCCGGTCCGCCCGGCTGGTGCGGGAATCGGCATATGCGGTTTCCGGTGCGGGTGGGTCGTTCTCGCGGGCGAGGATCCTAACCTGATGGTGTACACGCCATGGGGGTAGCGATGGACGAGCTCGACCGACCGACCGGGGTGCACCCCGGCGCCTGCCACGCCTGCCACCGGTGGACCCGGGTCGGGATCGTGGTCGCCGTGGTGCACAGCGACTCGGGCAGCGGCGCGACCGTCGTCGCCTGCCTCGCCTGCCACTGCGCGGGGCGGCCCCGACTCGGCCTGCCGGAGCGGCTCGCGGGGTGAGGGCGGGGGCCGGTCGGGGCTGAACCGGCCTGCACGGACCCGCGCCGTGACGCCGGTCCGTCGTGGGCGTTGTTCAGGGCATGCGTATCCGTTTCCGTGTCCTGCTCGCCTCCGCGCTGGCCGCCGCCGCCCTCTCCGCCTCCGTCGTCGCCGTCGCTCCGGCCGCCTCCGCGGCGGAGGCGTTCGTCCCGTGGAACTGGTGCGGCCTGCACGCCACCACCGACGCGCTCCGGCTGCGCTCCGCGCCGTCCACGGGCGCGGGGACGGTGCTGGGGCTGCTCGACCCGGGGGACAGGCTGACCTCGGGCGCCCGCTCCGGCGGCTGGGTCCGGGTCACCCTGTCGGGCCGGTCCGGACGCGGGCTCCCGGACCGGACCACGGGCTGGGTCGCGGCCCGCTACCTGGCCGCCGCCCAGGAGTGCCGGACCTTCGCATAGCCGCCGCCTCGGCCGCCTTGCCGAGGCGGCGGGACGGCCGAGGCGGCGCTTGCCAGGACCGGGAACCGCGCCTAGCGGAAGTCCTCCTCACCCGCGGCCAAACCCTGCTGACCCTCGCTCAGGCCCTTGAGCAGCGGCGCGGTCGCCGTCGTCGCCGGCACCACCGCCTGCGGCAGCGTGCCGGCGCCGCCGACCAGCGGGAGGTGCAGGGACGAGTGCGCCAGGTCGAGGGTGATGGTCGGCTTGGTGGACGGCGGGTTGAGCAGCCCGTTGTCCGTCCCGGCCACGATCAGCGCCAGCCGGTGCCCGGCCGGGACGACGTGGTCGGTGCCGGCCAGGTTGAAGGTGATCGAGTAGGAGGTGCCCGGGGTGATGGTGGAGGTCTGGTTCAGCCCCGCGTAGTGGCCGAGGTCGGCCCAGCCGCGGCTGAAGATCGTGTAGCCGACCTGCTCGGTGTCGGCTGCGGTGTCCAGGAAGCAGGCGCTGTCCCCGGCCGTGCTGTCGCCCCAGCAGGAGCGGGTGGTCAGCGTGGTGATCCCGGCCCCCGCGCCTTCGTAGTTCCGGATGGTGGCCGGGCCGAGGTCCACCAGCACCGCGCTGAGGTGCGCGCTCCTGGTGGACGACTTCACGCTCAGGGTGATCGTGCCGCCGCCGGACATCCGCAGGTCGGAGGTCAGCGCGCCGGTGGTGAAGGCGGTCTTCTCCTTGGTGGTGCTGTTCACGTCCGCGGCCCAGTCGTCCTCGCCGAGCTTGGGGTTGTCGGTGAAGCTCGCGGTTCCGCTGCCGGCCGCGGTGGTGAGCGCGCCCGGCTTGAGGTCGAGCGTGCTGGTCACCGTCCCCGGAGCGGGCCAGGTGGCGTCCTGGGTCCACTGGTCGGGCGCTCGCTCGATGTCGGCGACCGGGCCGTTCTGGACGCCGTTGTCGACGCCCAACAGGTAGTGGTCGAACCAGGAGTGCAGGGTGTCCACCCAGGCGCTGCGCCGGTAGTCGAACGGGTCGACGTGGCCGGTCTGGGACAGCCAGATCTTGCGGTCGACACCGGTCTGCGCCAGCGCCGTCCACCATTGCGAGAAGTTGATGTCGCGGACGTTCAGGTCCTGCATCCCGTGCACCACGAAGACGCTGGCCCTGACGTTCGCGGCGGAGGCGACGTAGTCCCGCTGCTGCCACAGCGCCGACCAGTTGCCGTTCGCCGGGGAGCCCGCCGCCAACTGCTTCTGCACGGCGGCGCAGTGCGCGACCGCGGTCGAGCTCTCCACCTCTCCGGCCAGGTCGGCAGGGGTGCCGCTGTAGAGGGGCGCGCCGTCCGAGCGGTAGTAGTCGTACCAGGAGCTGATCGCGGAGATCGGCACGATGGTCTTCAGCCCGGCGACGCCGGTCGCGGCGACCCCGTTGGCGATGGTCCCGTCCCAGGACTTGCCGATCATGCCGACCGAGCCGTTGGCCCAGGTCGGGGTGACGCTGCTGCCGCCGGTGCGGGCGGAGTAGCCGGTGGCGCGGCCGTTCAGCCAGTCGATCACGGCCTTGGCGGAGGTGACGTCGGACGGGCCGCCGACGTCCACGCAGCCGTCGGAGCGGTTGGTCCCGGCCAGGTCCACCAGCACCACGGCATAGCCGCGGGAGACGAAGTAGTTGTCGTAGAACAGCGGGAACTGGACCGGCTTCCCCTGCGCGTCATAGGTCTTGAGCTGGTCCTCGTTGCCGCGCCCGCAGCAGGAGTAGTACGGGCTGGCGTCCATGATGACCGGGATCTTCAGTCCGGCCGCGGCGGGTTCACTGGGCCGGATGATGTCGGCGGCCACCCGGTCGGTGCGGCCGTCGCCGTCGCCGTCGAGCCCGGTGTCGACCCAGACGGTCTCCCGGACGGCGTTGGCGTAGGAGTAGAGCGGCTGGCTGACGCCGTTCTGCACGGTGCCGGTAGCGGCGGTGGGCGGGTGAGCGGTGCTCGCTCCGGCTGGTGGGGAGCCGAGCAGGGCCAGGGTGAGCGCGATGAGCGTCGTGGTGACGACGGTGAGCGCGCGTGAGCGGCGAGTAATCACAAGCGACGAAGGTAGTTGGCGGCGGTCTGCCCCGACAGAGATTTGACAAGACACGAACAAGAATTTCACAGCGATGTGATCCTCAGCCGGTCTGCAGCGGCAGGCTGACCAGACCCCGCATCAGCCGGGTGCGGCGCCAGGCGAGTTGGTCCGCCGGGACGGCGAGGCGCAGCCCGGGGAAGCGGGCCAGCAGCGCCCGCAGGGCGATCTCCCCCTCTGCTCGGGCCAGCGGTGCGCCCAGGCAGCGGTGGATGCCGTGGCCGAAGCCCAGCTGCCCGGAGGCGTCCCGGGTCAGGTCGAGCCGGTCGGGGGAGGCGAACCGCAGCGGATCGCGGTTGGCCGCCCCCGGCGCGACCAGCACCGGCGCCCCGGCCGGGATGTGCACGCCGCCGAGGGTGAGCGGTTCGGCGGCGTAGCGGAAGGTGGCGGTGCTGACCGGGGCGTCGAAGCGGAGCAACTCGTCCAGCGCGTCCGGGATCCGCGCGGGCTCCCGGATCAGCCCGGCCAGTTCGTCCGGGTGCAGCAGCAGCGCGAGCACGGCGTTGCCGAGGAAGTTGGCGGTGGTCTCGTGCCCCGCGACCAGGAGCAGCACGGAGAGGGAGAGGAGTTCCTCCTCGGTCAACCGGTCCGAGCCGTCGCGGACGGCGATGAGCTGGTCGAGCAGGGCGTCACCGGGTGCGCGCCGACGGGCGGCGATCAGCGCCGACAGGTAGTCGGCCAGGGCGTGGGACGCGGCGTCAATCCGTTCGGGCTGCCCGGCGGCGAAGAGTTCGGCGGACCAGATCCTGACCTCGGCCCGGTCGGCCTCCGGCACCCCGAGCAGCTCGCAGATCACCGTGACCGGGAGTGGCACGGCCAGGTCGGCGACCAGGTCGACCCGGCCGCGGACCGGCCAGCGGTCGAGCAACTCCTCGGTCACCGAGGCGATATAGGGGCGCATCCGGGCGACCGCGCCGGTGCTGAACGCCCGGGTGACCAGCGCCCGCAGCCGGGTGTGCTCGGGCGGGTCGGTGGCCAGCATGGTCCGCGCCACCGCCGGATGCAGTTGCCGCTGCGACGGTTTGTCGGCGAAGAAGGCGGCGGTGTCCTTGGAGAGCCGGGGGTCGGCCAGCGCCTGCCGGGCCTCGTCGTATCCGGTGACCAGGTAGCTGCCGGGCCCGGCCGCCGACGGGCCGTCGGCGGCGAGGGCTTGGACCGGACAGCCGGATCGCATACGGGCGTAGCCGGAGTAGGGGGCGGCGGGGTCGTCGGGGGAGTGCGGGGGCTGAGCCGGGTGCGGTCGCGGGTGCTGGGCCGGGTCGGTCATGGCCCCACCCTTGCATCTGCCGCCGCCCACCGGAGGTCGGCGACACGCGCGTGCGGACACTCGTGCCCGGGGCGGGGCGCCACGTCCGGGGGCGGCGCTAGCCGGTGGTGCCGAAGGTGACCCGGTAGGAGCACTGCCCCTTGCAGGCCATGGTCGCGGAGTCGTCGAAGGCGTAGGAGTAGGCGTAGGGCTCGGCCTTCTTGAAGACCTGGGTGTAGTCGACCGGCCACTTCGCGGGGACGCAGTTGTCCCGTCCGGCCCAGGCGCCCCGGCAGCAGTAGGTGTCCCCGCCGAACGCGGCGCAGGGCGGCTTGCAGCCGATGACCTGGCCGCCGTTCACCGCCTGCATGGCGCTCGGGCAGACCACGGGGCGGGTGCAACTCCCCTTGTAGCAGCCCGCGGCACTC
This sequence comes from Streptacidiphilus cavernicola, assembly GCF_042510955.1. Taxonomy (NCBI): domain Bacteria; kingdom Bacillati; phylum Actinomycetota; class Actinomycetes; order Kitasatosporales; family Streptomycetaceae; genus Streptacidiphilus; species Streptacidiphilus cavernicola. The sequence continues at coordinate 42,854 of NZ_JBHFAB010000010.1, forward strand.
ACCGGGTCGGTGGTGACGGTGTGTGAGATGTTGATGTACATCGGGAGGTTGGCGCCGTCCACCATGCTGACGTCGTAGAAGTCCATGCCGTCGAAGGCGTTGAAGGTGAACTCGCCCAGCGTGGTCGGCGTGGTCGGGCCGGAGCAGCTGGTGGTGCAGTCGCCGGTCAGACAGCTGCCGTGGGCGTCCGTGGTGCAGCCGGTGCGTCCCCAGATCCGGCCACCCCAACTGTTGCCGACGGTGAGCGAGGTGCTCTGCCCCGGTGCCAGTTTGCGGCCGTCGGGGTAGAGCGAGGTGTTGCTGACGACGGCCCAGATGGTCTGCTGGGTGTGGTTGACCAGGGTGATGCCGCGCTGACTGCCGGTCGGCGCGGTGCCGCCGGCAGTCGTGGCGGTCGTCGCCTTGGCGGACGTCCTGGCGGACGGACGGGTGGTCTGCCCGCCCGCGCCGGAGGCCGGGGCGGACGACGGGCTCGGCCGCCCGGACCGCGACGGGTCCGCCGTGACGCCCACGCCCGCGGAACCGGACGGACCGGCGCTGCCGACGGCGGCTGCGGACCGGCCGACCGCTGCGCCGCTGACCGCCGTGCCGCCGACCGGCCCGGACGGCGAAGCCGCCCAGTAGACGGTCACGATCGCGGCCACCATCGCGAGGACGGCGGCCGACCACCCTCGTACCGACCTTGCCCGGTGTCGCCTGCGCCCCATGGCCGCCTCTCCGCTCCGCTCGTCGCCGTCACCGGCGGTTCCGGACAAGGAGACGGAGTGAGCGGCCACCCGACAACACAAAAACGCCGCCGGGCTGCCGGCGGCACCCAGCGAACGGGATGCGCGGGTTACGGCGTCAGGTCGGCCCGGCCGCCGACACCGCGCAGCCTGCGGCTGACCTCGCCCAGGCCCTCGGCAAGGTGGTCCCGCTGTTCGGGGGTGAGCACGTCGATCAACGCCTCGCGCACGGCCTCGACATGGCCGGGCGCGGCCCGCCGCAGCACGTCCATGCCCTGGTCGGTCAGCTCGGCGATGACGCCGCGGACGTCGCTGGGGCAGGAGCGCCGGGAGACCAGGCCGGCCCGTTCCAGCTGGGTGATCTGGTAGGTCAGCCCGCTCTTGGAGGTGATCAGCAGGTCGGCCAGCTCGGTCATCCGCAGCGCGCGCCCCTCGGCGGCGGAGAGCTGGACCAGTACCTCGTACTGGGTGTGGGACAGCCCGGCCTCCTCCTTGAGCTGCTGCTCCAGCTTCCGGGCGACGAGGTTGCTCGCGGCCAGGAAGGCGATCCAGGCGGCACGCTCCTGGTCGTCCAGCCATCGGGGTTCGGCGGTCATATTCCCACTTTACCCCGTTGTTCAAATTTGAAGCACGGGGTAGGGTCGCCGTGTTCGATGTGGTTCAGATTCGAACAAACCAGGATTGAGCGGAGCCGACCATGTCCCAGAACCTTCCTGCCGCGACCGTGCGCACCCGGGTCCGGGTGCCGCTGCGCTTCGGCGACGGCTACACCGTGGACGCGGAGATGGTCACCTTCCACGGACTGGTCGACGGCGCCGAGCACCTCGCGGTCGTGCTGGGTGATCCCGCCGCGGCCGACGTGCCGCTGGTGCGCCTGCACTCGGAGTGCCTGACCGGCGACGTCTTCGGCTCGGCCCGCTGCGACTGCGGTCCGCAGCTGCGCGAAGCGGTCGAGCGGATCGCCGCCACCGGCGGCTACCTGCTCTACCTGCGCCAGGAGGGCCGCGGCATCGGCCTCTACAACAAGCTGGACGCCTACGCCCTGCAGGACGACGGTCTCGACACCTACGCCGCCAACGCCGCGCTCGGCCTGCCCGAGGACGCCCGCGACTACAGCGCCGCCGCCCAGATGCTCGCCGCGCTGGATGCGGACCGGATCCGCCTGCTGTCCAACAACCCGGACAAGGCGGAGCAGCTCGCCGCCCTCGGCGTCGACATCGCCGAACGCGTCCCGACCGACGCCCACGTCACCGCCAGCAACCTGCGCTACCTGCGGGCCAAGGTCGAGCACACCCGGCACACCATCCAACTGGCCGAACTCGCGGGCTGATCTCGGCGCTCCCTGTGAGCATCCTGTGCGGCTGCTAGCGTATGCGATTGATCACATACGGTGACCGACAAGGATCATGGGAAGCAGATGCGGATCGCGTGCGTCGGCGGAGGGCCCGCCAGTCTGTACTTTTCGATCGTGATGAAGGGGTTCGACCCGGGCCACGACATCACCGTCCACGAGCGGAATCCGGCCGGGTCCAGCTACGGGTGGGGGGTGACCTACTGGAGCGACCTGCTCGACAAGCTCCGGGACGGCGACCCCGCCACCGCGGCGGCCATCGGGGCGGAGTCCGTGCGCTGGGTGGACGGCGAGGCGCACATCAGGGACGAGGTGACGACCCACCGCGGGGACGAGAGCTTCGGCATCGGACGGCAGCGGCTGCTCGACATCCTGGCCGAGCGGGCGACCGAGCTCGGGGTGCGGGTCGAGTACGGCAGCGAGATCGCGAGCCTGGACCAACTCCCGGACGCGGACCTGGTGGTGGCCGGTGACGGGGTCAACAGCCGACTCCGCCGACAGCACGCGGAGCACTTGGGGACCGAGGTCACGAACGGGCGGAACCGGTTCATCTGGCTGGGCACCAGCCGGGTGTTCGACGCGTTCACCTTCGCCTTCGTCGAGTCCGAGCACGGCTGGATCTGGTTCTACGGCTACCGGTTCCAGGACGACCGCAGCACCTGCGTGGTCGAGTGCTCGCCGGAGACCTGGGCCGGGCTGGGATTCGGCACGCTCGGGGAGGACCAGAGCCTCGCCCTGCTGGAACGGATCTTCGCCCGCCAACTCGACGGCCACCCGCTGCTGATGCGGGCGGACGGCGTCGGCAGCGCCCCCTGGCTCAGCTTCCGGACCATGACCAACAACAGCTGGCACCACGACAACCTGGTGCTGATCGGGGACGCCGCGCACACCACCCACTACTCGGTCGGCGCGGGCACCACGCTGGCGCTGGAGGACGCCATCGGCCTGGCCCGCGCGCTGCGGGCACACCCGGAGCACCTGCCGTCCGCGCTCGCGGCCTACCAGCAGGAGCGGAAGGCCGCCATCCTGTCCACCCAGAGCGCGGCCCGCTACAGCGCCCAGTGGTACGAGGACATCGACCGCTACCTCCGGCTGAAGCCGACCCAGCTCTTCGCGCTGCTCGGCCAGCGGCACTCACCGCTGCTGCCGCATGTGCCGCCGCAGATGTACTACTGGGTGAACCAGGCCGCCGAGGAGTTCACCGCGCTGCGGAAGTTCCGGAAGTGGCTCGGCCCCCGGGTGGTCCGGACCCTGCATGCCCGGGAGGCGGCCCAGTCGGGCCCGAACCGGGTGTGAGCTGCGGCGGCCTGTTACGGCAGCGTTAGGCCCGGCCGGTGAGAGTGGGCGGTCCCGCCTGTGTCCGCCGTCCGCCGCCCGCCTGGGAGCCGCCCCCGTGTCCACGGTCAGTTCGCCGCCCGCGCGGTCGGCCCGGCACCGGGCCGGGCCGCGGCGGTCGGCGCTGCCCGGGACAGGTCGGCTGTGGTCGGCCGCGCTGCTGGCGGTGCTCTGCGCCGGGGTCGGCCCGGTGCTGTTCCTGTGGTGGCAGAACACCATCCCCGGCTCGCTGAACACCGGCGCGGCCTGCCTGACCGCCGCCGGACGGGTCGCCGGGCTGCTGGCGGCCTATCTGATCCTGGTGCTGGTCGCGCTGATGGCACGGGTGCCGTGGCTGGAGAACCGGATCGGCTCGGACGTGGTCGCCCGCTACCACCGGGCGCTGGGGGAGTACACCGTCGTGCTGGCCTGCGCCCACGCGGTGCTGATCATCACCGGCTACGCCTGGCAGGGCGGAAGGAACCCGGTCACGGAGAGCGTGACGGTGGTGTTCGACTACACCGACGTCTGGCTCTCCGCGCTCGCGCTCGGCCTGCTGCTCCTGGTCGGCGTGCTCTCCGCCCGCGCGGTGCGGCGCAGACTCTCCTACGAGACCTGGTACCACGTCCACCTGCTGGTCTACCTGGCGGCCGGGCTCGCCTTCGCCCACGAGTTCGCGGTCGGCGCCGACTTCTCCACCTCGGCGCGGAACCGGCTGCTGTGGTCCGGCGCGCACGCCGCGGTGGCCGCCGCCGTACTGCTGTTCCGGATCGGGCTCCCGCTGGCGCGCTCGCTGCGGCACCGGCTGCGGGTCACCCAGGTCGTCGCCGAGGGCCCCGGCGTGCTCTCGCTGCACCTGGCCGGACGGAACCTCGACCGGCTGGACGCGCGCCCGGGGCAGTTCCTGCGCTGGCGCTTCCTCGCGGCCGGGCACTGGTGGCAGTCGCACCCGTACTCGCTCTCCGCCGCGCCCGGCGGCGACCGGCTGCGGATCACGGTCAAGGACCTCGGCGACGGCAGTGCCTCGCTGGCCCGGCTGCGCCCCGGCACCCGGGTCTGGTTCGAGGGCCCGTACGGGACGTTCACCGCGCACCGCGGACAGCGGGGCCGCCGGGTGCTGCTGATCGCGGGCGGCGCGGGAATCACTCCGATCCGCGCCCTCTACGAGACGCTGCCGGGGCACGGCGCCGACGTGGTGCTGCTCTACCGCGCCTCGCGGGAACAGGATCTGGTGCTCTACCGGGAGTTGGCGGCGATAGCGGCCCGGCGCGGGTTCGGCCTGCATCCGCTGGTCGGCCCGCGCGGCGACGGGGGCGGCGACGGGCGCGGCGGCCGGGACGGGCAGGGTCGCGATCCGCTGGGCGCCGAGGAACTGCGGCGGGTGGTACCGGATCTGAGGGAGCGTGAGGTATTTCTGTGCGGCCCGGCCGGGATGGCCGACGCGGCCCGGCGCGGGCTGCTCCTGGCCGGAGTGCCCGCGCGGCGGATCCACACCGAGGCGTTCGAGTTCTAGGCCCCGTCGCAGGGGCGAGGAAGGCAAGCGGCGATGCGCAGGATCACCATCGGCCTCGCGGCCACGGCGGCCGGGATAGCCCTGGTTGTCGGCGTCAAGGCGGAGTCGGCCGGGGCGCCGCGCTCCGCGCTGGGCGTCAGCGACAGCGGTGGCGGGGGCGGCGTCAGGATCGGCGGCGGCCCCGGTGTCGGATCGAACCACGGGGCGCCCACGGCCCGGCCCACGGCGAGCGCCGGATCCAGCACCGGACCGAGTGGCGGTCCGAGCACCGTCCCGAGCTCCGGCCCGGCCGCCGGGGCTGCCGCGACCCCGGCCGGGCGCAGCGGCCGGTTCACCGGGGCGGCGGTGGACACCCGCTACGGCACCGTCCAGGTCCAGGCGGTCCTCACCGCCGGGCGACTGACCGACGTGGTCGTGCTCCAGGAGACCGACGGCGGGCGCAGCCAGGACATCGACTCGTTCGCCCTTCCGGTGCTGCGGGCCGAGGCGCTGAAGGCGCAGGGCGCGGACATCGACGTGGTCTCCGGCGCGACCTACACCTCGGCCGGTTACGCCCGGTCCCTGCAGGCGGCGCTCGACGCCGCCGGGAGAGGATGAGCACATGAGGATTCTGGTGGTCGAGGACGAACGGCGGCTGGCCGAGCGCATCGCCGAGGGGCTGCGCGACCAGGGCATGGCCGTGGATGTCAGCCACGACGGCGACGACGCCCTGGCCAAGGTCGAGATCAACGGCGCCTACGACGTCCTGGTCCTGGACCGCGACCTGCCCGGCCGCTCCGGCGACGACGTCTGCCGCGAGCTGACCGGGCGGCCCGACTCCCCGATGATCCTGATGCTGACCGCGCTGTCCGGCACCGACGACCGGGTGGACGGGCTGACCCTGGGCGCGGACGACTACCTCGGCAAGCCCTTCTCCTTCGCCGAACTGACCCTGCGCATCCAGGCGCTCGGCCGCCGAGGCCGCTCCCATCCGGCCGCACTGACCTGCGGCGATCTCACCATGGACACGCTGCGGCGGACGGTGCACCGGTCCGGGCGACCGATCGCGCTGACGGCGAAGGAGTTCGCCGTCCTGCAGGTGCTGCTGACCGCCGACGGCGCCGTCCTCAGCCATGAACAGCTGCTGGAACGGGCCTGGGACGAGCACGCCGACCCCTTCACCAACACGGTCCGGGTCACCGTCAACCGGCTGCGCCGCAAGCTCGGGGCGCCGGACCTGGTGGAGACCCTGGTCGGGGCCGGCTACCGGATCACCGCCTCGTCGTCGTGACTCACCGTGGTCACCGTCACCCGTTGTGATGACCTTTCCGGGGGCGGGTCGACCGGGTTGACGTCGGCGTGATGGGGTGTTCACGAACCACCACCCTCATCGCCCCGCCGTCCCGAACGGGGGTATTCGCCATGCCCGCGAACCCGTCCACACGTCCGTCGGCCACTCTGTCCGCCGGTCCGTCCGCACACCTGTCCCGAGTCCTTCGATCCGTCGGCGGCGCCCTGCACCGCCACCTGCTCTGGATCATGCTGGTGACGTACACCCTCGCCGCCGTCCTGCCGGGGCCGGGCGAGAGCCTGCGGGCGGTCCCGCTCGGCCGGTTCGGCGGCGTCGGCTTCCCGTTGCAGGCGGGGCTGCTGGCGCTGGTGGTCTTCAACGCCGGGCTGACCGCCAGGTCCGAACTGCTGCCGACGCTGCTGCGGCGGCCCGGTCCGCTGCTGCTCGGCATCGCCGTCAACGCGCTGCTGCCGGCCCTGCTGCTGGCCGCGGGGTCGGTGGCGGCCCAGGGCTGGCACAGCCAGCGCGAGGCGCAGAGCCTGCTGGTCGGGCTGGCGCTGATCGGGGCGATGCCGGTGGCCGCCGGGGCCACCGTCTACGCCCAGGGCGGCGAGGGGAACGCCACTCTGACGCTGGGCCTGGTCGTGGGGTCCACCCTGCTCAGCCCGCTGACCATCCCGTTCGGCCTGCACCTGGGCGGATTCCTGACGACCGGTGACTACGCCGCGGACCTGCACGAGTCCGCCCGGACGGCGGGCAGCCTGTTCACCACGCTGACGGTGGTGCTGCCGTGCGCGCTCGGCCTGCTGACGGGCCGTCTGGTCGCGCTGCTCGGCCTGGAACTGACGCCGGTGCTGCCGGCGGTCAGGCTGTTCAACCTGATCGTGGTGATCACCCTGAGCTACACCAACGCCTGTGGTGCGCTGGAACCGGTGGTCCGCAGGCCCGACCCGGACTTCCTGCTGCTGGTGGTGCTGGCGGCGGCGGCGATGTGCGGGGTCTCCTTCCTCACCGGCTGGGTGGTGGCCGGGCGGCTGCGGTTCGGCCGCCCCGACGCGATCGCGCTGACCTACGCGTCGGGGATGAACAACAGCAGCGCCGGCGCGGTCCTGGCGGCGACCCGGATACCGGACCACCCGCTGGTGCTGCTGCCGATCCTGGCCTACAGCATGCTGCAGAAGGTGCTGGCCGGCTCGGTCCACCGGCTCCTGCCACCGCCGGACCTGCCGGACCCGCCGGACCTGCTGGACGAGTCGGACCCAGACCCGGGCCCGGCCCTGGCACAGGGTCAGGCGAGCAGGGTGCGGCCCAGCCAGTCGGTGTCGTTCAGGACGCCCGGCAGCACGTAGAAGTAGCCGCCACCGGTCGGCGAGATGTAGTCCACCAGCGGCTCGTCGATCAGCCGGGTCTGCACCGCCTCGAACTGGCGCTGCACATCCTGCTGGTAGCAGCAGAAGGCGAGTCCCATGTCGAGGTTGCCGACCGGGTCGATGCCGCGGTCGTAGTTGTAGCCCCGGCGCAGAATGCGCGAGTCGTCGGTCTTGGCGGTGCGCGGGTTGGCCATCCGGATGTGGGCGTCCAACGGGATCGCGTTGCCCTGCGGGTCCTTGGCGTAGTCGGGGATGTCGGTCTCGACGGCCCCGTCCAGGGGCGCGCCGGTGTCCTTGCGTCGGCCGAACATCAGCTCCTGCTCGGTGAGCGAGACCCGGTCCCAGAACTCGACCAGCATCCGGATGATCCGCACCACCTGGTAGCTGCCGCCGGTGGCCCAGGCTGGTTCGCCGCCGCCCGCGTCCACCCACACCAGCCGGTCCATCTCCCGGCTGGAGGTGGTGTCCGGGTTGGCGATGCCGTCCTTGAAGCCGAGCAGGTTGCGCGGCGCCCCGGTGGGGCGGGGCGTGTTCTGGAAGCCGTCGATGCGCCACTTCACCTGCATCTGGCCGCGGGTGTGCTTGGCGATGTCACGCAGCGCGTGCAGCACGGTGTCCTGCCGGTCGGCGCAGATCTGCAGCGAGAGGTCGCCGTGCGACTCGGTCGCCTTGAGGTTGTCGTTGGGGAAGGTCCGCATCGGCGTCAGCTTGCGCGGGCGCTGCGCGGCCAGCCCGTAACGGGAGTCGAACAGGGACGCGCCCACGCCGACGGTGACGGTCAGGCTGTCGGTGGGGACGACCGGGCCGAGGATCCCGTTGTCGGACGGCGGCGCTCCCACACCCAGGTCGGGCGGGGTGCCGCCGGAGGTGAGGAAGCGGATCCGGTCGGTCAGCGTGCGGAACAACTGCTCCAGGGCGGCCCGGTCCTGGGCGATGACGTCGAAGGAGAGAAAGAGCGCGAAGCCCGGGGCCGGGGTGGTGATCCCGGCCTGGTGCGCGCCGTGGAAGGAGACCGCGCCGCTGTCCGGCGCGGCTGACGACTCGGCGGTCGTGGCCGAGGCCGAGCCGCTGCCGAAGGTGACCGCGCCGGTGGCGACCGCCGCGCCGACCGCGCCCGCACTCAGCGCGGACTTCATCACCGTACGGCGCGAGGCGCCGAAGCCGAAGGGGCAGGTCCCGGTCGAGGGCTGAGGCTGGAGCTGGGGCTGATCAGTCATCAGGCGGACTTCCGGATCTCGAGCAGGTCGGGAATGGGGGCGAGGTCTTCCAGCAGCTGTCCGGTCGCGCCGTTGATCTCGGCGCGCAGGGTCGGTTCCAGCTGTTCGACCGGGGTCCAGACGGTGCCGTGGTGAGCCGAGTCCAGCAGGCCGGAGAGCCGGGTGATGTCCGCGTCCACACCGGTGAGCAGGGCGGGGCTGCGCTCGGTGATCAGCGGGCGGAGCACGGTGAGCAGCTCGCGGGTGCCGGCCAGGTTGGCCTGGGCGGTGGCGAGGTTGCTGCCGCTGCCCTCGTCGGTGTCCCCGGTCAGCTCGAACTGCAGGGTGTTCTCCAGGATCTCGTGGGTGCGCAGCGGCAGGTCGCCGGGGTCGAAGTCCTGGGTGGGGAACGCCTTGCGCAGTCCGACCACGTCGGCGGTGAGCTTGTCCGCGACCGGGGCCAGGGTCGCCGCGGACTGGCCGTGCCACAGCCCGTACTCAAGCCGGTGGAAGCCGGTGAAGTCCTTGTCCTGGACGCCGCCGGGGAGTCCGTCCGCGCGGCCGTTGATGGCGCTGTCGAAGTCGGCGAAGGTGCCGTAGGCCGCGCCGAGCGAGGCGTACTGGAGGTGGGCGGTGAGCCAGTCGGCCTTGGCCGTGGCGAGGTCGCCGCGGTGCAGGTCGGCCTGGAGCTTGGCGGTCTCGGTGGTGAGAGTGGCCAGACCCGCGTCGACGTAGGCCTTGTAGGCGGCGAGCGGCGCGTCCAGGTCGGCGGCGGCCAGCGGCAGCACCGCCTGCACCGGCTTGCCGCCGCTGACCTTCACCACGGCGGAGGTGACCGCTTTGCCGCCGGTCGGCACGCAGCGCCAGGCGTAGCTGCCGCTGCCTATGGTGGCGGTGAGCGCCCGGGTGGTGCCGGGGGCGAGGTTCTCCACCTCACCGTAGACGGCGCTGCTGGACGGGTCGATCAGGTAGACCTCGGAGGTGGCGTTGCCGGTGTTGTGCATCTGGAAGGTCTGCTGGCCGGGCTTGGGCGCGGTGAAGCCGTTGCCGCAGTCGGTCGGTGACACCGAGACAGTCGCGGCGGCGGCGGGTTTGCCGCTGCTGGCGGCGATGACCGTGGCGGCGACCACGGCCGGGACGGCCACCGCGGCCACCGGCACCAACCAGCGCGGCCGCTCGCGACGACGCGGGGGAGCGCCCGCGCCTTCGGCGGTGCCAGCGCCTGCGGAGCTGCCCGTGCCTGCGGAGGCGGGGACGGAGGTGGGGACGGAGGCGGCGGAGGGGGCTGCGGCCTCGGCGGCTGCGGCACCGGCCTCGGCAGCCCCCGCCTCGGCTGCTGCGGCACCTGCCGCTGCTGTACCGGCGGCCCCGACACCCGCCTTGGCGGCTGCGGCTGCGGCCTCGGACCCCGCGGCCTCGGCGCCGGCCGCGACCGCGGCGGGCTTGGGGGCGCGTACCCCGGCCAGGAACAGGGCCATCACGATCGCCAGGTAGACGACGTACGTGCTGAGCTGCAGCCAGGTCATCTGGGTGGTCAGGTTGAACACCCCCTGCACCAGGGTCGCGTACCAGGAGTTGGCGTCCACGCTGCCGCTGAGGTCGATCGCGAAGGCGTGCCCGCCGGGCAGCACGCCGCCCTCCTGGAGGTCCCGCAGCCCGTAGCCGAGCACACCCGCGGCGATGACGATCAGTCCGGCCCCGGTCCAGGTGAAGAACCGGGTCAGGTTGATCCGCAGCACCCGCCGGTACAGCGCCCAGCACAGCCCGGTCGCCAGCACCAGCCCGATCGCGGCCCCGATCAGCGGCCCGGTGGACTCGCCCGCGGACTGCGCGGTGGTCCAGATGAACAGTGCCGTCTCCAGGCCCTCGCGGCCCACCGCGAGGAAGCTGGTGGCGATCAGCATCCCGGAGCCGACCGCCAGTGCCGCGCCGACCCTCTCCCGGATCTCGCCGGAGAGGTTGCGGGCGTTGCGCCGCATCCAGAACACCATGGCGGTGACGAAGGCGACGGCGATGATGCTCAGCGAGCCGCCGAAGGCCTCCTGGTCGGTGGCCGAGAGGCTGTTGGCGGTGAAGGTCAGAACGGCGCCGAAGCTGAGGGAGAGTCCGATCGCGGCCAGCACACCGGTCCACACCTGCGGAAGCCGTGACTTCTGGTCCGCCCGGACCAGGGTGGCGACCAGGATGGAGACGACAAGTCCGGCCTCAAGTCCCTCCCTGAGCCCGATCAGAAAACTCGGGAACGCGTCGTCCCACATGGATGATCCCTCTGCTCGGCACGCTTAGCTTAGGCATACCTTAGCGCCTCCTCACGACCTGTCTACGCCGCTGTAGACAATTGAGTTCGGCAAGAGATTCGTCACACCGCCCGGGGTGCCTTCTCACCTCCGGTCCGGCTCGGGGGAGGATGCGGAGATGCGAATGCGAGCGCCCGCGCTGACCATCCGTGCCCGGCTGACCCTCACCTACGCCGGGCTGTTCACCCTCGGCGGGGGCGCCCTGGTGCTCGCGCTGACCACCGCCTTCTACCGGTTGATCTTCCAACCGCTGCCGGACAACGCCATCCCCAGCGTGCTGGATCCGGACCATGACCACTTCATCGGGCTCTCCGACCAGATCCGCGACGCCGCCGCCTCCCACCTGCTGCGGATCGCCATGGTCCTGCTGCTGCTGGTGGTCGCCGTCTCCGCGCTGGTCGGCTGGTGGGTGGCCGGGCGAATGCTGCGTCCGATCGCGGCGATCACCGCCGCCGCCCGCCGCGCCAACGACACCAACCTGCACGAGCGCCTCGACCTGCCGGGGCCGCCGGACGAGCTGAAGGAACTCGGCGACACCTTCGACCGGATGCTGGAACGCCTGGACGCCTCCTTCGCCACCCAGCGCCGCTTCGTCGCCAACGCCAGCCACGAACTGCGCACACCGCTGGCTCTCACCCGGACCGCCGTCGAGGTCACCCTGGCCAAGCCGACCGCGACCGAGGCGCAGTGGCGGACCATGGCCGCGGACGTGGCCGAGTCCACCGGGCGGGCGCAGCGCCTGATCGACGCGCTGCTCACACTGGCCCGCTCGGAACAGGGCGTCACCGACCCGCAGGACGACGACCTGGCCGACCTCGCCGCCGAGGCCCTGGACCGGATCGCGGTCCGCTGCCGGGAACGGGACCTGCGGCTGGAGGTCGAGCTGGCTCCCACTCCGGTCCGCGGAAACCTGACCTTGCTGGGCAGCGCGGTGGCCAACCTGCTGGAGAACGCGGTCACCTACAACCGGGACGGCGGCCTGCTGCGGGTCGTCACCGCGTACGGCGCCGACACCGCCACCGACGGTGAGAGCGGTGGGAGCGGTGGGAGCGGCGGGAGCGGCCCCGGCGGGAACGGCGGTGGTGACTGGGTGGAGCTGACCGTCTCCAACGACGGTCCCGAGATCCCGGCCGACAGCGTGGCCGAGCTGTTCGAGCCGTTCCACCGCGGCCGGGACACCCGGCGCAGCGACGGCGCGGGCGACGGAACCGGCCTGGGCCTGTCCATCGTCCGCGCCGTCGCCCGCGCCCACGGCGGCCGGGCCGAGGCGGTGTCCCGCCCCGGCGGCGGACTGACCGTCACCCTGCGCCTGCAGGGCCGGTAGCACGCAGCGGGTCGGCGAACGAAGCCGCTACCGCACCGGCAGGACGGCGGTGCCCTCCTCGCGGACGGCCTGGAGCTTCTCCGGGTTCAGGCCGAGCAGGGCCAGAATGGTCGGCGCGATCTGCGTGGTGTGGACCGCCGCAGCGTCGGTGACCTGGTCCGGGGTGCCGGGGCCGGAGACGACCAGCGGGACGTCCAGGTCGTCCGCGTGCGCGCCGCCGTGCTCGGCGACCTTTCCGGTGCCGCCGGTGTAGACCACGCCGTACTGGGCCACCCCGTAGACATCGGGGACCCGGGCGTCGCCGGGCTTGACGCCGAAGAAGTGCGCGGCGTCGGCGCCCGCGTAGACCTTGCTCAGGCCGCCGTGGGTGAAGGGCTTGGAGTTCTTGTTGATGTCGGTGCCGGTTCCGCTCTGCGCCAGCAGGTACTTCTTGGCGAAGTCGGTGGCCGTCTTGGAGCGGTCGGACAGCCACAGCAGCATGGCGTCGTCGTCCACCGCGTGCACCACCAGGTCGGGGGCGGACGGGTGCAGCTTCTTCCAGGCGGCGTCCAGTCCGTCGAGCAGCGGGCCGTCGTCGACCCGGGTCAGCGCGGAGGGGTCGGTGGGGGACTGGCCGTGCTTGGCCGAGAGGATCACCGTGGTGCTGTCCTGGAGGTGCTGCCTGCGGATCTCCGCGGTGAGCGCGCCGATCTCGGTGTTCACGAAGTCGAGGTTCTTCCGCAGCAGCGGTCCGGGGACGTTCTTGGCGACGTAGCCGCCGGTCAGGCCCTCGGAGCTGGGCAGCTTCTGCGCGGTGGAGACCGACTGGAAGTTGAGGCCGAAGATCGCCGGGGTGCCGACCTTGTGAGTGCGGGAGTGGTCGTAGCCGTCGATCTCGTTGAGCACGGCCTGCACCTTGTAGCCGTCGTACTGCTGGGTCGCCTTGTTGTCGGTGGTCCAGTCGTTGCCGGCCGGGTAGCCCAGGGCGTCCGAGTTGATCTCCGGGGTGAACAGGTCCTGGATCCCGGTCCCTGACGGGCCGTTCAGGATCTCGTAGGCGGCGTGCTTGTCGGACCAGGCGGTCCGCAGCCCGGCCTGCCTGGCCACCTCGAAGACGGTGTTCACCTGCAGGTAGGAGTGCGGGTAGACCGGCTTGCAGGTCTTCGGGTCCACCGGCAGCTTGGCCGGGTCGATCAGCTTGGTCGGGTCGCCGGTCATCGAGAGGATGCTGCCGGGCAGCCCGGCCAGGCCCTGCCCGGCGTCGATCGAGGTCTTGTCGCGGTCGAGGTCCTCGGTGAGGTCCACCTCCACCCCGGGCTTGACGCCCTTGCAGTTCGTGGTCCCGGCCGGGAGCAGCGCGGCGTTGTAGGTGTCGTCGTAGTAGATCCCGGTGGTGCCCGGCCCGCCGCCGGTGAGCTGGGCGACCATCCCGGGGAAGCTGTCCGACGGGGTGGTGGTCTGCGCGTGGGTGTAGCTCACGCCGCCCTTCACCAGCCGGGCCAGTGCCGACGCCGGGTGCTGGGCCACGTACCAGGCCAGGTCGGACTGGTGCAGCCCGTCCACCGAGATCAGCAGGACGTGCTTGGCGGCGGCGCCGCGACCGGGGGACGAGACGTGTGCCGGGGTGGCGCTGGCCTGGCTGAGCGCGGCCCCGCCGAGCAGTCCGGTGGCGCTGAGCACGGCGGCGAGCCGAAGGTGGTGACGCTTCACAGGTACTCCAACATGTCGCGGGTGGAATGCGGGTGGAATCTCGCGGGTGGACCGGTCCCGGCCGTGATCCTGACCCGTCCGCCGCGCCGACGGCAGGGCCCGGGGCCACAGTTCACCGATCGTTCGTGTCCGCGCGGTCCTTGCGACACCTGGGCGCTGACAAGTTGGGCGTGTTACCTCAGTGTTAGGTGCGATGGGACAGGCTTGTGCGGTCACCAGCCAGTACGAGGACCGGAGCAGGGCCATGTCGAGCAAGCGCCGCCGACGATGGCCGCGCGGAGTCGACGGCCGAGAGGCCCTGCTGTTCGCCGCCCAGGCCGTACTGCTGTGGTACATCTCCCGCTGGCCGTCCTGACGCCGTCCTGACGAATGAGGTACGCACCATTTCCGCCATGCCGACCACCGGTCAGCTCCGCGCGCCCCGGCATGCCGCCCCGGCGCGGCACGCGCTGAGCAAGGTCCCCGAGGTCACCCTCTACTTCTGGATCACCAAGGTCCTCACCACCGGCATGGGCGAGACCACGTCGGACTACCTCGCGCAGACCCTGCCGCAGGTGATCGCGGTGGCGCTGGGCTTCCTCGCCTTCGCAGCGGCGCTGACGCTGCAGTTCTCGGCCCGCCGCTACACCGCGTGGGTCTACTGGACCACGGTGGTGATGGTCAGCGTGTTCGGCACCATGGCCGCCGACGTGCTGCACGTCGCCATCGGCATCCCCTATGTGGTGTCCACCTGCTTCTTCACCGTCGTGCTCGCCGCGGTGCTGGTGGCCTGGTACAAGGTCGAGGGCACGCTGTCGATCCACAGCATCCACACCAAGCGCCGGGAGGCCTTCTACTGGGCCACCGTGGTGACCACCTTCGCGCTCGGCACCGCGGCCGGGGACTGGACCGCGACCAGCCTGCACCTGGGCTACTTCACTTCGGGCGTGGTCTTCGCGGTCCTGATCGCGGTGCCGGCCGTCGCGCACTGGCGGTTCGGGCTCAACCCGATCACCGCGTTCTGGTTCGCCTACATCATCACCCGCCCGCTGGGCGCGTCCTTCGCCGACTGGATGGCGGTCACCCGGGTCCGCGGCGGGCTCGCCTGGGGGGCGGGGCCGGTGAGCATCGCCTGGGCGGTGGTCATCCTCGGCTTCGTGGTCTACCTGGCGCTCTCCCGCAAGGACGTGGCGACGGCGGACACCGCGGTCGCGGACTGACGCGGCCTCAGCGCGGGGCGCGGGTGCGGTCCCACCCCCTCCCGAGAGGAGCCCCCGTCCAGGGAGAGGCCCCTCCCGGGACGGACACCCGTCAGGAAGGGACATCCTCCCGGGACGGACATCCTCCCGGGACGGACATCCTCCCGGGACGGACATCCTCCCGGGACGAACATCCGGCGGGGCGGGGGCCCTGCCTCCGGGCACCCGCCCCGCCGGGGGGCCTCAGCGGTCCATCAGCGCGAAGATCCCCCAGCCGAGGTACTCCCGCTGGTAGCGGACGTACCGGGCCGGCTCCGCGGTGAGTTCGGCCCGCATCGCCGGGGCCATCGCGTCGTCCGGGTTGCGGTCCAGCCAGCGCCGGGTGGTGAGCCACTGCGCCGCCCGGTAGCGGTCGAAGCTGTCCTGGTCGGCGAGTACCATCTCCACCACGTCCAGCCCCAGTGCCGCGAACTGCTCGATCAGCTCCGGCAGCGGCAGGAAGTCGTCCCTGTGGTGGGCGTGGCTGCCCTCGACCGCTTCCTGGTCCGGCGGCTCCTTGCGCCAGTACGGCTCGCCGATCAGCATCAGGCCGCCGGGACGGAGGCTGCGCCGCAACAGCCCGACCGTGCCGGGCACGCCGTCGCCGATCCAGGTCGCGCCGACGCACGCGGCCAGGTCGACCGGCTCCGCCGAGACATGGCCGACCGCGTCGCCGTGGACGAACTCGACCTGCCCGGTGACGCCCAGTTCGACGGCGCGGGCGCGGGCCTGCTCGGTGAAGACCGTGCTGATGTCCACTCCGGTCCCGGTGATCAGGTGGTCGCGTGCCCAGGTGCACAGCATTTCGCCGGATCCGCTGGCGAGGTCGAGCGCCCGGGTGCCGGGAGCCAGGCCGAGGGCCCGGCCGAGCACGGCCAGCTTCTCGGCAGTGATCGGGTTGTGGATGCGGTGGCCGCTCTCGCGGATGGTGAACTTACGTGGAAGGTCCACTTCTGGGGTTCCTCCGAGTCGACGGGGTCATGGCAGCGGTGGCGGGCGGCCGGCCGTGGTCGGCCGCGCTTGCCTGGACCGTCATCAGAAGCACCTCATCGGGGAGATCGGGGAGGACATCGGGGGAGTGACCGGAGCGGTCCCCGCGACGCTAGGACGGCTGGACCCGCCATGTCCAACAGTTTTCGCGGCTTACCCTGAGAGCGCTCTCGGGCCTAGGGTCCGGACTGCTCCGACGACGACGCGAACCGCATGGTGGTGGGGAAGTGCAGATGCCGACGACCGGGCTCAGGCCCACGATCTATGACGTCGCGCGTGCGGCCGGGGTGTCCCGGGCGACGGCCTCCCGGGTGATCAACAACGCCCCGGGCGCGTCCGGGCCGCTGCGCGAACGGGTCCACGCCGCCGTTGCCGAGCTGGGGTACCAGCCCAACTCGGCCGCCCGAGCCCTGGCCTCCGGTCGGCAGCGTGCCGTCGACGTCATCGCGGTGACCAACGGCCCCGACGTCGGATGGCTCGGTACCCACCCGTACTTCAGCCGGGTTCTGGCCGGCATCATGCCCGTGCTCGAAGGCGTCGACGCGCAACTGCGCCTGCACGTGGTGCCGCACGGGACCGCCGCCGACGCGATCGGGGAGATCGCGGCGCAGGCGACGCTCGGAGCGGTGCTCGCCGACGCCACCCCGGAGTTGGCCACCCGGTTCCACCGGCGCTGCCGCCGGGTGGTGTCGATGGTGCCCACGGCCGGCTCCGTGCCGGGCATGGAGGCCGACAACGTCGGCGGCGCGTACGCCGCGGTCGCCGAACTCCACCGGCTCGGCCGCCGTCGGATCGCCGCCGTCCACGGGCCCGCCGGCAACCCCTGCGCGATCGACCGGCGCACCGGCTGCCTGCGCGCCCTCGACGACCTGGGCCTGACCGCGTTGGCCGGGCTGACCGCCGACGGCGACTTCTACCGCGAGGGCGGTCACGCCGCCGCGCTGCGCCTGCTCGAACAGGACCCCGCCCTCGATGCGATGTTCGTCGCCTGCGACCTGATGGCGGCCGGAGCCGTCCAGGCCGTCACCGCCACCGGCCGACGGGTGCCCGAGGACGTCAGCATCATCGGCTTCGACGACAGCATCGCCGCCGTGTGCAGCAATCCGCCGCTGACCACGATGCGGCTGCCGGTCGAGGAGATGGCCGCGACCGCGACCCGGCTCCTCCTGGACGGCACCCCGGCCTCCGGCCACCGGCAGCGCTTCCCGGTCGAGCTGGTCACCCGCCAGACCACTCAGACCACTCAGACCACTCAGAACTGAACGGCGGTCAGGGAAAAAGCATGTCGGCGCTCCGGTTCGTCCTCGCGTCCCCGCTGTACCGGGGCGCCACCGTGGCCCTGTTCCTGTCCGGTCTCGGGGCGTCGGCGGCGGCTCCGCAGATCGCCTCGTTCCTGGTGAACGACCTCGGCGGCTCGCTCACCGCGGCTGGACTCTTCTATCTCACCAGCCTGACCGCGCCGGTGGCGGGCTACCTGGTCGGGTCACGGTCGGACCGGGTCGGCGGACGGCTCGGCCTGTTCCGGGTCTGCGCGGTCGCCGGGTTCCTCGGTTGGGCGGCGATCGGACTGTCGACGCGACTGTGGATGCCGTACGTGATCAGCGCCGTGGTACTCGGCTTCGCCGGCGCCGCCACCTCGCAGCTGTTCGCCGCGATCCACGACGAGACGGCCGCGCACCCCGGCGAGGGAGGTGACGGAGTCGTCGCTGTGGTCCGGATGGCCCTGACCGGCGGCTGGGTGATCGGCCCGGCCGCCGGATCGTTCCTGGCCGCGGAGACCTCGCTGCGCACGATGCTGCTGGCCACAGCGGGATGCACGTTGGCGCAGCTGCTCCCACTGGGCACCCTCCGCCCCCCGGCCACGGCAGCCGTGTCCACGCCCACGGCCACGGCCACGCCTACGGCCACGCCCACGGCCAAGGCCACGCCAACGCCCACGCCAACGCCCTCGGCCACGCCCACGCCCTCGGCCACGCCTACGGCCTCGGCCACGCCTACGCCTACGGCCACGCCAACGCCCACGCCTACGGCCACGGCCACGCCCTCGGCCGAGGAGACGCCGGAGCAGCCCACGCAGCCCGCCTCGCCCGCGCGATCCGGATCACTCGCGCAGCCCGCGCCGCAGCCTGAACCCCTCGCGCCGGGCCCCGCGCAACCCGCGCCGCACCCCGCACCCGCGCCGCGCCCCGCACCCGCGCCGCGCCCCGCACCCACGCCCCGCCCCGCACCCCCGGCGCGCCCCGCACCCCCGCCGCACCCCACACCCCCGGCGCGCCCCGCGCCGCCCGCGCCGCCCGCGCCGCCCGCGCCGCCCGCGCCGCCCGCGCCGCCCGCGCCGCCCGCGCCGCCCGCGCCCCCCGCGCAGCGGACGATGCTGCCGCTGCTCTCCTTCACCGCGCTCTACGTCCTCGTCTACGCCGGGGAGCCGATCAAGTACGCCTACCTCCCCCTCTACATGAACCGCCAACTCGGCTTCCCCGCAGGCCTCAGCGGCGCGATCATCGGCATACAGCCGCTGGTCGAGATCATCCTGATGCCGCTGGCCGTGATCGTGGCCCGCAGGACCGGGATGATGCGGCTGATGGTCGTCGGTGCGGGGTTCGGCGTCGCCGCCAACGTCTGCTTCGCCACCACCGGCACCGCCGCCGGACTGTTCGCCGGTCAGATCCTGATGGGCGGCGTGTGGGGGGTCTTCGCCGCACTCGGGATCATCGTGGCGCAGCGGCTGCTCCCCACCGCCGTGGCCACCGCGTCCGCGGTGTTCCTCAGCTCGTCCGCGCTGGCCTCCGCGCTGGGCGGGGCCGCCGGAGGCATCGGGTCGGCTGCGATCGGGCTGCCTCGCGTCTTTCTCTTCCCGGCGCTGCTCGGATGCCTCGCCGTCCTCGGTCTGGCCGCCATGTCCCGTCTGACTGACGTGAGTTGACGGCGAGTTGAGGGCGAGTTAATTCGACCGACCTCGGACAAGAGTATTGACGCCCCCTCAGAAGCAGTTGAGTATCGGGAGCGCTCCCAGTCGTCCGACCCAGTGTCACGTGGCTTGGGCGCCACGTGTACGCGCGCAGTGATCGCACAAAATGGGAGCGCTCCCAACCCCAAGGAGGCCCGATATGTCCCAACCCCTGTCCCGGAGACGGTTCGCCACCGCAGTCGGCGGCGCGCTGATGGCAGTGGCCGCCACCCCCACGCTCAGCAGAGCCGCCGCCGCCAAGTCCGCCACGTCCACCGACGTCGCCAAGGCCGCCGCGGCGAGCACGGACGCGTACACCCAGCAGTTCCTGACCCAGTACAACAAGATCAAGAGCGCCGCGAACGGCTACTTCAGTCCGAACGGAATCCCCTACCACTCGGTAGAGACGCTGATCGTCGAGGCCCCGGACTACGGGCACCAGACCACCTCCGAGGCGTTCAGCTTCTGGATGTGGCTGGAGGCCACCTACGGCCGGGTGACCGGCGACTGGACCGCCTTCAACAACGCCTGGGCCACCGCCGAGCACTACCTGATCCCCTCGCACGCCGACCAGCCGAGCAACAGCTCGTACAACCCGTCCGCCCCCGCGACCTACGCGCCCGAGTGGCCGGACCCGAGCGACTACCCCAGCCCGCTGAACACCGCGGTTCCGGTCGGCCAGGACCCGCTGGCCTCCGAGCTGACCTCGACCTACGGCACCGCCGACATCTACGGCATGCACTGGCTGATGGACGTCGACAACAAGTACGGCTACGGCAACACCCCCGGCACCGGCGCCGAGGCCGGGCCCACCGCGGCCGGACCCTCCTTCATCAACAGCTACCAGCGCGGCTCGCAGGAGTCGGTCTGGGAGACCATCCCGCAGCCGACCACCGACCTGTTCGCGTACGGCGGCCCCAACGGCTACCTCGACCTGTTCGTCAAGGACAGCAGCTACTCCAAGCAGTGGAAGTACACCAACGCCCCGGACGCCGACTCCCGTGCGGTCCAGGCCGCGTACTGGGCCTATCGCTGGGCCTCGGCCCAGGGCGCGCAGGGGCAGGTCGCCGCCTCGGTGGCGAAGGCCGCGAAGATGGGCGACTACCTGCGGTACTCGCTGTTCGACAAGTACTTCAAGCAGATCGGCAACTGCACCAGCGCCACCGGCTGCGCGGCCGGCAGCGGACGCGGCTCCGAGCACCGGCTGCTGTCCTGGTACTACGCCTGGGGCGGCGCGGAGCCGGGCGGCGGCTGGGCCTGGCGGATCGGCGACGGTGCCTCGCACCAGGGCTACCAGAACCCGCTGGCGGTCTGGGCGATGTCGTCCGTGGCGGCGCTCACCCCGCAGTCGCCGACCGCGCAGAGCGACTGGAGCGGAAGCCTCAACCGGCAGTTGGAGTTCTACCGCTGGCTGCAGTCCGCCGAGGGCGCCATCGCCGGCGGCTGCACCAACAGCTGGGAGGGCCAGTACGGCACCCCGCCGGCCGGTACCTCGACCTTCTACGGCATGGCCTACGACTGGGAGCCGGTCTACCACGACCCGCCCAGCAACAACTGGTTCGGCTTCCAGGCCTGGTCGATGGAGCGGGTCGCCGAGTACTACTACGTCACCGGCGACACCACCGCGAAGGCGATCGTGTCCAAGTGGGTCGCCTGGGCCTCGGCGAACACCACGGTCACCGCCAGCACCTTCAAGATCCCGTCCACGCTCGGCTGGACCGGCCAGCCGGACACCTGGAACCCGACCACCCCGGGCACCAACGCCGGTCTGCACGTCTCGATCGTCGACTACAGCAATGACGTCGGCGTCGCCGCCGCCTACGCCAAGACGCTGATGTACTACTCCGCCAAGTCCGGTGACACTGCGTCAGGCGCGTTGGCGAAGAGTCTGCTCGACGTGATGGCCACCTTCGCCGACAGCAAGGGCATCGCGGTCCCGGAGACCAGGACCGACTACAGCCGCTTCAACGACACCGTGTACGTGCCGTCCGGCTGGTCCGGGAAGATGCCCAACGGCGACCCGATCGCGCCCGGGGCGACCTTCCTGTCCATCCGCTCCTGGTACAAGAACGACCCGGACTGGCCGAAGGTGCAGGCCTATCTGAGCGGCGGCTCCGCGCCGTCCTTCACCTACCACCGGTTCTGGGCGCAGGCGGACATCGCCATGGCCTACGCGGTCTACGGCGAGCTGTTCGCCGGGGGCGGCAGCACCGGCGGCGACACCACCCCGCCGTCGGCGCCGACCGGCCTGACGGTGACCGCGACGACCAGCAGCAGCGTGTCGCTGTCCTGGACGGCGTCGACCGACAACGTCGGGGTGACCGGCTACGACGTCTACCGGGGCGCGGTGCTGGCGGGGGTGGTGACCGCCACCGCGTTCACCGACACCGGGCTGACCGCGTCCACCGTGTACAGCTACACGGTGAAGGCGACCGACGCGGCCGGGAACCTCTCGGCGGCCTCCAGCGCGGTGTCCGGGACCACCCTCGCCTCCTCCGGCGGCGGCACCGGGACCGGGACGCTCAAGGTGCAGTACAAGAACAACGACTCGTCGCCGCAGGACAACCAGATCAAGCCCGGCCTGCAACTGGTCAACACCGGGACCAGCGCGGTGAGCCTGGCGACGGTGACCCTGCGCTACTGGTTCACCGCCGACGGCGGCGCGTCCACGTTCAGCACCTGGTGCGACTACGCGCAGTTGGGGTCGTCCAACATCACCGAGAAGGTGGTGACGATGACCACGGCGAAGACCGGGGCGGACCACTACCTGGAGGTCGGCTTCACCTCGGGCGCGGGCAGCCTGGCGGCCGGGGCCTCCTCCGGCGACATCCAGTGCCGGTTCAACAAGACCGACTGGTCCAACTTCAACGAGACCAACGACTACAGCTACGGCACCAACACCTCCTACACCGACTGGACCAAGGTGACCGTGTACGTCAACGGCACGCTCGCCTACGGCACCGAGCCCTGACCTGACTCGCGGCCTCCGGGTGCGGGGCCAAACCCCCGCACCCGGAGGCCGTCGTCAATAAGCGAATTGAGTGTCAGTCAGGAATCGAGTCCCAGGTAGGAATCGAGCCCCGAGGAGCGAGAGCAATGACCGTCCTCTCCAGGCGCTGGGGCAGCCCCGCCCTGGCGTTCGCCCTGGTCGCGGCGTCCGCCGCGGCGGTGGTCACGCTGGGCGCGACCAGCGCGCCGGCCGACACCGGGGCCGCCTGCAGCGCCGTCTACAGCATCGGCTGGCAGACGCCGACCGACAGCCCGCCGGACTTCGGCGCCACCGTCACCATCACCGACAACGCCTCGTACCCGATCAGCAGTTGGTCGGCGAGCTGGACCTACGGCGCGGGCCAGACCGTCATCGCCGGGAGCCCGTACAGCGCGATCGTGACCCAGAACGGCTCGACCGTCACCGCGACCCCGGCCGGCAGCTACAACGCCACGCTGGCGCCGGGGGCGAGCACCACCTGGGGCTTCCACGGGACCTGGAACGGCAGCTCCAACCCTGTTCCCACGATCAGCTGTTCGGGGCCAAGCGAGGGTTCCGCGCAGGCGGTGCTCTCCGGGCCGCTGGACCCGCTGGGGGTCAACACCGCTTCCTGGGACAGCAACTTCGTCGACCCGGCCATCGCCACCGACCTCTCGGCGGCGAACATCGGGCTGATCCGCTACCCCGGCGGCTCCTGGGCGGACCAGTACGCCTGGCAGAGCAACAGCGTCGCCGGGGCCGTCCAGCCGGTTGACTACGCTCAGTTCTCCAGCCAGGTCGACAAGGTGACGAACGGTCAGAAGCTGGTCACGGTCAACTACGGCTCGGACACCCCGCAGAGCGCGGCGGCCTGGGTCGCCCAGGCGAAGGCCACCGCCGGGCAGGGCGCGACGCTCTGGGAGATCGGCAACGAGGAGTACGGCTCCTGGGAGACCGACAACCACGCGGCGCCGCACACCGCCGCCTCGTACGCGAGCAACGCGCTGCCCTACATGCAGGCGATGAAGGCAGCCGACCCGGCCGCGAAGATCTGCTACGACTACGCGATGGACGGCGGCCTCGCGCCCGGCTCCGGCGCCACGGACTGGCAGAACTGGAACGACACCGTCCTGCAGGCGGACTCGGCCGACATCGACTGCGCCGACGTGCACTGGTACCCGGTGAACGGCACCCCGACCGAGAGCGTCCAGTCGATCATGGAGTTGGTGGACAACATCCCCGCCGCGGCGGCCGAGATCCACACCGCCCTGGCCGCCCACGACCCCACCGCGGACTTCATCGTCGGCGAGACCAACATCTCGCAGACCGCGAACGAGTGGAACGAGGAGCCGGTCGGCGCGCTGTTCGCCGCCGCGAACAACCTGGAGTGGCTCGCCAACGGAGCCCAGAGCGTGGACTGGTGGGACGTCCACAACTACGGCACGCCGACCGCCGACTTCGGCATGTTCTCCTCCGGCAGCGGCGGCGAGCCCGCCGTGGACACCCCCTACGCCCCTTACTACGGCTACGCGTTGGCAGCGAAGCTCGCGGTGAAGGGGGCGAAGGTGGGCACGCTGGCGGTGTCCACGCCCAACATCTACAGCTACTACTCGGACCTGCCGGACGGCTCCTACGCGGTGATGCTGGTCAACGCCGACCCCGGCAGCGGCTACACCGTGAACACCGCCGCCCTGGGGATCACCGGGTCGGCGGAGACCGAGTACACCTACGACAAGGCCGACCCGTCCATCGTCACCGGCAGCCTGACCGGCGCCTCGGTCACGCTCCCGGCGGAGTCGGTCGTGGTCCTCACGAACGCGACCGGAGCCCCGCCGTCGGCGACCCCGACCCCGACCCCGACTCCGACGGTCACGGCGAGCCCGACGCCCACCCCGACCCCCACCCCGACGCCGAGCGCCACCGCGACCGCGAGCCCCACGCCCACGCCCACCGCGACCGCGACTGCCACCGGGACCGGCGGTTGCCAGCTGACCTGGTCGGTGACCAATGCCTGGAGCGGCGGATTCCAGCTCGGCTTCACCGTGAAGAACACCGGCCCGACGACCACGACCGGCTGGAACAGCGTCTTCACCTGGCCGGGCTCACAGACCGTCAGCCAGATCTGGAGCGCCACCGAGACCCAGTCCGGCGCCACGGTCAAGGTCGCCAACGAGTCCTACGACGGCGCGCTGCCGCCCGGCGGCTCAACCACCTTCGGCCTGCTGGGCACTGGCGCCACCCCCACCTCCCTCCCCGACGCCACCTGCACCACACACTGAGAAGCGGGGCGGGTGGGGCAAGGTACACCTACGGAAGCGGTGAATTGCAGAGTTCTGCAATTCACCGCTTCCGTAGCGGATCAGTCGCCTACCGTCACTGGCATGGCGAACACAGACATCGCGTTGAAGGAAGCAATGATGATCGAGGGCGCGCTCGGCGTCGCCCTGGTCGACGTGAACAGCGGGATGGCGCTCGGGGTCATGGGCGGCGGCAAGGAGTTGGATCTGGGGGTCGCCGCGGCCGGAAACACCGATCTGGTGCGGGCCAAGCTGCGGGTGATGGAGATGCTGGGTCTGCAGGGCACCATCGAGGACATCCTGACCACCCTCACCAGTCAGTACCACGTGATCCGTCCGCTGACCGCGCAGAGCGGCGCGGGCCTGTTCCTCTACCTGGTGCTGGACCGCAGGCGTGCCAACCTGGCGCTGGCCCGACGTCAGCTGCAGATGGTCGAGGCCGGGCTCGACTTGTGACCCAGCCCCCGCTCTACCAGGTCAAGGCCGAGTTCTTCCGGATGCTCGGCCACCCGGTCCGGATTCGGGTCCTGGAACTGCTGCAGGACGGGCCGCTGACGGTCCGTGACCTGCTGGACGAGATCGGCGTCGAGCCGTCCAATCTGTCGCAGCAGCTCGCGGTGCTGCGGCGCTCGGGCATCGTGGTCTCCTCCCGCCAGGGCTCCGGCGTCTGCTACGCGCTGGCCGGAGCCGACGTCAAGGACCTGCTGCGGGCGGCCCGGCAGATCCTCACCGTGATGCTCGCCGAACGCGGCGAGGTACTGGAGCAACTACGCCAGGCACAACGTGAGGACCCACACCCGGTCGGCTGACACCCGGCCGGTGCGCGCTACTGCCCGTGGCCCCGGCGCGCGAGATGGACGGTGATGTCGGCGGCCAACTCGACCGTCTCCGGCAGGACCTGCGTGATCTGGCTGAACACCTGCTCCCGCGCCGAGGCCGGCAGTACCAGATAGGCCGAGACGGTCGACAGATGGCCGATGTAGTCGCCAGCACTCATCGTCAAGCGCCGTTCGACCACGGACTGTTGGACATCGGTGAACCACTCCGAGCGTTGCAGCTCCGTACCCGGCCACTGCATCGCGTGCTCCGGGGGCGTCCCGTCCGGGGACGGGATGTCGTCACTGTCCAGGAACGGCGCCCGTGCCGCGCGGACGGCTTCCGCCACGGCCGGGTCGGCCAGCTGGACCGGCCCGCCGAACGAGGCGAACACGCCGCCCGGCTCCAGCAGCGCGGCCATGCGTGACCAGCGTCCCTCCGGGTCGGTCCAGTGCAGTGCCGCTGCCGCATAGACCAGCCCGTACCGCTCGCCCGGTCGCAGGTCCTCGAACGCGGCCCGCACCGTCCTGACGTGTGCGGGCACCTGCTTGCGCAGCTCGGCGAGCATGGATCCGTCGGGCTCGGTCGCGGTGACCGTGGTCCCTGGCCGGGCGAACAAGCGGGTCGCCTTGCCCGTCCCGGCGCCGATCTCAAGGGCGGTCCGAATCGGACGGCCTGCGTAGGCCGTCACCGTGTCGAAGAGTTCCACCGGATACCCCGGCCGGAACCGTTCGTATGCTTCCGCTATCGTTCCGAAGCTCAGTGCACGAGTGGACATGCCGAATATCGTGACACGGGCGGGGCTCAGCCGTCGGGTCGCCCCAGCGCCGCTGCCTTGCGCAGCAGTACCGCTCGTTCGCGGGCGTTGCCGCAGAGCCGGGCGGCCAGCTCCAGTTCGGTGCGGGCCTCGGTGGTTCGGCCGAGTCGGGACAGCAGTTCGCCGCGCACGCTGGGGAGCAGGTGCGAGCCGGAGAGCCGGTCGGTGGCGACCAGCTCGTCCACGATGGCCAGTGCCTGCCCCGGGCCGCTCGCCATCGCCACGGCGACGGCCCGGTTGAGCTCGACCACGGGCGATGGTGCCACCCGTCCCAGCGCCTCGTAGAGCAGCACCACCCGCTCCCAGTCGGTCTCCGGCACCGAGGGCGCTGAGGCGTGGCAGGCGGCGATCGCCGCCTGCAGCCCGTACGGGCCGAGGCCGCGGCCGACCGTCGCGGCGCGGCCGAGCGCGGCCAGGCCGCGACGGATCGCCGACCTGTCCCACAGCCGGCGGTCCTGGTCCTCCAGCAGCACCGCCTCGCCGTCGGGCCCGGTCCGGGCCGGGAAGCGCGCGGCGGTGAGCTCGCACAGCGCGAGCAGCCCGAACACCTCGGGCTCCGCGGGCTGCAGCGCGGCCAGCGTCCGGGCCAGCCGGATCGCCTCGTAGGCGAGGTCCGGGCGCAGCAGGTGGCCGCCCGACGTCGCAGTGGAACCCTCGGTGAAGATCACATACAGCACGCTGAGCACCCCGCCCAGCCGCGCGCCCCGCTCCTCCGCGGGCGGCAGCTCGAACGGGACGCCCGCCGCGGCGATGGTCTTCTTCGCCCGGGTGATCCGGGCCTGGACCGTCGGCACCGGCACCAGGAACGCCCGCGCGATCTGATCGCTGGTCAGACCGGCCACCGCGCGCAGCGTCAGCGCCACCCGGGACTCGGGCGAGAGCACCGGATGGCAGGCGATGAAGACCAGGGCAAGGACGTCGTCGTCGACCCGGTCGGGATCCCACGGCAGCTCGTCCGACCGTCCGGGCTGCGCCACCGCGCCCGCGTTGGCCTCGCCCTCGGCGAGTTGTCCGGCCAGCGCGGCGTAGCGGCGGTCCAGCGCCGACCGGCGGCGGAAGCCGTCGATGGCCCGCCGCCGTGCGGTCGCCAGCAGCCAGCCCACCGGGTCGGCCGGGGCGCCGTCCCGGGACCAGGCGACCAGCGCCTCGGCCACCGCCTCCTGGGCGACGTCCTCGGCGAGTTCGAAGTCCCGGGTGTAGCGGGCCAGCGCGCTGACGATCCGGGCGGACTCCATCCGCCAGACGGCCTCGACGGCCCGCCGGGCAGACTCGCTGCTCGGCGGGCCGTCAGCGGGGGTGGGCATCAGAGCTGGCCGGTCTGCTCGCGCCAGGCCCGCTCCTTGGTGATCCACTCGTTGTCCTGCGGGAACTCGTCGATGCTCGGCACCCGGCGGATCTCGCACTTGGAGCCGGTGACCGCGGGGAGCCGCTTGGCCCACTCGACCGCCTCCTCCTTGGAGGCGACGTCGATCAGGTAGAAGCCGCCGAACAGCTCCTTGGTCTCGCCGTAGGGACCGTCGGTGACCACCGGGGTCTCCGCGTCGAAGTCCACCACCACGCCCTGGGACGGGTCGTCCAGACCCTCGGCGGCGACCAGCACTCCGGCCCGGATCAGCTCCTCGTTGAAGCGTCCGACCGTTTCCAGCATCTGCTCGAACGGGGTCTCCATCATCTTCGCCATGGACTCGTCCGTGCCACGCATGATCAGCATGTACTTCGCCATCGTGGTTCTCCTCGTCATCACTGCCGGGGTCGTCGTTCGACCCTCTCACTACCAAGGTCGAACGGGACGGCCGCGGATCGACACGGCGTCGGCGGAGAATGTCGCCGGAGATTTCAGACCCACTGCCGGAAGGCGGCGTCCATCCCGTCGACGAGCCGGGTGAAGCTGCCGTCGACCGACTGCGGGAGGCCGAAGCCGCCGGCCGCCTCCAGGCTGGTGAAGCCGTGCAGCACGGCGCGCAGGCTGCGGATCGCGTCGGTGGCGTCGTCGCCCTCGATGCCGTAGCCCTTGAGCACCGAGGCCAGGACGGTGACCGCGCCGAGCCCGGCCGCGGCGTGCTCGGCGTCGCCGGGGGCGGGGGCGCGGACGCCCGCGGCGGCCAGGCCCGGGTGCGCGGCGGCGAAGTCGCGGTAGGCGGCGGCCACGGCGTGCAGCGCGTCCCGTCCGGCCAGGCCCGCGGCGGCCATCGCCATCGCCGCGGTGAGGTCCTGGACCGCCTGCACGGCGAGGTCGCGCCGGACTGCGTCGAGGCTGTCGATGTGCTTGTAGAGGCCGGGCAGCGACACCCCGCAGCGCTTGGCGACGGCGGCCAGGGTCAGCCGTTCGAGCCCGGTCTCGTCGGCGACGGCGGCGGCCTCGGCGATGATGCGCGGACGGGTCAGGCCGGGGCGCGGCATCCCGCCGTCACCGGCCCTTGCGGGCGAGGGCCAGGCCGGTGCCGGTGGCCCAGAGCATCAGCAGCGGCAGCGAGAGGTAGGCGAACAGGGCCAGTCCGTCCTGCAGCAGCAGGTAGCCGACGCCGGACGCGGTAATGGTCGCGGCCAGCGCGTAGTCGGGGTGGCGCAGCCAGCGGGCCGGCAGTCCGGTCCTGGCCAGGGCGGCGGCGCCGAGGGCGAGCACGGCCAGCACGAGCATCTTCACGCCGTCCATCCTATTGACCAGTTCGAACAGCAGCTGCGCCCGGCCGGTGCCGCCGCCGTGCGCCGCGTCGGGCACCGCGGAGAGCACCAGCAGCAGGCCGAGCAGGCACTGGACGGCGGAGATCGCCGCGGCGGCGAGCGCGCCGACGGCGACCGTCCGGGTGGCGCGGATCCGGCCGTCCCGTCGCGCGGCGGCGGCCAGGGCCAGCCCGATCACCGCGAGGCCCGCAGCGGGCAGGCCCTCGGAGAGGACGTACTGCGCCGCGCCGGCGGCCCCGTGGCCCAGGTAGGCGGCGGCGACCTGGGCGCCGGTGGCGTCGGCGGCGAGGTTCCCGGGGCCGACCGACAGCGCGGCGACCCAGGAGAGCGAGTAGCCGACGCCGACGAGGGCGGGCAGCGACAGCAGGCCGCGACGGCGGGTGCGCGGGTCGGTGGCGCGGGTGGCGGATGCGGTGGCTGCGGTGGCTGTGATCAGCGTGGTCATGGCGGTGGGCTCCCCGGTCGGGTTGGTTAATGTCACTAGCCATAAGTTATCCCTATTAACCGACGAGCGCAAGGGCTGCCGCTGCCCCGACCCTGGCGCTTGCCGTGTGGTTTGAATCGTTGTTCAGTGCGGCTCCTGTGCTTCTCGGCTTCCCTTGACGGCCGGGCCGGGCCGGGCTACATTGCCCGTGCATGAAACGATTCATTTAATGGATGACAGGGAAATCCCATGACGGATCTGTCCGCGGTGAAGGCGGCGCTGAAGGCCCAGGAGATCGAGACTCCCTCCTGGGGTTACGGCAACTCGGGTACCCGGTTCAAGGTTTTCGCCCAGGAGGGCGTGCCCCGCGACCCGTTCGAGAAGCTGGAGGACGCGGCCCAGGTGCACGCCGCGACCGGCGTGGCGCCGCGGGTGTCGCTGCACATCCCGTGGGACACCGTCGACGACTACGCCGCGCTGGCGGCGTTCGCCGCGGACCGCGGCCTGGTGCTGGGCGCGGTGAACTCCAACACCTTCCAGGACGACGACTACCGGCTCGGCAGCGTCGCCCACCCCGACCCCAAGGTCCGCCGCAAGGCGGTGGACCACCTGCTGCGCTGCGTCGACATCATGGACGCCACCGGCTCGCGGGACCTCAAGCTGTGGTTCGCCGACGGCACCAACTACCCCGGCCAGGACGACATCAGCGGGCGGCAGGACCGGCTGGCCGAGGCACTGGACGAGGTCTACGCCCGGCTCGGCGAGGACCAGCGGATGGTGCTGGAGTACAAGCTGTTCGAGCCCGCCTTCTACACCACCGACGTGCCGGACTGGGGCACCTCCTACGCCCACTGCCTGCGGCTCGGCCCCAAGGCCAAGGTGGTGGTGGACACCGGGCACCACGCGCCCGGCACCAACATCGAGTTCATCGTCGCGTTCCTGCTGCGCGAGGACAAGCTCGGCGCGTTCGACTTCAACTCCCGCTTCTACGCCGACGACGACCTGATGGCGGGCGCGGCGGACCCGTTCCAGCTGTTCCGGATCCTGCACGAGGTGGTCAGGAACGGCGGCTTCGCGCCGGAGCGGGGCGTGGCGTTCATGCTCGACCAGTGCCACAACATCGAGGCGAAGATACCGGCGGTGATCCGCTCGGTGATGAACGTTCAGGAGGCCACGGCGAAGGCGCTGCTGGTCGACTCGGCCGCGTTGGCTGCTGCGCAGCAGGCCGGGGACGTGCTGGGGGCGAACGCGGTGCTGATGGACGCCTACAACACGGATGTGCGGCCGCTGCTGCGGGAGGTCCGGGAGGAGCAGGGGCTGAACCCGGACCCGGTCGCCGGGTATGCCGCGAGCGGCTGGCAGCAGCGGATCGTCGCCGAAAGGGTCGGCGGCGCGCAGGCCGGCTGGGGCGCGTAGCGGCGGGGCCGCAGAGGTGAGCGGGTTGGCGGAGGTGATCGGGGCGGTGGGGGAGCCTCGGCGGGGGAGCGGGGCGGCGGGGGCGGGGGGAGCCGCGGCGGGCTCGCGTCGCGACGCCCGTCACGGAGCGCCGGGGCGCACCCTGCCTGCGGCGCCTGCGGCGCCTGCGGCGGGCCTGTTGGGCCCGGTGAGCCCGGTGAATGCCGCACTCGCCCTCCGGGCCCTGCCCGGTGACCCTGACCTCGCCCGCCGCGCGGTGCCCCCGCCACCCACCGACGCTCGCCGCCCGGAGGGCGATCCGGGCCCGTCCCGTCCTGCACCGCCGTGACACCGGCCCTTCCCCCGGGGGCCGTTCACCGTTCGACCACACACCGACACTCTGCATCGAGGACTGCCACCATGCCGCACCCGCACCCGCACCCGCTGCCCCTGCCGCACCCCGACGTCGCCGCGCTGCTCGCGCGTTCCAACCGGTTGGGGTCGGATGCGCGCAACACCAACTTCGCCGGCGGGAACACCTCCGCCAAGGGCACCGCTGTCGACCCGGCCACCGGCGGCGAGGTCGAGCTGCTCTGGGTCAAGGGCTCCGGCGGCGACCTGGGCACCCTGACCGAGTCCGGCCTGGCCGCCCTGCGGCTGGACCGGCTGCGCGCGCTGGCCGCGGTGTACCCGGGGGTGGAGCGCGAGGACGAGATGGTCGCCGCGTTCGACTACTGCCTGCACGGCCGCGGCGGGGCCGCCCCGTCCATCGACACCGCGATGCACGGCCTGGTCGAGGCTGCGCACGTGGACCACCTGCACCCGGACTCGGGCATCGCGCTGGCCACCGCCGCCGACGGCGAGAAGCTGACCGCCGAGTGCTTCGGCGACACCGTCGCCTGGGTGCCCTGGCGCCGTCCCGGCTTCCAGCTCGGGCTGGACATCGCCGCGATCAAGCGGGACAACCCGCAGGCCGTCGGCTGCGTCCTGGGCGGGCACGGGATCACCGCCTGGGGCGACAGCAGTGACGAGGCCGAGGCCAACTCGCTGCACATCATCCGCACTGCCGAGGCCTTCCTGGCCGCCCGGGGCAAGGCCGAGCCGTTCGGCCCGCTGCTGGACGGCCACGGGCCGCTGCCGCTGGAGGAGCGCCGTGAGCGTGCCGCCGCGCTGGCCCCGCTGATCCGCGGGCTGGCCTCCACCGACCACCCGCAGGTGGGCCACTTCACCGACACCGAACCGGTGCTGGACTTCCTGGCCAGGGCCGAGCATCCGAGGCTGGCCGCGCTGGGCACCTCCTGCCCGGACCACTTCCTGCGCACCAAGGTCCGCCCGCTGGTCCTGGACCTGCCGCCGGGCGCCCCGCTGGAGCTGGCCAAGGCGCGGCTGACGGAGCTTCACACCGCCTACCGCACCGACTACCAGGCCTACTACGACCGGCACGCCACCCCCGACTCCCCGGCGATCCGCGGTGCGGACCCGGCGATCGTGCTGGTCCCCGGGGTCGGCATGTTCTCCTTCGGCAAGGACAAGCAGACCGCCCGGGTGGCCGGGGAGTTCTACCTCAACGCGATCAACGTGATGCGCGGCGCCGAGTCGGTGTCCGCCTACGCCCCGATCGAGGAGTCCGAGAAGTTCGCCATCGAGTACTGGGCGCTGGAGGAGGCCAAGCTGCGGCGGATGCCCGCGGCCAAGCCGCTGGCGACCAGGGTCGCCCTGGTCACCGGCGCCGGCAGCGGCATCGGCAAGGCCATCGCGCACCGGCTGGTCGCCGAGGGCGCCTGCGTGGTGGTCGCCGACCTGAACGCGGAGAACGCCGCCGCCGTCGCCGAGGAGCTGGGCGGCGCCGACAAGGCCGTCGCCGTCCCCGTGGACGTCACCAGCGAGGAGCAGATCGCCGCGGCGTTCAAGGCCGCCGCGCTGGCCTTCGGCGGGGTGGACCTGGTGGTCAACAACGCGGGCATCTCCATCTCCAAGCCGCTGCTGGAGACCACCGCCGAGGACTGGGACCTGCAGCACGACATCATGGCCCGCGGCTCCTTCCTGGTCTCCCGCGAGGCCGCCCGGACCATGGCCGAGCAGGGCCTCGGCGGCGACATCGTCTACATCGCCTCCAAGAACGCGGTCTTCGCCGGTCCCAACAACATCGCCTACTCCGCCACCAAGGCCGACCAGGCGCATCAGGTCCGGTTGCTGGCAGCGGAGTTGGGCGAGCACGGGATCCGGGTCAACGGGGTCAACCCGGACGGCGTGGTGCGCGGCTCCGGGATCTTCGCGGCCGGATGGGGCGCGCAGCGCGCGGCCACCTACGGCATCGAGGAGGACAAGCTCGGCGAGTTCTACGCCCAGCGGACCATCCTCAAGCGCGAGGTGCTGCCCGAGCACGTCGCCGCCGCGGTCTTCGCCCTCACCGGCGGCGACCTCACCCACACCACCGGCCTGCACATCCCCGTGGACGCCGGCGTCGCCGCCGCGTTCCTGCGCTGACACCCCCTCAGGTAGCACGTGAACCCCTCCTCCTCCCCACCATCCCCGGCCGCCTTCGTGGCGGCCGACCTCGGCGCGACCAGCGGCCGGGTGGTCGTCGGCCGGGTCGGCGACGGCAGCATCGACATGACGGAGGTCCACCGCTTCGCCAACACCCCGGTCCAGCTGCCCACCGGGCTGCACTGGGACATCCTCGGGCTCTACCAGGGGGTGCTGGACGGGCTGCGCGCGGCCGGCCGGTCCGGCCCGGTCGCCTCGATCGGGGTGGACAGCTGGGCCGTGGACTACGGCCTGCTCGACGCCGCCGGGGCGCTGCTGGGCAATCCGCACCACTACCGCGACCCGCGGACCGAGGGCGTCGCCGAGCGGACCCGCGAGGCGATCGGCGCGAGCCGGCTCTACCGGATCGCCGGACTGCAGCACCTGCCCTTCAACACCCTCTACCAGCTGGCCGCCGAGGCGGGCACGCCGCAGTCCGCGGCGGCCCGACGGCTGCTGCTGATCCCGGACCTGCTGACGCACTGGCTGACCGGGACGATCGGCGCGGAGGCCACCAACGCCTCCACCACCGGCCTGTACGACAGCACCGGGCAGGCCTGGTCGGGCGAGCTCGCACGGGCAGTGGGGATCGATCCCGGGCTGCTGACGCCGCTGCGGCAGCCCGGCGACCCCTGCGGCACCCTGCTGCCGCAGGCCGCCGCCGCCACCGGGCTGCCGCAGAGCACCCCGGTGACCGCGGTCGCCTCGCACGACACCGCGTCCGCGGTGGTCGCGGTGCCCGCGGACCGGCCGAACTTCGGCTACGTCTCCTGCGGCACCTGGTCGCTGGCCGGTCTGGAACTGGACGCGCCGGTGCTCGGCGAGGAGTCCAGGGCCGCGAACTTCACCAATGAGCTGGGCATCGACGGCACCACCCGCTACTTGCGCAACATCATGGGCCTGTGGCTGCTCAGCGAGACCCAGCGGAGCTGGCAGGCGCAGGGCAGGCCGCACCAGTTGGGCCCACTGCTGGAACAGGCCGCGCGGGCCCGGCCGCACGCGGCCGTGATCGACCCGGACGCCCCGGAGTTCCTCGCCCCCGGCGACATGCCGGCCCGGATCGAGGCCTTCTGCGTCAGGACCGGGCAGCGCCCCCCGGCCGACCAGGGCTCGTTGGTGCGCACCGTGCTGGAGGCGCTGGCGCTGGCGCACGCGCGCACCCTGCGCCGGGCCGCCGAGCTGGCCGGACGCGACATCGAGGTGATCCACCTGGTCGGCGGCGGCAGCCGGAACGAGCTGCTGTGCCAGCTCACCGCGGACGCCGCGGGACTGCCGGTGGTCGCCGGGCCGACCGAGGCCACCGCGCTGGGCAACGTCCTGGTCCAGGCCCGCGCCCACGGGCTGGTGCACGACCGGGCCGAGATGCGGCGGTTGGTCGCGGACACCCAGCGGTTGCGCCGCTACACTCCGCGCGGTGACCCGTCCGCGTGGTCGGCCGCCGCCGCCCGCGCGGGCCTGGTCCGATGACCGCCGCCCGCCCGACCACCTCTTACGTCCGAAGCCCGATGACCGACGACCCGCCCGCCGACCGCCCGAAGGAGCCGCGATGCGTGTCGCACTCTTCCTGACCTGCGTCAACGACGCGATCCATCCGCGCACCGGCCGGGCCGTGACGGTGCTGCTGGAACGGCTTGGCGTCGAGGTCGACTTCCCGGCCGGGCAGACCTGCTGCGGCCAGCCGCAGTACAACACCGGCTACCGGCGCGAGACCGAGCCGCTGCTGCGGCGGATGGCCGAGGTCTTCGACGGCTACGACTACGTGGTCGCCCCGTCCGGCTCGTGCACGGCGATGGTCCGCGACAACTACCCGCGGATCGGCGCCAAGGCACGGGCCGAGGGGCGCGGCGGCGCGCTGGCCGAGGCGGCGGAGTCGCTGCTGCCGCGGGTGCTGGAGCTGACCGAGTTCCTGGTGGACGTGCTGGGGGTGACCGACGTCGGCGCCTACTACCCGCACCGGGTCACCTACCACCCGTCCTGCCACGGGCTGCGGATGCTCGGCCTCGGCGACCGGCCGCGGCGGCTGCTGGAGGCGGTGGAGGGCCTGGAACTGGTCGAGCTGCCCGGGGCCGAGGAGTGCTGCGGCTTCGGCGGCACCTTTGCTGTGAAGAACCCGGATGTCTCCGCCGCCATGGGCGCGGACAAGGTCCGCAACGCCCTGTCCACCGGGGCCGGGGTGCTCTGCGGGGCGGACAACTCCTGCCTGCTGCACCTGGACGGCACCCTGCGCCGGGACGCGGCGCCGATGCGCGCCGTGCACCTGGCCGAGATCCTCGCCTCCACCCGGACGGAGCCCCTGCGATGAGCGGTACCTACCTCGGCATGCCCGCGTTCCCTGAGGCGGCGAAGGCCTCCACCAAGGACGCCCGGCTGCGGGCCAACCTCACCCACGCCACCCACACCATCCGCGACAAGCGTGCCCGCGCCGTCGCCGAGCTCGACGACTGGGCCCAGCTGCGCGAGGCCGGAAAGCAGATCAAGGACCAGACGCTGCGTCAGCTGGACCGGTACCTGCTCCAGGCCGAGGCGGCGGTCACCGCCGCGGGCGGCACGGTGCACTGGGCCGCCGACGCCGAGGAGGCGAACCGGATCGTCGCCGACCTGGTCAAGGCGACCGGCCGGACCGAGGTGGTCAAGGTCAAGTCGATGGCGACCCAGGAGATCGGGCTGAACGAGGCGCTGGCCGCCGAGGGCATCGCCGCCTACGAGACCGACCTGGCCGAGCTGATCGTCCAGCTCGGCGACGACCGTCCCTCGCACATCCTGGTCCCGGCGATCCACAAGAACCGCGGCGAGGTCCGTGAGATCTTCGCCGAGAAGATGGGGGAGTGGGGCCGCCCCGCCCCCGAGGGCCTGGGTGACGCCCCGGCCGAGCTGGCCGAGGCGGCCAGGCTGCACCTGCGGGAGAAGTTCCTGCGGGCCGAGGTCGGCGTCTCCGGCGCGAACTTCCTGGTCGCCGAGACCGGGACGCTGGTGGTGGTGGAGTCCGAGGGCAACGGCCGGATGTGCCTGACCCTGCCGAAGACGCTGATCTCCGTGGTCGGGATCGAGAAGGTCATCCCGACCTGGCGGGATCTGGAGGTGTTCCTGCAACTGCTGCCGCGCTCGTCCACCGCCGAGCGGATGAACCCCTACACCTCCACCTGGACCGGCACCACCGACGGCGACGGCCCGGAGGAGTTCCACCTGGTGCTGCTGGACAACGGCCGCACCGCCACCCTGGCCGACGAGGTCGGCCGGCAGGCGCTGCGCTGCATCCGCTGCTCGGCCTGCCTCAACGTCTGCCCGGTCTACGAGCGGGCCGGCGGGCACGCCTACGGCTCCGTCTACCCGGGGCCGATCGGCGCCATCCTGACCCCGCAGCTGCGCGGCACGGCCAGCGCGGTCGACGCCTCGCTGCCGTTCGCCTCCACCCTGTGCGGGGCCTGCTACGAGGTCTGCCCGGTCGCCATCGACATCCCCGAGGTGCTGGTGCACCTGCGCGAGCAGGTCGCCGACCAGGGCGGCCCCGGCCACCGCGGCGAACGGGTCGGGATGAGGGCGGCGACCTGGCTGCTGGACCACCCGGCCGCCCTCGGCGCCGCCGAACGGCTGGCCGCGAAGACCCGCCGGCTCCATCCCAGGAAGCTCCCGGTCGGCCCGGCCAAGGCCTGGACCGACAGCCGCGACCTGCCCGAGTTCCCCGAAGAACCGTTCCGCGACTGGTGGAGGAAGAACCGCCGATGACCTCCGCACGCGACCAGATCCTGGCCCGGATCAGGGCAGCCGTCCAGGACGCCCCGGAGCCCGCGCCGGTGCCGCGGGACTACCGGGACAGCCATGCCCCGGACGACCCCGGGGCGCTGGCGGACCTGCTGGCCGAGAACCTCGCCGACTACCGCGCCCTGGTGCACCGCTGCACCGAGCCCGAGCTGCCCGCGCTGATCGCCCGGCTGCTGGCCCGGCGCGGCTCCCGCTCGCTGCTGGTCCCGGACGGCCTCCCGGACGCCTGGACCGCGGACTGCGGGGTCCCGCTGCTCCGCGACGACCCCCCGCTCGGCGCGGACCGGCTGGACGCCGTCGACAGCGTGCTGACCGGCTGCGCCCTGGCCATCGCCGAGACCGGGACGGTGGTCCTGGACGCCGGGCCGGGCCAGGGCCGCCGGGCGCTGACCCTGGTCCCGGACCACCACCTCTGTGTGGTCCGGGTGCCGGAGCAGGTGGTGGCCTCGGTCCCGCGGGCGGTGCCGAGGCTGGATCCGACGCGTCCGCAGACCTGGATCTCCGGGCCGTCGGCGACCAGCGACATCGAGCTGGACCGGGTCGAGGGCGTGCACGGCCCGCGCACCCTCGAGGTCGTCCTGCTCGGCTGACCCCCGGGCCCCCACCGCCAACGCCCGGCCGCGTCCGCGTCCCCCCGAGGGGGCCGCGGGCCGCGGCCGGGCCGTCGGCATGTCCGGACGGCGGATGAACAACGTTTCAATTCTGCCCGGCCGTCGAGGGGCGCCGACAGGCCCCGGGAGAGCGGGGCCGGAGGGCCGAGAAGGCCCTTGGCCGACTCGATTTCGGGCACGTTATTGAATCGTGTCAATCGATGCCGAGCACCCTTGCTGCGCACGTTTCCGCAGGTCGGGGTTTGTGTCGGGGCCGGTCGGGGCGCCCGTCCCCGGATTGGGTAGCGTGCTGGGGTCGCGAGCATCCCTTGACGCACCCCGGGGCCGAAGCTAACTTCACGGCAACTCCGTTGAAACATTTCACAGCCCGGGTCGCAGTGGCCCGGAGAGCCAGGAGACTCCCCATGACCCACCCCGAACCGGACCTGGTTCCGGTCCTCGCGCTCGAGGGGGTGAGCAAGTCCTTCGGTGCCGTGCGCGCCCTGCGCGGGGTCTCCCTGGCCCTGTACGCGGGAGAGGCGCACGCCCTGGCGGGTGAGAACGGCGCCGGCAAGTCCACACTGATCAAGGCACTGGCCGGGGTGCACCGGCCGGACGAGGGCACCGTGATGCTGGACGGCGAGCCCGTCGTCTTCCACGGTCCCGCCGACGCCCGGGACGCGGGCGTGGCCGTCATCTACCAGGAGCCGACCCTCTTTCCCGACCTGTCGGTGGCCGAGAACATCTTCATGGGCCGCCAGCCCCGCCGCTCGTTCGGCCGGGTCGACCACAAGGCCGTGCACGCCGCGACCGCCGACCTGTTCCGCCGGCTCGGCGTCGACCTGGACCCGGAGCAGCCCGCCCGCGGCCTGTCCATCGCCGACCAGCAGCTGGTCGAGATCGCCAAGGCGCTGTCCTTCGACGCCCGGGTCCTGATCATGGACGAGCCCACCGCCGCCCTGACCGGCAGCGAGGTGGCCCGGCTGTTCGGCGTGGTGCGCACCCTGCGCGAGCAGGGCGCGGCCGTCCTCTTCATCTCGCACCGCCTTGAGGAGGTCTTCGCCCTGTGCCAGCGGGTCACCACCCTGCGGGACGGCGGCTGGATCGCCAGCGAGCCGGTCGAGGGCCTCGGCGAGGACGACCTGATCCGCCGGATGGTCGGCCGCGACCTGGACGAGCTCTACCCCAAGCTGCCCGCCGAGGTCGGCCAGGTCGCGCTGAGCGTGCGCCGGCTGACCCGGGAGGGCGTCTTCACCGATGTCTCCTTCGAGGTCCGCAGCGGCGAGATCGTCGGCCTGGCCGGACTGGTCGGAGCAGGCCGCAGCGAGGTGGCCCGCGCCGTGTTCGGCGTGGACCGCTGGGACGGCGGCACGGTCGAGGTGGCCGGAAAGCCGCTGAAGCCGGGCGCCCCCAGCCTGGCCATGGCCGCGGGTCTGGCCCTGGTCCCCGAGGACCGCAGGGCGCAGGGCCTGGTGATGGACATGTCCATCGAACGCAATATCGGGCTGACCGGGCTGCGCGAGACCTCGCGGGCCGGGGTGATGAACCGCTCCGGCGAGCGCAGCCGCGCCGTCGACTGGGCGGTCAGGCTCCAGGTCAAGTACGCCCGGCTGGGCGACGTGGTCGGCACCCTGTCCGGCGGCAACCAGCAGAAGGTGGTGCTGGCCAAGTGGCTGGCCACCGCGCCCGCCGTGCTGATCGTGGACGAGCCCACCCGCGGCATCGACGTCGGCACCAAGGCCGAGGTGCACCGGCTGCTCTCGCAGCTCGCGGCGCAGGGCGTCGCGGTCCTGATGATCTCCTCCGACCTGCCGGAGATCCTCGGGATGGCGGACCGGGTGCTGGTCATGCACGAGGGCCGGATCGCCGCCGAGATCCCCAGGGCCGAGGCCACCGAGCAGTCGGTGATGGCGGCGGCCACCGGCGTCACGAGGAGGGCGGCATGACCACCACTCTGGAACCCGTCCGGGTCGCGGCCCCCGCCTCCGGGGGACTGCTGGACCGGGTGCTGAAGATGCGCGAACTGGCCATCCTCGCCGTCCTGGTGCTGATGCTGGTCGCCACCCAGATCGACAACAGCGCCTTCCTGTCCGTGCAGGGGATCAAGGACCTGCTGCTGAACGCGACCATCCTGGTGCTGGTCGCGGTCGGCGAGGCGATGGTGGTGGTCACCCGCAACGTCGACCTGTCGGTCGGCTCGGTGCTGGGCATCACCGCCTTCGCCGCCGGGAACTTCCTGCAGGGCGGCGGCAACCCGTTCGTCGCGGTGCTGCTGGCGGTGGCGCTGGGCGCGGCCTTCGGGGCGCTGAACGGACTGCTGGTCAGCATCGGCCAGGTGCCCGCGCTGGTGGTCACCCTCGGCACGCTCTACATCATCCGCGGCATCGACTCGATCTGGGTCGGCTCGCGCGAGATCACCGCCAGCGACCTGCCGTCCGGTTTCACCGGCTTCGGCCACGACGGGGTGTCGGCGATCCCCTACCTGGCCGTGCTGGCCGCCGTGGTCCTGGTCGCGGTCGCCTACTACCTGCGGAACTACCGCAGCGGACGCGAGTCCTACGCCCTGGGCTCCAGCCCGGAGGCGGCCGGACTGGCCGGAGTCCCGGTCCGCAAGCGCATCCTGACCGCGTACATCGCCTGCGGCGCACTGGCCGGACTGGCCGGCGCGCTCTACCTGGCCCGCTTCGGCAACGTCGACTCGGGCACCGGCACCGGCTACGAACTCACGGTGGTCAGCGCCGTGGTCGTCGGCGGCGTCGCCTTCACCGGCGGCTCCGGCAGCGTCTACGGGGTCGCCCTCGGCGCCCTGCTGCTGACCTCCATCAACAGCGTCCTGCCCTCGATCGGCGTCAGCTCGGTCTGGGTCCAGGCCATCGACGGAATCCTGCTGCTCACCGCCATCGCCGTGGACCGGATCGTGGCCCTGCGGGTCGCCGGTGTGCTGCGGAAGCGGGCAGCGGAGACGAGGAGCGCCCGCCATGGCTGACACCGAACTCGCCGCCCGGCTGCGCGGAGCGGTCCGCTGGGACACCGTCGTCGCCGCCCTGCTGGTGGTCCTGCTGGTCTGCTCGTTCTC
Source organism: Streptacidiphilus cavernicola (assembly GCF_042510955.1). Lineage (NCBI taxonomy): Bacteria > Bacillati > Actinomycetota > Actinomycetes > Kitasatosporales > Streptomycetaceae > Streptacidiphilus > Streptacidiphilus cavernicola. The sequence goes on from NZ_JBHFAB010000010.1 coordinate 83,407, forward strand.
CTTCGTGGGCAACTTCGGCAACGCGCTGAACCTGTCCTTCCTGATCGGCAACACCCTGCCGATCGCGCTGATCGCGCTGCCGATGACGCTGCTGGTGGTCTCCGGCGAGATCGACCTGTCGGTGGGCTCCACGGCCGGCCTGTCCGGGGCGGTCATGGGCGCGCTGTGGAACGCGGGCTACTCGATCCAGCTGATCATCCCGATCTGCCTGCTGCTGGGGATCGTCTGCGGGCTGGTCAACGGCCTGCTGGTGACCCGGCTCGGGCTGCCCTCACTGGCCGTCACCATCGGCACCCTGGCCGCCTACCGGGGGATCGCCCAGATCGTGCTGGGCGCCAACTCGGTGACCGACTTCCCGCAGCAGTACCTGGACTTCGGCTCCGGCCGGATCGCCGGAACCTTCATCCCCTACGCCGCGATCCCCTGGGCGGTGCTGCTGCTGGCCGCCGTGCTGGTGCTGCACGCCACGCCGATCGGCCGCTCGCTGTTCGCGGTCGGCGCCTCGGAGGAGGCGGCGCGGTTCAGCGGGGTGCGGGTCAAGCGGCTGAAGCTGTCCATGTTCGTCGCCACCGGCTTCGTCTCCGCGCTGACCGGCGTGTTCTGGGCGCTGCACTACGCCAGCGCCCGCTACGACAACGCCACCGGCCTGGAACTGTCGGTCGTCGCCGCGGTCCTGCTCGGCGGGATCGACTTCGACGGCGGCCGGGGCACCCTCGGCGGCGCGGTCGCCGGGGTGTTCCTGCTCGGCGCGCTGCAGAACGTGATGAGCCTGGTCAACGTCTCGGCGCAGTCCCAGATCGTGGTCACCGGCGTGCTGCTGGTGACCTCCGTCCTCGGCCCGCGGGTCGCCCGGCAGCTCGCGGTCGCCCGCGCCCGCCGGCAGTCGATCGGGCTGCCGGCCCCGGCGCCCGCCCCGGTCGGCGGCAGCTGACCCGCCCTCCCCTTCCGCTTTCTCCCTTCACCGTCCCTGCCCGACCCCTCATCCAGGCTTCGGCCTGCCCATGTGCTGCCGCGGCAGCGAGAGGAACCACCACCATGTCCCAGAGATACGCCCCCGCCGGCCGCCTCGGCGTGGCCCTCGCCGTCTCCGCCTCCGTCGTCCTGGCCATGACCGCCTGCGGCGGGACCACCAAGAAGTCCACCGACTCGGCGGCCTCCTCGGCCCCGGCCGCGGCCGGGAGCGCCACCGCCGACCCGAACGCCCCCACCAAGACCGGCCTGACCGTGGCCTTCCTGCCCAAGCAGGTCAACAACCCCTACTTCACCATCTCCGACAACGGCGGCAAGGCCGCGCTGACCTCCCTCGGCGAGACCTACAAGGAGGTCGGCACCAGCAGCGGCACCGACACCGCGGGCCAGGTCTCCTACGTCAACACGCTGACCCAGCAGAAGGTCTCCGCGATCGCGGTCTCGGCCCAGGACCCGGGCGCCCTGTGCACCGCGCTCAAGCAGGCGATGTCCAACGGCATCAAGGTGGTCACCTACGACTCGGACACCAACCCCGGCTGTCGGCAGCTGTTCATCTCCCAGGCCAGCTCCGAGGCGCTCGGCCGGAGCGAGGTCGACCTGCTCGGCAAGCAGCTCAACTACACCGGCGACATCGCGATCCTGTCGGCCGCGCAGACCGCGACCAACCAGAACACCTGGATCGGCTTCATGGAGGACGAGCTGAAGAAGCCCCAGTTCGCCAAGATGAAGCTGGTCAAGATCGCCTACGGCAACGACGACGCGCAGACCTCGTTCCAGCAGACCCAGGGCCTGCTGCAGCAGTACCCGAACCTGAAGGGGATCATCTCCCCGACCACGGTCGGCATCAAGGCCGCCGCGCAGTACCTGGCCGGGTCCAAGTACAAGGGCAAGGTGCTGCTGACCGGTCTCGGCACCCCGAACGACATGCGCGCCTACGTCAAGAACGGCACGGTCCAGGGCTTCGAGCTGTGGGACCCGGCCAAGCTGGGCAGCCTCGCCGCCTACGCCGCCACCGCGCTGGCCTCCGGCCAGATCACCGGCGCCACCGGGCAGACCTTCAAGGCCGGTGACCTGGGCACCTTCACCGTCGGTGCGCAGGGCGTGGTGGTCCTCGGCGCGCCCACCGTGTTCGACAGCGCGAACATCGACCAGTTCAACTTCTGACCGGTCCCGATTCCGGTCCGGCCGGGCGCCGCCACCGCTGGGCGGCGCCCGGCCGGACCCCGCAGCCCCTGTGAGGAGGAGTGCCCGTGCGGCGCGCCTGCTTTCTGCTGAAGGTCCGTCAGGACCGGCTGGACGAGTACCGGGACCGGCACCGGGCGGTGTGGCCGGAGATGCGGGCCGCGCTGACCGCGGCCGGATGGGGGAACTACTCGCTGTTCCTGCGCGAGGACGGGCTCCTGGTCGGCTACCTGGAGACCGAGGACTTCGACGCCTCGCTCGCGGCGATGGCCGGGACCGAGGTGAACGCCCGCTGGCAGGCCGAGATGGCGGAGTTCTTCGAGGCCCTGGACGGAGCCGCCCCGGACACCGCGATGGTTCCGCTGACCGAGGTGTTCCACCTGGCCTGAGCCAGGACACGGCGCTCGGACCCGGGCGCGACCCCATACGATGAGCAGTCACCGGTGGTCCGGAACCCCGGTGTCGGCGCGAGGCGGCAGGACGGGCGCGTGGCACAGATGGTGGGTATCAAGGACGTGGCCCGGCAGGCCGGGGTCTCGGTGGGCACGGTGTCCAACGTGATCAACCGTCCTGACATGGTCTCCGAGGAGACCAGGTTCCGGGTCCAGGCCGTGATCGAGCGCCTCGGCTACGTCCGGAGCGAGTCCGCCCGGCAGCTCCGCGCCGGGCAGAGCCGGATCATGGCGCTGCTGGTGCTGGACATGGGCAACCCCTTCTTCGTGGACGTGGCCCGCGGCGCCGAGCGGGCCGCCCGCGCGGCCGGCCTCGGCGTGATGGTCTGCAACAGCGGCCAGAGCGCCGCCGAGGAGGCCGAGTACCTCTCGCTGTTCGCCGAGCAGCGGGTCCGCGGCGTGCTGCTCACCCCGGCCGACGCCAGCGGGCGCAACCTGGACTCCTTCCGCCGCCACCGGATCCCCTTCGTCCTGGTGGACCGGGTCGCGGCCGGGTCGGCCGAGTGCTCGGTCTCGGTGGACGACGTGGTCGGCGGCACCCTGGCGGTGCGGCACCTGGTCGCGGCCGGGCACCGTTCGATCGGCTACGTCAGCGGCCCCGGCCACCTGCAGCAGATCAAGGACCGCCGACTCGGCGCGCTGGCCGCGCTGGCCGAGGCGGGGCTGCCGCCGGAGGCCCTGCAGGACCTGCCCACCGAGGGCCTGGACGTGGCCGCGGGACGGGACGCGGGGGCCAGACTGCTCGGGCTGACCCGGCGGCCCACCGCGGTCTTCTGCGCCAACGACCTGCTGGCGCTCGGGGTACTGCAGGCGCTCTACGCGGCCGGGGTGAGCGTCCCCGGGGAGCTCGCCATCGTCGGCTACGACGACATCGAGTTCGCCGCCGCGGCGGCCGTCCCGCTCACCTCGGTCCGTCAGCCCGCCCTCACCATGGGCACGCTGGCCGCCGAGCTGCTGCTGGAGGAGACCGACGACGACGCCGAGAAGCACCGGCACCAGCGCGTGGTGCTGCAGCCGGAGCTGGTCGTGCGCAGTTCCTCGCTCGCTCCGCGCTGAGTCCTGCGTTCTGAGTCCTGCGCGCTGAGTCCTGCCCAAGTCATTGACGCGCAAAGGGCGCTCTCATACATTTCCTACGTGTTGCAGTATTGAAACGTTTCATGCACTCTCACGCCTAGGAAAGGCCGGGGTCATGCGCCGAATCTGGATCGTTCTAGCCGCCGTCGCGGCGTGCGTGGCGGGCTGCCTGGCCGCCGTTCCCGCCGCCACCGCGGCCCCTACTGCGGCTCCCGCCGCGTCCGCCGCGGGCTTCGCGCCGTCCACCCGGACGCTGGCGCCGGTCGCGGTGCAGGGGACCTCGGGGACGGTCACCGCCCCGCAGAACGTGCTCTCCGGGGCCGCCACCCGGATCTCCGGCGCCAACTCCTCCCTGGTGCTCGACTTCGGCAAGGAGGTCGGCGGGCTGGTGACGCTGACCTTCGGCGGCGCCAGCGGCAGCGGCCGCCAGGTCGGCCTGGCGTTCAGCGAGTCCTCGCTCTACGTCGGCCCCACCAGCGACCTCAGCAGCGGCACCGTCTACTCCGGCAGCGGGACCGACGGCGCGCTCTCCACCACCGTGAACGGCGCGACCAGCTACACCATGCCGACCGACAAGCTCCGCGGCGGCTTCCGCTACCTGACCGTCTTCCTCTCCTCGTCCGGCTGGGTCGACCTGACCGGCGTCTCGCTCGCCTTCACCGGGGCCGCCGGGATGAGCGACCCCAGCGCCTACGCCAACTCCTTCTCCTCCAGCGACCCGCTGCTGAACCGGATCTGGTACGCGGGCGCATACACCGTGCAGATGGACACCATCGCCCCGGACACCGGCCGCGCCTACCCGCCGCCTGCCTCGGGCTGGGAGAACGACGCCGTGGTCGGCGCGGGCGCGGGCGTCCTGGTGGACGGGGCCAAGCGGGACCGCGCGGTGTGGCCGGGCGACCTGGGCATCTCGCTGCCCACCGAGTACGTCTCCACCGACGACACCGCCTCCAGCCGCAACGCCCTGACCGCGCTCTACCAGCACCAGAACGCCTCCACCGGGGAGCTGGAGTACGGCGGACCCGCCGTCAACTTCTACGGCTCCGACACCTACCACACCTGGACCCTGATCGGGACGTCCAGCTACTACACCTACTCCGCCGACAAGGCCTGGCTGGACTCGGTCTGGAGCAGGTACAAGCTCGGCATGGCCTTCATCACCGGCAAGATCGACGGCAACGGCCTGCTGAACGTCACCGGCACCGCCGACTGGGCCCGCGGCGACCAGGGCGGCGAGAACATCGAGGCCAACGCGCTGCTCTACGCGGCGCTCACCGGCGGCGCGACGCTGGCCGCGGCCGAGGGCGACGGCACCGACGCCGCCGACTGGCAGCAGCGCGCGGCCACCCTCAAGGCGGCGGCCAACCAGCGGCTCTGGAACAGCGCCGTCGGCCTCTACCGGGACAACCCGACCAGCACCCTCTACCCGCAGGACGGCAACTCGCTGGCGGTCTGGTACGGGCTGACCGACAGCACCGCCGAGAACAGCAGCATCGTCCAGGGCCTGGCCGCCCGCTGGAACCAGTACGGCGCGGCCAGCCCGGAGAAGGACGGCGGCGCGATCGGCACCTTCCCCGGCTCGATGGAGGTCCAGGCGCACTTCGTGGCCGGGGACGACATCGACGCGCTCACCCTGATCCGGCGCGAGTGGGGCTACATGCTCGACTCGCCGCTGGGCACCGGCAGCACCTTCTGGGAGGGCTTCCGCTCGGACGGCTCGTTCGACTACGGCGGCACCTACATGAGCCTGGCCCACGGCTGGGCCACCGGACCGACCTCCGCGCTGACCTCCTACGTCCTCGGCCTGCTGCCCACCGGCACCAGCGGCTACGACTTCGCCCCGCACCCCGGCGACCTGACCCACGCCGAGGGCAGCATCACCATGCCGCAGGGCAAGGTCTCCGGCTCCTGGAACTACGCCGCCGCCGCGGGCACCCTCAGCGGGACGCTCACCGCCCCGGCCGGGACCAGCGGCACGATCGGCGTGCCGACCTACGGCTCGTCCGCCGTCAGCGTCACCGTGGACGGCGCCACGGTGTGGAGCGGCGGCGCGTTCCACGCCGGGGCCGGGCTCACCGGGGGCTCCTCGGCCGGCGGCTACCTCCGGCTGACCGGGGCGGCCCCCGGCAGCCACACCGTCACCGCGACCGGCCTCGGCCCGCAGACGCCCTTCGCCACCTCGGTGACCGGCAGCGCCCTCCCGGCCGGCTACACCCTCTGCGCGGCCGAGGGCGGCAGCTGCACCCCCAGCAGCACCCAGGTCATGGCCTACGGCGCCGGAAGCTACCGCTACCGGACCGTCAGCGGGACGACCGCCTGCGGGACTTCGTCCTTCGGCGGGACCGACCCGGCGTTCGGGGTGCTGAAGTCCTGCTACCTGGCCCCGGCCGGCGGGCCCGCGGGCTACACCGCCTGCGCCGCCGAGAACGGCAGCTGCACGGTCAGCGGGACCCGTGAGGTCGCCTACGGCCTCAACGGCGCCTACCGGTTCCAGGTGGTCACCGGGAGCACCCCGTGCACCAGCGCCGCTTTCGGCACCGACCCGCTGCCCAACGTGGCCAAGACCTGCTGGGCCGCCCCGGCCGGGGCGCCGCCCGGCGGCTGGACCGCCTGCGCCGCCGAGAGCGGCAGCTGCGCCGTCACCGGCGCGCAGCCGATCGCCTACGGCGCCGACGGGGCGTTCTGGCTCGGCCGCTCCAACGGCACGACCACCTGCGGCAACGCCACCATGGGGGTCGACCCGGTCTACGACGTGGCCAAGACCTGCTACGCGCCGTCGGGGCCCCCGGCCGGCTTCGGCGCCACCTGCTCGGCCGAGAACGGCAGCTGCTCGTTCAGCGGCCAACGGACCGTCGCCTACGGCGCCGACGGCGACTTCCTCTACCGCACCTTCACCGGCGGCGCGTCCTGCACCAGCACCGCCTTCGGCAGCGACCCGCTCTACGGCGTCGCCAAGTCCTGCTACCTCACGTCCTGACAACCCTCACGGAGAGACCCTCATGACGACGCCCCACAAGCGACGCATCGGCATCGCCCTGGCCCTGCTGGGCACGGCGGTGGCGGGACTGCCCGCCGCGCACGCCGCCGCCCACGGCGCACCCGCACCCCGGCCCTGGGACGCCTACAACCTCTCGCCCGCGAGCCGCACGGTCACCCCGGTCAAGGTCACCAGGACCACCGGCACGGTCGACGGCGCGAGCGGGGTGCTGACCGGCAAGGAGGTCACGCTGACCGGCGCCGGCTCGTCGATCACGCTGGACTTCGGCAAGGAGGTCGGCGGGCTGACCAGCCTGCACTTCGGCGCCGGAAACACCGCGGGCCAGCAACTCGGCCTGGCCTTCAGCGAGTCGTCCCAGTACATCGGCCCCGACAGCGACTCCAGCAACGGGGGCGGCGGCAGCGACGGCGCGATCTACGCGGACGTCGCCCCGGGCACGGGCTGGACCGTGCCGCAGGCCTCGCTGCGCGGCGGGTTCCGCTACCTGACGCTGTTCTCCAGGACCGGGGGTCCGATCTCGCTGGACCACGTCTCGCTGGACATCACCTTCGCGCCGACCACGGCGAACCTGCGCGACTACGACAACTACTTCTACTCCAGCGACCCGCTGCTGAACCGGATCTGGTACGCGGGCGCCTACACCGTGCAGACCAACACCATCGCGCCGACCACCGGCCGGGTCTGGGGCCCGCCGGCCGGCGGCTGGGACAACAGCGGGACGGTCGGCACCGGGGACACCGTGCTGGTCGACGGCGCCAAGCGGGACCGCACGGTGTGGCCGGGCGACCTGGGCGTCTCGGTGCCCACCGAGTACGCCTCGCTGGGGGATCTCACCCCCACCCGCAATGCGCTGACCACGCTCTACCAGCACCAGGCGGCGTCCGGTGAACTGCCTTTCGCCGGACCGGAGGTGAACTTCTACGGCTCCGACACCTACCACCTGTGGACCCTGATCGGCACCGCCAACTACTACCAGTACTCGCACGACAAGGGCTGGTTGGACGGCGAGTGGTCCAACTACCAGCGCGCGCTGGCCTTCTCGCTGGCCAAGGTCGGCCCTGACGGCTTGATGAACGTCACCGGCACCGCCGACTGGGCCCGCGGCGACCAGGGCGGCGAGAACATCGAGGCCAACGCGCTGCTCTACCAGGCCCTGGTGACCGGTGCGGAGCTGGCAGCCGCCGAGGGCGACCAGGCCTCGGCCGCGGCCTGGACCGCGAAGGCCGCCGCCCTCCGCGCCGCCGTCAACTCCCTGCTCTGGGACGACGCGGCGGGCCAGTACCGGGACAACCCGACCAGCGACCTGCACCCGCAGGACGGCAACTCGGCCGCGGTCTGGTTCGGTCTGGCCCCGGCCGACCGGGCCAAGCGGGTGAGTGCCGCGCTGACCACCAACTGGAACCAGTACGGCGCGACCACCCCGGAGAAGAACTCGGAGATCGCCACCTTCCCCGGCTCGATGGAGATCCAGGCCCACCTCCAGGCCGGGGACGCCACCCAGGCGCTGGACCTGATCCGGCGCGAGTGGGGCTACATGCTCAACTCACCGCTCGGCACCGGCAGCACCTTCTGGGAGGGCTATCTGGCGAACGGTCAGTTCGGCTACGGCGGCGCCTACATGAGCGCCTCGCACGGCTGGGCCACCGGGCCGACCTCCGCGCTGACCTTCGACGTGCTCGGCATCCACCCCGAGTCGGTCGGCGGCGGCTACGCGCTGCGACCGCAGCCCGGAGACCTCAAGAACGCCGAGGGCTCGCTGAAGACGCCGCTCGGCGACATCAAGCTCTCCTGGCGGCACGACGTCGACAGCCGCAGCTTCAGCGAGCAGGTCGACGCCCCGACCGCGGCGGTCACCGAGGTCGACGTGCCCACCTTCGGCGCCACCACCCGGGTCACCGTCAACGGGCGGACGGTCTGGGACGGCCGCCACGGCCACGGCTACGGCGCCCACAGCGCTGACGGCTACGTGGAGTTGACCGGCGTCCCGGCCCACGCCGTGATCCGGAGCCAGGCGGTCGGCCGGGTCGCCACCACGCTGAGCGCGGCGGTGACGTCGACCACGACCGCACCGGTGCAGGCCGGGCACACGCTCACGGTTCCGGTCACGGTCAGCGCCCAGGGCGACACCGTGCTGAGGGGAAAGCTCAACGCGGCCCTGCCCGCAGGCTGGACCGCCGACCCGGCGAGCTTCACCCTGGACACCCGCTACGGGCCGACCGACACCGTGGTCCCGCTGACCGTGCACGCGCCGGCCGGGGCCGGCAGCGGGCCGCAGTCGATCACCGTCACCGCGGCGGTCGGCCGGGTCACCGCCCGGGTCAGCACCCCCGTGCTGGTGTTCGGCAGTTGGCCGACGGGAACCACCGCCGCGGCCTCCAGCGCGCACGCGCCCAACGTCTTCAACGGCCAGACCCGTACCTACGACGCGGCCAACGCCATCGACGGCGACCTCGGCACCTTCTGGAACGACGACACCCCGGGGCAGTTCCCGGACACGCTGACGGTCACCACCCCGGCGCCGGTCACCCTGCATGGGGTCGGCTTCGCCTCCATCGTGGACGGCGTGCCCACCGACTTCAGCGTGCAGACCTGGGACGGCACCGGCTGGACCACCCAGGCGGAGGTGAGTGGCAACAGCGCGGTCGACCGCTGGATCCCGTTCAGCACGCCGGTCACCACCACGCAGGTCCGCCTGGTCGTCACCGGGTCGCAGACCCAGAACGGCAACTTCACCCGGGTCGCCGAACTCACCCCGTAGTTCCCCCGATTCTGACCATTCGTCAATTCACCGGCACCACCCCATCCTGGAGCCCTCATGCCCTCGTTCATGTCCTCGGCGCGCCCGTCCCCGCGGGTGGCGCGCACCGTCCAGGCGATAGCCGTGGCCGGGGCGCTGACCGCGACCTTCGCCGTCGCCGGTCCCGCCTCCGCGCACACCGGCGCGTCCGCGCCCAGCTGGCAGCAGTACGTGCAGGCGCCGTCCAGCCGTTCGGTGCAGCCGGTCACCGTGGTGGCCACCACGGGTGACGTCAGCCACCCGACCGGCGCCCTCGGCCGGGGCACCGCGGTGCTCAACCGGGCGGCCCCCGCGCCCAAGCCGGTCTGGCCGAGCGGCACCACCGCGACCGCCTCCTCGTACCACGACGGCAACAACGGCAACGACAACAAGCCGCGGACCTACCTCCCCGGCAACGCCGTGGACGGGAACACCGACACCTTCTGGAACGACGCCAACGCCGCCACCTACCCGGCCTGGCTGCAGATCACCAGCCCGACCGCGGTGAAGCTGCCCGGCATCACCGTGCTCTCCAACAGCGACGGCATGCCGCAGGACTTCACCGTGCAGACCTGGGACGGCGCGGCCTGGACCACCCAGGCCACCGTCACCGGCAACTCCGACGTACAGCGCGCGGTCGCCTTCGCCGCGCCGGTCAGCACCACCCAGGTGCGGATCAACGTGACCAAGGACGAGGCCAGCCCCAAGGGCGAGTACACCAGGATCAACGAGGTCTGGCCCGGCCTGGTCGCCGCCGACCCGGTGGCCCCGAGCATCACCCTGGACTTCGGCAAGGTGGTGTCCGGCTACCCCAGGATCAGCTTCGCCGGGGCCTCCGGGAACAGCCCCGGCGTCCGGCTCGCCTTCTCGGAGACGCTGCAGTACCTGACCGACCGCTCCGACTTCACCCGCTCCGACGTCAGCGGCGGCCCCGGAACCGACCAGTACGCGGTGCCGCAGCAGGGCGGGATCTGGACCGACACCAAGGGCTGCGTCAGCGGCAGCAAGGTCTGCGCCGACGGCCTGCACGGCTTCCGCTACCTGAAGATCAGCCTGGACGCGCTGGCCGCGGACGCCCCGATCGACCAGGCCTTCGGCACCGTGAAGATCAACGGCGTCTCGCTGGACTTCACCCCGTTCCTGGGCACCCCGAGCAGTTACACCGGCTGGTTCGAGTCCTCCGACAAGCAGCTGAACCAGTACTGGTACGACGCCTCCTACACCAACGAGCTGGTCACCGACACCTTCCGGTCCGACGACGTCGACCCGCGCGGCGCGGACACCCCGGGCCTGGACGGCAAGCTGGTGCTGCAGGACGGCGCCAAGCGGGACCGCGACCCGTACGTCGGCGACATCGCGGTCTCCGGCCGGACCACCTACCTCACCCACGACACCGCGGTCGCCGCCCGCAACGTGCTGGCCGACCTGGCGAACCATCAGCGGGCGGACGGCTGGATCCCGCCGGCCTCGATCAACAACTACACCCTCCCGCTGTTCGACTACCCGATGTGGTGGGTCACCAGCAGCTGGGACTACGTGCTCTACACCGGCGACACCGCCTACGCGCAGGGGTACTACCCCAACCTGGTCAAGGTGCTGGACGACTGGTACCCGAGCGTCACCGACGCCAACGGCCTGCTCGCCAAGGGCCTCAACGGCACCGGCGGCTACGGCGACTACGCCTTCCTGGGCCGGACCGGCGAGGTCACCTACTACAACGCGCTGTACGTCCAGGCGCTCAAGGACGCCGCGGCGATGGCCCGTTCGCTCGGCCACGGCGCCGACGCCGACCGCTGGGATGCGCGGGCGCAGACCGTCAGCACCGCGATCAACGCCCACCTGTGGGACAGCGCCACCGGCGCCTACCTCGACTCGGCGACCGGACCGGTCCGGCACGCCCAGGACGGCAACGGCCTGGCCGTGGTCGCCGGGGTGGCCTCCCCGGCGCAGGCCACCTCGTCGCTGGACTACCTGGCCAAGAACACCGCGCTGCCGTACGGCAACTCCTTCATGGACAACGACACCCTGGTCTCCGACGGGACCCAGCGGGTCTACGCCTTCACCAGCTACCCCGACATCCAGGCCCGCTTCCTCAGCGGCCAGGCCGGCTCCGCGATCGACGAGATCAAGCGGCTGTACGGCTGGATGGCCGGCCACGGCCCCGGCATCACCGACTGGGAGGGCATCGGCGCGGGCGGGTCCATGTACGAGGGCGGCTACACCTCCGCCGCGCACGGCTGGTCCACCGGCGTCGTCCCGGCGCTGACCAACGACCTGCTCGGGGCCACCCCGACCGGACCGGGCTTCAGCAGCTGGAGCGTGCAGCCGCACCCGGGCACGGTCAGCTGGGCGCGTGGCCAACTCCCGACGCCGCACGGCCCGCTGACGGTCAGTTGGACCGTCGGCAAGGGATCGCAGAAGTTCAGCCTGACCGTGACCGCGCCCAAGGGCACCTCGGGCTCGGTCGCCGTCCCGGTCAGCGGCAAGGCCGTGGTCCGGGTGGACGGCAGGACGGTGTGGAACGGCTCCGCCGCCGTCTCCGGCTCCGGGGCCGTGCTCAAGGACGGCTGTGTCACCCTGTCCGCCGTCGCGGCCGGCAGCCACACCGTGACGGTGACCTCATGAGCGCCCGCGGCGGTTTCCGCGGCCGGCTGCGGTCCCGGCTGGTGGTGCTCGCCACCGTGCTGGCGGCGGTGGCGGCGGTGCCGTCCGCCGCGTCCGCCGCCTCGGCGGTCCCGGACGCGCAGCACCGGGCCCCGCACGGGGCGGGCACCGCGCTGGCGCCGACCGGGCTGCGGATCGACGGCCAGGGGCCCGGCCTGCCGGCCGGGGAGTCCCGGCCCACCCTCTCCTGGACCGTCAACGACTCCGGGCGGGCCGAGACCCAGACCGCCTACGAGGTCCGCCTCGGCTCGGGACGCAGCGGCGGCTGGGACTCCGGCAAGGTCAGCTCGTCGAACTCGACCCAGGTCGGCTACGCCGGGCCCGCCCTCAGCAGCGACCACAGCTACGTCTGGTCGGTGCGGACCTGGAACCGGGAGGGGCAGGCGTCCGCGTGGTCGGCGCCCGCCTCGTTCGACACCGGGCTGCTCGACCCGTCCGACTGGTCCGCCTGGTGGCTGCAGGTCGATGACGGCGCCCTGGTCCGCGGCGACGTCCGGATCACCAAGCCGGTGGCGCGGGCGCGGCTCTACTTCGCGGCGCAGGGCATCGTCGAACCGCACCTGAACGGGGCGCGGGTCGACCCGAACGAGGTGCTGGACTCCTCGGTGACGGACTACCGGTCGCGGGTCCTCTACCGCGACCTCGACGTCACCGCCAAGCTGCACCAGGGCGCCAACGCGCTGGCGTTCATGGCCGGCAAGGGCCAGTCCAGCGGACGCCCGACGTTCGTGGCGCAGCTGGACGTCACCTACACCGACGGCAGCAGGGCGGTGTTCGGCACCGACCCGACCTGGAGGACCGCCGCCGGTCCGGTGACCGGCGACGACTTCTACTACGGCGAGACCTACGACGCCCGCAAGGCCGTCACCGGCTGGGACACGGCCGGCTTCGACGACAGCGGCTGGGCCGCGGCGCACGCGGTGGCCCCCGCGTCGCACCCGGTGAGCCTGGCCCAGGGCAAGCCGGTCACCTCGCTGGACGCCACGGTCTGCTGCGGCTGGTCGCCGTCCGCGCTGACCGACGGGATCGACGGCTCCACCGACGCCTCGCAGGGCTACCACTCGGCGATCGAGTCCAGCGCCGACACGGCCAAGTGGGTGCAGACCGACCTCGGCAGCGACCAGGCGATCCGTCAGATCCGGCTGTTCCCGGCCCGGCCGACCAACGACCCGGCCGGCGACTTCCCGGCGGCCGGGTTCCCGGTCCGCTACCTGGTCCAGGTCAGCGACGACCCGACCTTCGCCACCGCGACCACGGTCGCCGACCGCACCGGCGCCGACCAGCCGTCGCCGGGCACCGCACCGGTGGTCCTGGACACCGACGCCACCGGCCGCTACGTCCGGGTCACCGCGACCGTGCTGCGCTGCATCGGCAGCAGCTGCACCTTCCGGCTGGCCGAACTCGGCGTCTACGGTGCGCATCCGGCGATCGGCTACTCCGGGGTGACCCGGCTGCAGGTCGACAGCACCCCGCCGACCGAGGTGGTGCAGACGCTCACCCCGGTCAAGGAGACCCGCCCGGCCGCGGGCAAGCGGGTCTACGACTTCGGCAAGGACGTCACCGGCTGGGTGACCGTCACCGCGGCCCAGCCGTCCGGGACCACGGTGGACATCAAGAAGGGCGAGATCCTCGACCCGTCCGGGGAGGTCTCCACCGCCAACATCAGCTTCTCGGCGAGCGACCCGCCCCGGCAGACCGACCACTACACCTTCAGCGGCTCAGGGACCGAGAGCTACGCGCCGCACTTCAACTACTCCGGCTTCCGCTACGCCGAGCTGACCGGCCTGCCGGACGACGCCGAGGTGACCGTCACCGCCCAGGTCGAGCACACCGACGTGGCCACCACCGGGCAGTTCAGCAGCTCCAACCCGCTGCTGAACTCGATCCAGGCCGCCGTCGCGCAGACCCAGCTGAACGACCTGCAGTCGATCCCGCTGGACTGCCCGACCCGGGAGAAGCACGGCTGGCTCGGCGACGCCGCGGACTCCGACATCGAGGCGATGAGCAACTACGACATGCAGTCGTTCTACACCAAGTGGCTCGGCGACGTGGCGACCAGCATCAACCCGGACGGCAGCATCCCCTCGGTGGCGCCGGCCAACGGCGGCCAGAGCTCCTGGGCCACCGACCCGGCCTGGGGCACCGCGTATCCGCAGATCATCTGGGACAGCTACACCCAGTACGGCAGCACCGCGCCGATCACCGCCAACTACGCGCACGTCAAGGCGTGGGTGGACTACCTGGGCACGATCAGCGACGCCGACCACATCGTGGTGAACTCGCCGACCTCCTGGGGCGATGACTGGGTCGCCTCGGTCAGCACCCCGCACGACTACTTCCAGACCGGCTACTCCTACCTGGACACCACCCTGCTCGCGAAGATGGCCGCGGTGATCGGCAACAAGGCCGACGCGCAGCACTACAGCGCGCTGGCGGCGCAGATCGCCGCCGGGTTCACCAAGCGCTACTTCAACGCCGACACCGGCGTGTTCGGCACCGGGACGCAGCTGTCCTACGCGATGCCGCTGGTGTTCGGGCTGGTCCCGGCCGGTCACCAGCAGACCACCGCGGACCGGCTGGTGCAGGACATCACCGCCCACGACGACCACCTCACCACCGGCTTCGTCGGCACCACGCTGGTGTTCCAGGCGCTCGGCCTGACCGGGCGCGACGACGTCGCGCTGGCCGTCGCCGAGCGCACCGACTACCCGAGCTTCGGCTACATGGTCAGCCAGGGCCCCGGCACCATCTGGGAGAAGTGGCCCAACTCCTCGGCTCCGGACGGGACCTCCTCCAAGGACCACATCGGCCTCGGCGGCTCGATCGGCCAGTGGTTCTACCAGCAACTGGCCGGCATCCAGCCGGGGAGCTCCGGCTCCGGCTACCGGACGCTGACCCTGGCGCCCAGCGTGGTCGGCGACCTGACCTCGGCCTCGGGGAAGCAGCAGACGGCGCGCGGCACGGTCGTCAGCTCCTGGCAGCGCGACGGGTCCACGCTGACCTACCACGCGGTGGTCCCGGTCGGCGCGACCGCGACGATCCGGCTGCCGCTGCTCGGCGGCGCGCAGTCCACCGTCCGCGAGGGCGGCCGGACCGTCTACGCGGCCGGGCACCGGCAGCAGTCCGACCCCGGTCTCACCACCGGCCCGGCGACCGACGACACGCTGACGCTGACCGCGGGCTCCGGCGACTACACCTTCACGGTCACCCCGCCGAAGACGTCCTTCAGCCGGGTGTCGGTGACGGTGGCCCAGCCGGGCCCGATCACCGCGGGCGGCAGCGGCGACCTCGCCGCCGTGGTCGAGGGCCGGTCCACCGGCGGCGGCTCGGCCGTGGTCGGCGCCACCCTGCCGGCCGGCTGGTCGGCGACGTCGAACCCGGCGTCCGTCCCGCTCACCCCGGCCACCACGGACGTCCACGCGACGCTGCGGGTGACCGTGCCGAGCGGCACCGCGGGCGGGGCGTACCCGGTCACGGTGACGGTGAAGGCGCCGGACGGGACGGTGGCGAAGCAGACGGTCCAGGTGTCGGTCTTCGGGCGCTGGCCCGCGGGCACCACCGCGAGCGCGTCGAGTGAGCACGCACCCAACGTGGTCGACGGCGCGACCCGTACCTATCTCGCGGGCAACGCGATCGACGGGAACCTCGCGACCTTCTGGAACGACGACACCTTCGGCCAGTACCCGGACACCCTCACCGTCAGCACGCCGACGGCGGTGACGCTGCACGGGGTGGGGTTCGCCTCGATCTCCGACGGCGTCCCCACCGCCTTCACCGTGCAGACCTGGGACGGCAGCCAGTGGGTGACCCAGGCGGACGTCTCCGGCAACACAGCGCTGTCCCGCTGGATCCCGTTCGCCGCCGGGGTGACCACCAGTCAGGTCCGGCTGGTGGTGACGGCCACCCAGGACGGCTACACCAGGGTCGCCGAACTGACCCCGTAGGGCCTACGATCCGCTGGTGCTGCGGATCGGACTGGTCGGAACCGGCCGGATGGGTACGCCCATCTGCGCCAACCTCGTGAGCGCCGGCTACCCGGTGACCGCCTGCGACGTGCGACCCGAGCGTGAACGGGCCGCACGTCGCAGCGGCGCGGACTGGCGCTCCTCGGCGGCGGAGACCGCCGGGGCCGCGGACGTGCTGATCACCGTGCTGCCCGGCGCCGCCGAGGTCGCGGAGGTGATGGACGACGCGGTCCTGGACGCGCTGGGCGCGGGCGCGGTCTGGATCGACATGTCCAGCAACGCGCCCGGCGCGGCGGCGCCGATCCGGGAACGGGCGCTGACCCGGGGCGTCGAGGTCCTCGAAGCGCCGATCGGCGGCGGCCCCGACGACGCGGCGGCGGGCACGCTGCGGCTGTTCGTCGGCGGGGACGCCGCACTGCTGGAACGGCTCCGGCCGCTGCTGTCGGCGGTCGCCGACCCGGACCGGATCGCCCACCTCGGCGGCCCCGGCACCGGCTACACCGCCAAGCTGCTGGTCAACCTGCTGTGGTTCGGCCAGGCGGCGGCCACCGCCGAGGCCCTGCTGCTCGGCCAGCGGGCCGGGATCGACCCCGGCGTACTCCGCCGCACCCTCGCCGACAGCGCGGCGAGCAGCGCCTTCATCCACCGCGACCTGCCGTCGCTGTTCGCCGGGGACTACCTGGCCTCGTTCGGCCTCGACCACATCCACGAGCAACTCGCGACCACCACCGCCCTGGCCCGCGACCTCGGCACCCCGCACACCATCACCGAGGCAGTCCGCGCCCTCCACCACGCCGCCCTGACCCGCTACGGCCCAGCAGACGGCGAACTCCTGGCGGTCGCCTTGCTGGAGGAACAGGCAGGGACCCTGCTCCGGGACCGGGACCGCTGACCCGCGAAGCCCCGTGCCCCTGTGGTTGATTCGGAAGCGGTAGCCTTCGGCGGTTGGCGCCGATGGCGAAGACGGACGAGTTCAGGGGGAAGCATGGTCGGGTACAGGAGCGGGCAGGTTGTGTGGGCAACTGCGTTGCTGGGGGCCTGTGTTGCCGTATTGGTCGGTTGTTCGGGCAGCGACGGCGCGGTGCCGAAGCGCTCCTTGAGCGCGAAGGAGTCCTCGTTCGTCACCCAGGTGCGTGCCGCGCTGGCGCCGCTCCCGGGCAAGCACACCTCGCGTTCCGACACCCAGATCGCCGACGACGGGGACGCCGCCTGCGGCACGCTGCGGTCCGGAAAGCCGGACGCCGCCTACTCGGCGCTGAAGTCCGACGGCTACTCGGCCGGGGACGAGGCCGCGGTGGAGCAGATCGCGGTCCAGGTGCTGTGCCCGGACACCCTCGCCGCGTACCGCGCCTGGCTGAGCACCCCGCCGAAGAGCTGAACCGCTCCGGACAGCGCACGCACCGACACCCGTCCGGCGGCACCGGACGAGAGCGGCCCGGCGAATCGGGGTAGGGGCCCCGGGGCAGGTGCGCGAGGTGCGCGGGCCGGTGAGGAGACGGATGCGGGTGTCGTCGTGGTGGGGGCGAGGGTCGAGCCGGGGGTGGGCACGCGGGCTGCGGTGGGGCCGGGTCGGGCTGGTCGGGGTGGTCCTGCTGGCGCTGCTCTGCGCGGTGTCGATCTGGCTCGCGGTGCGGATCACCCCGGTGCAGTCGGTCTCAGCGGCCGGGCAGAGTATCCAGGTCGGCGCGGTGCAGCCGGATCTGAGCCTGTCCGGGCCGGGGGAGTTGGACCTGTTCGGGCAGGCGATGCCGACCAGGCCGCGCTTCGACGGGCCGATCCGGCCGCGGCTGAAACTGGCTCAGATCACCATCGACTCCCAGGTGAACCAGATGGTGGGGGCGGGCGGCCGGGACAGTCTCGAACTGACGGTCAGTCGGCAGCTGGCCTCCGGCTGGATCCGGTACTGCGTCTGGGAGACGGTGATCGCGGCCGGCTGCGCGGCGGTGATCGTGATCGCCGCCGCCGGAGTGCGCCGGGCGCACGGCCGCACCGTGCTGAAGCTGCTCGCGGTGGGGGTGGTCGGCGTCTGCGCGGTCAACGCCGTCGGCGTCTACCTGCTGGCCTCCAGCACGCCGCGGGCGCTGCGGCAGGTCCGGAGCATCGACGACCTGGTCGGACGCACCCTCGCGGAGCCGGTGCCGACCGAGAAGGGACCGGCCCTGTCCGGGGTGAAAGTGGTGGTCCTGGGCGACTCCACGGCGGCGGGCCTCGGCAACCGCCCGGTCGCCCACGCCACCGCGCTGGACAAGGCCTGCGGGCGCAGCGCGGACTCGTACGCCGCCGACCTGGCCGCGGTCAACGGCTGGAACGTGCTGAACCTGGCCTGCCAGGGGGCGACCATCGGCGACGGGATCGTGGGCGTGCAGATCCGGGGGAGCCAGGTGGCCGCGCCGCAGCTCGCGGTGGCCCAGCGGGCGACCGGCGCCGCCGCGTACATCGTGAGCATCGGCGCCAATGACATGAACTGGTCGGTGTTGACCGGCCTGTGCGCCGCGGCCCCGGTCTGCGACGACAAGGCCTCGACCGCCTACTTCCAGGAGCAGCTGGCGACCTTCACCCAGAACTACTACGACCTGCTGCAGCAGCTCGCCACGCTGCCGCGGCACCCGGCGGTGTTGGTGAACGCTTACTACGAGCCGTTCGGGCCGAACACCGACTGCCTGAAGAAGGAGGGGCTGACCACAGCGAAGACAGCGGTGCTGCGCTCGCGCCTGGCCGACGTCAACACCGTGCTCCAGCAGGGCGCGCAGACCTTC
Organism: Streptacidiphilus cavernicola; assembly: GCF_042510955.1. Taxonomy (NCBI): domain Bacteria; kingdom Bacillati; phylum Actinomycetota; class Actinomycetes; order Kitasatosporales; family Streptomycetaceae; genus Streptacidiphilus; species Streptacidiphilus cavernicola. Next base: position 102,243 of record NZ_JBHFAB010000010.1, read on the forward strand.
CACTTCGCCTCCGCCATGCCGGACTTCACCGGCCACCAGCTGTGCAGCGACCAGCCGTACGTCCAGAACACGGCGGACCAGGCGCCGCTGCACCCCACGGCGGCGGGCGACCTCGCCATCGCCCTGGCGGACCAGCGAGCCCTGGACACCCTGCCCGGCTTCGCGGGCAACCCGGAGCCGACGTCGTCGGCGTCGTCGGCTCCGTCTGCACCGTCAGCTCCGTCGTCCGCCGCGAGCCCGACCGGGACGTCCAGCCCCTGAGCCGGGGCGCCGAGCCGGGCCGGGCCGCTGGGCTGTGGCGTCAGTCGGCGGTCCTTCCGGCGGTGCGGAGGCCGTCCCGTCGGGACAGGGCGTTGGACAGTGCGCCGCGCTGCATCGGGGTGAGGTCGCCGACCCGGGTGCCCTCCGGGACGTCGGCGTAGTGCAGCAGGTCGTACGCGGCGAGCCAGCCGGTGTCCGGCAGAGCGCGCACCAGCTCGCCGATGGTCGTGTCGGCGGCGGCCTGGTCGCCACCGCGGGCGTGCAGCAGGATGCGGGTCAGCTCGGCCATGCCCCCGCTGTGGACCGCGCCGAGGATCAGCGCCCTGGAACTGCTGTTTCGGACGGGTGTGCGCGGCGGGTCGGGCCGCTGCTCGGAAGGTGTCCCGGGGCTCTGCCCGGGGTCGGGGCTGTGGTCGTTCATGGACGCGGTCCCTCCTGTACGGAGGCGGTCACCTGTGGTGCCGTCGTTCTTGGTTCGTCGGTCCGTCGTTCCAGGTTACGTCCGGGCGTGCGTGTCGGAGGCTGGTGAGAGGGAAGGCGAACTATGCGGGCGGTAGTGACCTGAGCAGGAAGGACGGGCGCATGAGCGACACCGGAGCGGAGACGCGGTACGCCATCGGGGCCGAGGTCCGCTGCACGGACGGCCCGTGCGGGCGGATGGACCGGGTGGTGGTCGACCCGGTGGCGGGCCGGCTCACCCACCTGGTGGTCGACCCCGGCCACGGCACGCGCCGACTGGTGCCAGTCGAACTGGTGGACGAAACCGGCGCGGGCCGCGGGGGCGGTGCGGACCGCGCGGGCCACGGCAGCCACTGGGACGGCGCCGGGGAGCTGCGGCTGCGCTGCGACCGGATCGCGTTCGAGGCGCTGGAACCGGCCGAGGAGACCGGCTTCCTGCCCGCCGGTGAGGAGCACCTCGGCTACGGTCCGGAACAGATCATCGTGTGGCCGTACTACGGCCTGGGCCCGGGTGCAGTGACCGGGGCGATCGGGATGGGCGCCCCGGGAGTCGCCGCGGCCCCCGGCGGTCCGCGGGCGACGACGTACGACCGGGTGCCCAGCGGCGAGGTGCAGATCCGCAGGGGCGAGCGGGTCGAGGCCACCGACGGCGAGATCGGCCGGGTCCAGGGTCTGGTGATCGACCCCAGGGACCACGGGGTCACCCACGTTCTCCTGCAGGAGGGGCACCTGTGGGGAAAGAAGACCGTGGCTGTCCCGATCGGTACGGTCAGCTACGTGGGCGGCAGCGTACTGGTCGACCTGTCCAAGGCGGAGCTGGGCGATCTCCCGCCGGTCGACGTCGCCCTGTGACGGGCCTCTGCGCAGTTGCGCGGACGCTCGCACGTGGATCAGCCAGAGGTCCCGGGACGCGCGTGGGGCGGGTAGGTGGAAACCTGGTGGCAGCGGTCGGTGCGGGCCGGGAGCCTGCGGCCGGGAAAGCCTGTGGCCGAAGCCGAAGCCGAAGCGAGAGGAGGGCGCAGTGATGGATGTCGAGCTGCTGCCCGCTTCCGCGCTCGGTGAGGCCGAGGCCGCGCGTTGGCGCCGCGCGCTGGCCGAGGGCGGCCGTCCGGTCCACCCGGTGCTGTCGCCCGACTTCGCCACGGCGGTCGGTCGGGTCAGGCCCGAGGCCAGGATCGCCGTGCTGAGGGATGGTGACCTGCACGGATGGCTGGCGTTCGAGCCGCGCGGACGCCGCGGCGTCGTCGGCGAGGTCATCGGCAAGGGCTTCACGGACGTGGGCGGGCTGCCCATCGAACCGGGCTTGCCCGTGCCGGACTGCCACCAGCTGCTCAGGGCCTGTGGTCTCGCGGTGTGGCGGCTGGTCCAGGCCGACCCCGGAGCCGGACCGCTGACCGGGCCGCCGCCGCCCGGAACCCGGCTGCTCGGCCACGCGCCCAACCCCGTGATCGACCTCAGTGCCGGTTACCAGGCCCATCTGGCCCACCTGCGCCGACACGCCCCCGCCTCGCTGCGCACCGTGCGCAAGCACGAGCGCCGCCTCGCCCGGGACGACGACGCCCCGGTGCGCTACGTCTTCGAGGAGCGGGACCCACGGCTCCTGGAGGTCATGCTGCACTGGAAGAACGCCCAGTACCGGGCCAGCGGCTGGACCGACCCGCTGGCCGCCGCGCGCGGCGCCGACCTCGCCCGGTCGCTGGCCGAACTGCGGTCGCCGGGCTGCACCGGTGCGGTCTCGGTCCTCTACCTGGGCGACGAACCGGCCGCCGTCGCGCTCACCCTGCGCTCGCAGAACACGATGGCCTGCTGCGTCACCGGCTACAACCAGCGGCACGCGGCCCACTCGCCGGGCACCGTCCTGCTCGGTCGGATCATCGAGTCAGCAGCGGATCTGGGCATCGCCACCGTCGATCTGGGCGAGGGCGACCAGGAGTACAAGCAGGCCCTGATGACCAGTCAACTCGCGCTCCCACACGGGCTGTTGTGGCGTCCCGGGATCACCGCGATGGCCTGCCTGGCGCGCGATAGCGCTGGGTCGGCGGCCCGGGACTTCATCACCTCCCGCCCCCGGCTGCGCAGCGGAACCCGCGCCACCCTCCGCCGCTACGGCGCGCTGCGCGGCTGCTGCTGACCCGCCGCGGCGGGACAACAGCTCCTGTGTCAGTGGATTGACGGCATGTCAGTCCAGGGCGAGTGGTGAACTGTCGGAGACCAGGGCGATGTCGGCGGTGATCGCCGCCGCGGCCTCGCGCAGGGCGGGGAGGATCGTCTCCCTGGCCTCCTGGAGCGAGGTCCGCCCCGCGTGCAGCGAGACGTTCGCCGCGGCGAGCACCCGTCCGTCCCGTCCGTGGAGTGGGACCGCGATTGAGCGCAGGCCCTCCTCCAACTCCTGGTCGACCAGGGCGAACCCGTCCCGGGCGGTCCGGTCGAGTTCGGCCGCGAGCTGGGCCCGGTCGGTGACAGTGGCGTCGGTCAGCTGCTTCAACTCGGCCCGTTCCAGCCAGGCCTGGCGTTCGGAGGCAGACAGGCCGGCCAGCAGCACCCGGCCCATCGCGGTGGCGTGCGCGGGGAAGCGGGTGCCCACGGCGATGCTGACGCTCATGATCCGCCCGGCCGCGACCCGCCCGACGTAGCGGATGTCGTCCCGGTCCAGGACGGCGACCGAGGCGGAGTCGTGCACCCGGCGGACCAGCGCGGCGAGATGCGGCTGCGCCAGTTCGCCGAGCGGGAGCGCGGAGAGCAGCGGGTAACCGAGGTCGAGCACCTGCGGCAGCGGGCTGAACAGCCGCTCGTCGGCGGTGACGTAGCCGAGTTGTTGCAGCGTCAGCAGCGAGCGCCGGGCGGTGGCCCGGGGCAGCGCGGTGGCCTGGGCCACGGCGGACAGGGTCATCCCGCCGGGCAGGTCGCCGAGCGCGGCGAGCACGGCCAGGCCACGGGCCAGCGACTGCAGGTACTCGGGGCCGAGCTCGCGCTTGGGGTCCAGCGAGGTGTCCCGCGAGGGGTCCTGCGACAGGGTCGGCGCGGCCGTCGTCCCGTCCCGCTCCGACGGCGGCGCAGCCGTCTCCTCGGCCAGGGCCTCCGTCATCCGCTCCGCAGTCCGCAGCAGTGCGGGCAGGGCGTAGTCGCGTAGCGAGTCGGCCGAATGGCGGCTGGTGTGGCTGACCGCGCTGAGCGCGGCGAGCAGCCGCCCGGCCCGGTCGCGAACCGGGACCGCGACGGCGACCAGGCCCGGTTCGATCAGCTGGTCGTCCACAGCCCAGCCCCGCTCGGCGGCCTCGGCGGCACGGCGCGGGAACTCCCCCCCGATACGGTCCCCGCCGTCCGCGCTCTCCTGGCCGGACCCGTCTGACCCGCCCGCCCCGCCGGGTCGCCGTCCCGGTACGGCCGGGAACCCGGCGTCCTCGGGGTCGGCCCGGTGCCGGGCCGACCAGGCGGCCCACTGCTCGCCGTCCCAGCCGGAGGCGAAGATCGCACCGGGTGCGCAGCGTTCGGCCGGCAGCGCGTCGCCGATCCGGAAGGACACGGACAGGGCGCGGCGGCGGGTGGCCTGGGTGACGAAGCGGACCGCGTCCCGGTCGGGGACGGCGAGCGACACCGACTCGTCCAGCTCGTCGGCCAGTAGGACGGTATGCCCGGCCAGCGCGCCGGGGAGGCCGCTGCTGCGCAGGTAGGCGCTGCCCAGCCGGATCAGCCGGGGCGCGAGCACCAGCTCGCGGTCCTCCTCGCGCAGGTAGCCGAGGCGGACCAGGGTGGTGGCGATCCGGTCTACCGGGGAGCGGGCCAGGCCGGTGGCGCGAGCCAGGTCACTGGCCCGCATCCGTCCGCCGGGGGCGTGGGCGAGTGCGCGCAGCACTGCCAGCCCGCGGTCCAGCGGGCCGACCGACGCGTCGGCGGAGGTGGGCGGCATCTGGGGCATCGCTCTCTGTCTGTGTGCTGGGAGGAACCGTACCGGGCTGTCGCCGGGTCGCCGGGCGTTGACAAGCGGAGATCCGGGACGGAGACTCTGCCGACATTCATTGTGAACATTAGTTCACCAGGCGAACCGATGGGACGACAACCCATGGACAAGGTGGTCAGCTCGGCCGACGAGGCCGTCGCCGACATCGGCGACGGATCGTCGCTGGCGGTCGGCGGCTTCGGCCTCAGCGGCGTGCCCGAGGTGCTGATCGAGGCCCTGTTCCGGCAGGGCGCGAGCCGGCTCGGCGTGGTCTCCAACAACTGCGGCGTGGACGGCGGCGGCCTCGGCATCCTGCTCGCGGCCGGACGCATCGCCCGGGTCACCGGCTCGTACGTCGGTGAAAACCGCGAGTTCGCCCGCCAGTACCTGTCCGGGGAGCTGGAGTTGGAGCTGACCCCGCAGGGCACGCTGGCCGAGCGACTGCGTGCCGGAGGCGCCGGAATCCCCGCGTTCTTCACCCCGGCCGGGGTCGGCACGCTGGTCGCCGAGGGCGGGCTGCCCTGGCGCTACCACCCGGACGGCACGGTCGCGGTGGCGTCCCCGGCCAAGGAGGTGCGCCGCTACGACGGGCGTGACCACGTCCTGGAGCGCGGCATCACCACCGACTACGCCCTGATCCGTGCGGCCCGCGGCGACCGGCACGGGAACCTGGTGCTGCACCGGGCCGCCCGCAACTTCAACCCGCTCGCCGCGGCGGCCGGGCGGATCACCGTCGCCGAGGTCGAGCAGTTGGTCGAGCCCGGCGAGATCGACCCCGACCAGGTGCACATCCCCGGCGTCTTCGTGCAGCGCGTGGTCGAACTGACCCCAAGTCAGGCCGTGGACAAGGGCGTGGAGAAGCGGACGGTGACCGGCTGATGCCCTGGACCCGCAACCAGATGGCCGCGCGTGCGGCCCGCGAGCTGACCGACGGCTCGTATGTCAACCTCGGCATAGGACTGCCGACGCTGATCCCCAACTTCCTTCCCCCGGGCGTTGATGTGGTACTTCACTCGGAGAACGGCATCCTCGGCGTCGGCCCCTACCCGACCGAGGCCGAGCTTGACCCGGATCTGATCAACGCCGGGAAGGAGACGGTCACGGTCAACCCCGGCGCATCCTTCTTCGACTCGGCCGCCTCGTTCGGGATGATCCGCGGCGGCCACATCGACGCCGCCGTGCTCGGTGCGATGCAGGTCTCCGCACGCGGCGACCTGGCCAACTGGATGGTCCCCGGCCGGACGGTCAAGGGCATGGGCGGTGCGATGGACCTGGTGCACGGCGCCCGCCGGGTGATCGTGCTGATGGAGCACACCGCGCGGGACGGCAGCCCGAAGATCCTGGAGGAGTGCTCGCTGCCGCTCACCGGGCGGGCCTGCGTCCACCGGATCATCACCGACCTGGGCGTGCTCGACGTCATGGGGGAGGGCGACGCCACCGATGGGGACGGCGGCGAGGGCGGGTTGCGGTTGGTCGAACTCGCCCCCGGCGTCAGCGCGGAGGAGCTGCGGGCCCGTACTGCGGCCAGAGTCCTGGAGGCGCGATGAGTGCGACGGACGCGGTTCCGGACCAGGGCGCCATCGACGCGGAGATCGCGGCGGCGGCTGCGGCAGCAGCAGTGGCGGCGGAGGCGGAGACCACAGCCGCAGGCGTGCCCGGCGGCGGTCGGGTGCACCCCTCGCGCTCCTACACCCCCTACCGGAGCAGCGCGTTGAGGCATCCGCGGCAGCCGCTGGTGGCGCTGCGGGACCCCGAGGCGGTCGAGCTGACCGGCCCGGTCTTCGGCCGCACCGACGTCACCGACCTGGACAGCGACCTCACCCGGCAGCACCAGGGCGAGCCGCAGGGCGAGCGGATCACCGTCACCGGGCGGGTGCTGGACCGGCACGGCCGTCCGGTGCGGGGCCAGCTCGTGGAGATCTGGCAGGCCAACGCCTCCGGCCGGTACGCGCACCAGCGGGACCAGCACCCGGCCCCGCTTGACCCCCATTTCACCGGCGTGGGACGCACCCTGACGGATAATCAGGGCGGCTACCGGTTCACCACGATCAAGCCGGGCGCGTACCCGTGGCGGAACCACCGCAACGCCTGGCGGCCCGCGCACATCCACTTCTCGCTGTTCGGAACCGCCTTCACCCAGCGGCTGATCACCCAGATGTACTTCCCGGGCGACCCGCTGTTCCGCTACGACCCGATCCTGCAGTCGGTCACCGACCCGGCGGCGAGGGAACGGCTGGTCGCCGCGTACGTCCACGACCTCTCCCAGCCGGAGTGGTCCCTCGGCTACAGCTTCGACATCGTCCTCGACGGCCCGTCGGCCACCTGGACCGAGCCGGACAGTGCAGCAGAGGAGGAGCAGGCCTCGTGACCGTTACCCCTATGACCACCTCCCCCGGGCCGGTCCGGCTCGACGCCACACCGGCGCAGACCATCGGCCCCTTCTACGGCTACGCCCTCCCGTTCGCGGGCGGCGGCGAGGTCGCGCCGACCGGGGACCCCCGGACCGTCACCGTGCACGGACGGGTGCTGGACGGTGCGGGGGAGCCGATCCCGGACGCGCTGCTGGAGTTCTGGCAGGCCGGTCCGGACGGTTCACGGGCCGGAGCGCCCGGATCGCTCCGCCGCGACCCGGTGACCGGCGCGGTGCTCGGTCGTGACGGGGTGGACTTCACCGGCTTCGGCCGGGTCCCCACCGACGCCGACGGGCGCTATGTGCTGCGCACCCTGCCCCCGGCCGACGATGCCCCGTACCTGGCGGTGGTGCTGTTCGCACGCGGTCTGCTGCACCAGTTGCAGACCCGGGTGTACCTGCCGGGAACGGCCTCCGGCGTGGTCGCCGACGATGCCCTGCTCAGCTCGCTCCCGGCGGAGCGGCGCGCCACGCTGCTCGCGGTGGAGGAACGCGCGGGCCGCTATCGCTTCGATCTCAGGCTCCAGGGCGGAGCCGATGAGGAGACGGTCTTCCTTGAGTTCCGATGAGAATCCGCCTGAGTCGCTCTCCGAACTGCCGTCCGAGGATCTCGGGCTGCTCACGCCCGGTTGGGCCGGTTCGGCCGTCGAGGCGGCCACCGGCGACCGTGCACTGCTCCAGGTGCTGCTGGACGCCGAGGCCGCGTTGACCCGCGCTCAGGCCGGGCTGGGCCTGGTCCCGGCCGAGGCCGCCGTCGCGGTCACCGCGGCGGCGCGGGCCGAGCGCTACGACGTCCGCTCGCTGGCGCTGCGCGCCTGGGAGGGCGGCAACCCGGTGATCCCGCTGGTCGCCGACCTCACCGCGCAGGTACGGCGCGGCAGCGGCGGTGACGCTGCGGCCGACCAGGTGCACCGGGGCGCGACCAGCCAGGACATCCTGGACACCGCGCTGATGCTGCTGGCCGGACGCGCCCGGGTGCTGATCCTCGCCGACCTCGACCGGACGGCGGCGGCGCTGGCCCGGCTCGCCGCCGAACACCGGGACACCCCGATGCCGGGGCGCACCCTCACCCAGCACGCGGTCCCCACCACCTTCGGGCTCAAGGCGGCCGGCTGGCGCCAACTGGTCCTGGACGCCCGGGACCGGCTCGCCAGGGTCGTTCTGCCCGCTCAACTCGGAGGTGCGGCAGGAACATTGGCTGCGTTCGGGGAGGAGGCGCTGCCGCTGTCCGCACGGTTCGCCGCCGAGGTAGGGCTGTCCGAAGCGCTGCTGCCGTGGCATGTGCTGCGCACCCCGGTCGCCGACCTGGGCGCTGCGCTGGCCCTGGCTGGGGGTGCGCTGGGGAAGATCGCCGCAGATGTGCTGCTGCTCGCCCGCACTGAGATTGCGGAGTTGGCGGAGGGCGGGGGTGGTGGGGTTGGGGGGAGCGGTGGCGGCGGTGGTTCGTCGGCGATGCCGCACAAGGCCAACCCGGTCCTGGCCACCCTGATCGCCGCGGCAGCGAGGCAGTTGCCGCAGCTCGCAGCGGTCCTGCTGGCCTCGATGGTGGCCGAGGACGAGCGTCCGGCCGGAGCCTGGCACGCCGAGTGGCAGCCACTGCGGCAGGCACTGCGCCTGACCGGCGGGGCCGCACGGGACGCGGCGGAACTCGTCGCGGGTCTGCGGGTGCGGGACCGCCGGATGCGGGCGAACCTCGATCTCACCGAGGGTTTGGTCGTCTCCGAGCGTTTGGTCACGGCGTTGGAGCCGCTGCTGGGGCGTCAGGAGGCGCGGCGGGTACTGACCCGAGCCGCGGGGGCCGCGGCGGCGGCCAGTGTCCCGCTGGAACAGGCCCTCACTGCCGAGCCCGCGTTGGCCGACTTGCTCGGAGGTGGGGCCGGGGCCGGAGCCGAGGCCGGAGCTGGAGCCGGAGCCGGGGCCGGGGCCGGGGCCGGAGGCCGTGGCTTCCGGCCGTGCGCTGGGGGACTCGCCGTCGGCGAGTTGCGCGAGTTGCTCGACCCCGGGCGCTATCTCGGGGCGGCTGCCGCCCTTACCGATCGGGCGCTCACCCGCCGTGCCAAGGAGTGGACATGACGTTGCATCACCGCATTGACGGCCCGCTTGACGCGGCCCCGCTGCTGCTCGGGCCCTCCCTGGGGACCAGCCTGCGGGTCTGGGACGGGCTGGTTCCGGCCCTGGCCCGGAGCAGGAGGGTGATCCGCTGGGACCTGCCCGGTCACGGCGGCACACCCGCATCCGTCCTCCCGGACCCCGCTCCGGGCCGCACCACGGTCGCGGACCTCGGCGGACTCGTGCTGGCGCTCGCCGACCAACTCGGCGTCGAGCGCTTCGACTACGCCGGAATCTCGCTCGGCGGCGCCGTCGGCACCTGGCTGGCGCTGCACCACCCGGACCGGGTCTGCTCGCTGGCCGTTGTCTGCTCCTCCGCCCGCTTCGGCGACCCGGCAGCCTGGCGCGACCGCGCCACCGCAGTCCGCGCCGACGGCCTCGACGCCCTGGCGGACACCGCCCCGACCCGCTGGTTCACCGTGGGGGCGGCTCCCGGTTCCGGCGGCGGCTTCGCCGGGACGCCCCTCGGAGCTGCGCTGGTTCAGGATCACCGCACCGCCGACCCCGTCGGCTACGCCGCCTGCTGTGACGCTCTGGCCGGGTTCGACCTGCGGGACGAGCTGTCGAAGATCCAAACGAACTCCCTCGTCGTGGCCGGACGCCAGGACCTGGCGACTCCGCCCGCGCACGCCCGGGAGCTCGCCGACGGCATCCCCGGCGCCGCCCTGGTCGAGATCCCGACCGCAGCCCACCTCGCCCCGGCCGAGAAACCGGAGCAGGTCCTCGCCGCCCTGCTCACCCACCTGGACGGGCCCGGTGGCAGCAGCCGCACGACCGCCGCCGCTACCACGGGCACCGGCACCGGCACCACCGCCGCCGATGGCCACGCCGCGGGCACCGCCGTCCGCCGCGCCGTCCTCGGCGACGCGCATGTGGATCGCGCGGTCGCGAGCGCCTCCGGATTCACCGCGCCGTTCCAGGATCTGATCACCCGTTACGCCTGGGGAGAGATCTGGACCCGTCCCGGCCTGGACCGCCGCACCCGGAGCTGCATCACGCTGACCGCGCTGGTCGCCCGGGGCCACCTCGACGAACTGGCCCTGCACGTCCGCGCCGCGCGCCGCAACGGACTCTCCCCCGAGGAGATCGGCGAAGTGCTGCTGCAGTCCGCGATCTACTGCGGCGTCCCGGCCGCGAACAGTGCCTTCGCCGTCGCCGACCGCGTCCTCGCCGAGGAGGGGACCAACCGATGACCCGTGCCGCAGAGCCCGCAGACCCCGCCGACCACGCCGCCCAGGCCGTCCCCGCCCGCAGCACCGTCGGCATCGTCGGCGGCGGCCCCGCCGGTCTGCTGCTGGCCCGGCTGCTGCACCGGGCCGGTGTCGACTGCGTGGTGCTGGAGAGCCGGGACCGGGCCTATGTCGAGCAGCGCCAGCGGGCCGGGATCCTGGAGCAGGGCACCGTCGACGCACTGCGCGGCTGTGGAGCGGCCACGCGGCTGGAGCGCGAGGGCCTGGTGCACGACGGGGTCGAACTCCGCTGGGACGGCCGCCGCCACCGGATCGACTTCCCCTCCCTGACCGGTGGCCGCCGGGTCTGGGTCTACGCCCAGACCGAAGTGGTCAAGGACCTGATCGCGCTTCAGCTCCACGACGGTCCGCCGCTGCTGTTTGACGCCGAGGTGCGGCAGGTCACCGGCGCGCACCAGGAGCGGCCGGTGATCCACTACACCCACGGCGGCCGGGACCGCACCCTGGTCTGCGACTGGGTGGTCGGCTGCGACGGCTTTTACGGGGTCACCCGCCGTGCGGTGCCGGACGGAGTGCTGCGCACCCTTGAGAAGGTCTACCCCTACTCCTGGCTGGGCATGCTGGCCGACGTCCCGCCGTCCAGCGACGAGCTGATCTACGCCCACTCGCCGCGCGGCTTCGCCCTTCACAGCATGCGCTCGCCCACGGTCAGTCGGCTCTACCTGCAGGTGCCCAACGGCACCGACCCGGCGGACTGGCCCGACCAGCGGATCTGGGACGAACTGGACGCCCGCTTCGCGTTGGACGCCCGCTTCGCGCGGGACGGCGGCTGGACGCTGAACCGCGGACCGGTGACCCAGAAGGCCGTGCTGCCGATGCGCAGCCTCGTCACCGAGCCGATGCGCTGGGGCCGGGTGCTGCTGGCCGGCGACGCGGCGCACATCGTCCCGCCGACCGGTGCGAAGGGGCTGAACCTGGCCGCCTCCGACGTGGTCGTACTGGCCCGTGCGTTCGCGGCGCAGGCCGCCGACGGCTCGACGGCGCTGCTGGACGCCTACTCGGACACCTGCCTGCGCCGGGTGTGGCGGGCCGAGCACTTCTCCTGGTCGATGACCACCATGCTGCACACCGACCCGGACCAGAGCGAGTTCGAAACCCGCCTGCAGCTCTCGCAGTTGGACCGGATCGCAGCCTCACCGCAGGCGTCGGCGGAACTCGCGGAGAACTACGCCGGACTCCCGATCGGCTGAAAGAGCACAGGGACCTGCTCAGAGATCGACGCTGCTGCCCAACCCCCGCTCGCGCGCGGTGGCGTGGACCACCGCGGCGGCTGCGACGTCGAGCGCGGCATGGCCGGTGGACTTGAACACGGTCAGCTCGGACGTGTCGCGGCGGCCCGGGTGTCGGCCGTCGAGCACCGCCCCGAGCAGGGTGGCCCGCTCGGGCGACAGGCCCTGCAACTCGTGTGCTCCGGCAGGCGGAGCGCACGACACCGCGCCCTCCCACTCGACGAACAGCGTGCCGTCCCGGACCACGTCCGGGCCCAGCTCGGGCCCGGACGAGCCGCCGACCGAGCTGATGTGCGCGCCCTCGGCGAGCCAGCCCGCCTCGACCACCGGCGTGCGGGCGCCGGTGCAGCAGAGGACGACCTCGGAGCCGCGTACTGCCGCCTCGATGGTGTCCGCGGTGGCGTGCGGGTGCCGAGCGGCTGTCTCCTCGGCCCGGCGGAGATCCCGGGCGCCGACGACCACCGGGAGGTCGGGCCGCACCGCGGCCAGCAGCGCGACCTGGGCCGCGGCCTGGGCCCCGGCGCCGACCACGGCGATCCGGGAGGGCCGTGGACGGGCCAGCGCCAGCATGCCGCGGGTGGCGACCGCGGCGGTGCGGACGGCGGTGACCGCCTCGGCGTCCATCAGCGCGAGCAGCCGTCCGTCCTGCTCGTCGAACAGCGCCACCACGCCGCGGTGCGAACTTCGGCCGGGGCGGGCCGGATCGGCGAACACCGATACCAGCTTGGCGGCGAGGCCGAGCCCGGGGACGTGTGCGGGCATGGCGCCGAGCAGCCCGGCCGGGGCCACTGCCGCGATCCGCGGCGGGGCCGATACCTGGCCGCGGGAGACCGCCACCAGCGCGTCGCCGACGGTGGCCAGCACTCGGCCCGGGTCGAGCGCGGCCCGGGTCTGCGCGCCGTCGAGGACCAGCACGCCGCCGCTCATCCGCCACCGCCGAGCGCGTCCTGCAACTCCGCTGTCGCGTCCTGGAGTTGCTGTTTCAGTTGGTGCAGCCGGGGTTCGGCGAACTCGGCGTCGAGCCCGACCACGGTGAGCGCGCAGATGGGGACGCCGTCCGCGGAGGCGACCGCCCGGCTCACCGAGGCCACCGGCTTCTCGTTGCGGCCGTGCTCCAGGGCGAAGCCGGTCCGCTCGACCTGGAGCAGGTCGGCGAGCAGGCCCTCGATCCCGGACAGCGGATGGCCGGCCTCCTCGGCCAGCCGCAGATAGGGGTCGCGCTCGTGCGGGGGCAGGAGCGCGACCAGGGCGAGCGGCCCGGCGAAGCGGTGCACCGGGAGGCCCTCGCCGAGCAGGTCGGTGATCATCTCCAGCCGCTGCGGACGGACCACGTCGATCACCCGGGACCGGTCGGCCTCCAGCACCTGAAGGTTGACCATCATCCCGGTCCGCTCGCAGAGCGCCTCCAGCACCGGACGGCACAGCGCGACCAGGGAGTTGGCCGCGGCCCTGCGGGACAGCTGCAGCACTGCGGCGCCCGGGAGATAGCGGTCCCCGGTCCGCAGCACCCAGCCGCGGCGGAGCAGGTCCAGCAGCACCCGGTAGGCGGTGGCGCGGTGCAGCCCGGTCGCGTCGGCCAGCTCGGTCAGCCGCAGCGGGCGGTCGGCCCTGGCCACCGCCTCGATCAGATCCAGCGCCTTGTCGACTGCGGAACTCGGCGGCCTCGACATCCCTGGAATCCCTCCTCGCAGTCCGTCGGATGATGTACGGTAGCATCGTTGCTTCCAGTACAACAGATGTTACGCCTACTGTAACAGAGGGGTGGAATCGATGGGCCACGACGACACCGGAGCTCCGACTCCCTTTTCCGCCCCCGCGGCCGGCGCGCTCGCGGTCTACCGCGGCGCGACCCTGCTCGACGGCACCGGCGGCCCCGCGCGCCCGGCGACCACGATCGTGGTCGCCGGGCAGACCATCCGGACGGTGGGGCCGGACGCGGAGGTGCCCGACGTCCCCGGCGCCGAGGTCTTCGAGCTGGGCGGACGGTTCGTCGTCCCCGGCCTGATCGACTCGCACCAGCACCTGGCCACGCCCCCGAACCGGGCCCTGGCCGAGTCCGTGCTGCGCCGCCACGTCTACAGCGGCGTCACCGCGATCCGGGACATGGCCGACGACCTGCGTCAGGTGGGCGACCTCGCCCGCGCAACCAGGGTCGGCGAGATCCCCGGGCCCGACATCCACTACGCGGCGCTGATGGCGGGCCCCGACTTCTTCGACGACCCGCGCACCTGGCAGGTGTCGCAGGGCGAGATCCCCGGCACGGTGCCCTGGATGCAGGCGGTGACCGAGCAGACCGACCTGTCGCTCGCGGTCGCCCTGGCCCGGGGGACGCACGCCACCGCGATCAAGGTCTACGCGGACCTGCCCGGCAGCCTGGTCGCCGCGATCGCCGCCGAGGCGCGGCGGCAGGGCATCCAGGTGTGGGCGCACGGCGCGGTCTTCCCGGCCGGCCCCGGTGAGGTCGTCGCGGCCGGAGTCGACGCGGTGTCCCATGTCACCCTGCTGGTCCACGAGGCCGCGGAGCAGCCGCTGACCAGCTACAAGGACAAACCGCCGATCGACTACGCCCGGTTCGCCGAGGGCGGCGACGACGCCCGACTCGGAGCCCTGTTCCAGTCGATGCTGGAGCACGGCACCGTCCTGGATGCCACCGCCTGCATGTGGGTCTGGATGGAGGAGCAGGCCGAGGACGACGCGGGCCGGGCCAGGGCCAGGCTCCAGGACGGCCTCTCCGCCCGGCTCACCGCCCAGGCGTACCGGGCGGGTGTGCCGATCTCGACCGGCACCGACTACGAGACCGAGCCCGAGCACCCCTATCCGGCACTCTTCGACGAGCTGACCTATCTGGTCCGCCGCTGCGGCATCCCCGCCGAGCAGGTGATCCGCAGCGCGACCCTGGTCGGCGCGATGAGCATGGGCGCGGAGGCGGCGATGGGCACGGTCGAGAGCGGCAAGCTCGCCAACTTCGCCGTGCTGGCCCGGGATCCGCTGGCCGACATCGACAACCTGCGCAGTATCGAATGCACCGTCAAGCGCGGCCGGCGCTTCGAGCGGGCCGACTACCAGGCCGAGCACGACGCGAAGGGGCGGTCCGAGGGATGAGCGGCGCGACCGACATGATGATCATCAACGCGCTGGGGACGCTGGACAACCCCAACGCGGAGCTGTCCTCGGCCTCGGCCGGGAAGCTGGTCCAGGACAGCGACGAACTGACCGTCGACGCCCGTACCCTGGCCGACGCGCGGGCCTCCGGGCTGACCGCGGTGAACATCACCCTCGGCTACACCATGGGCGACATGGAGCCGTTCCAGCACACCCTGCACGAGATCGAGGTCTGGGACGGGATCATCCGCGACCACGGCGCGGAGCTGCTCAAGGTGCGCACCGCGGCGGATCTGCGGCTGGCCCGGGAGCAGGGCCGGATCGGCGTCGTCTACGGCTTCCAGAACGCGGTGGCGATCGGCGACGACCTGAGCCGGATCGCGACCTTCGACCGGCTCGGCGTGCGCGTGGTCCAGCTCACCTACAACCAGGCCAACCACATCGGCGACGGCTCGATGGCGCCGGAGAACCGGGGTCTGACCGCCTTCGGCCGGGAGGTCGTGGCGGGCCTGAACGACAGCCGGCTGATGGTCGACCTCTCCCACAGCGGGGAGGACACCTGCCTGGAGGCCGCCCGGATCTCCGAGCAGCCGGTCTCGATCAACCACACCGGCTGCCGGGCGCTGGCCGACCTGCCGCGCAACAAGACCGACGAGGAACTGCGCCTGGTCGCCTCGCGCGGCGGCTTCGTCGGGATCTACTTCATGCCCTTCCTCAACATCAGCGGCCATGCCAGCGCCGCCGACGTGGTGGAGCACATCGTGCACGCGGTGAACGTCTGCGGCGAGGACCAGGTCGGGATCGGGACGGACGGCCCGGTCACCGCGATCGACGACCTGGACGCCTACCGGGCCACCCTGGCCGAGCATGTGGCACTGCGCCAGCAGGCCGGCGTCAGCGCGGCGGGGGAGCGCAGCGACACCTTCCCGTTCGTGGTGGACCTGCGCGGGGTGGACCAGTTCCGCGAGCTGATCCGGCTGCTCGAACAGCGCGGGTACGGTTCGGAGCGGATCGAGAAGATCATGGGCCGGAACTTCCTGTCCTACGCCGAGCGGATCTGGCGGCCCTGACCATCTGGCGGCTCTGACCTCTGGCGACCCTGACCGTGGTCGGACCCTGCGGTGATGCTCTGCCATGATTCAGTGCATGGTCGAACGAGTCATCGCAGCATGTGACGGCGCCGCCAAGGGCAACCCTGGTCCGGCGGCATGGGCTTTCGTGGTCGCGGACAGCACCGGGGCGCCCCAGTTCTGGCGGGCGGGGCCGCTCGGGCACAGCACCAACAACATCGGTGAGCTGACCGCCCTTGAGCAGCTGCTGACCGTGACGGACCCGGCCGTTCCGCTGGAGGTGCGCCTCGACAGCACCTACACCCGCGACGCCGCGACCAAGTGGCTGCACGCCTGGAAGCGCAACGGCTGGAAGACCGCGGCCGGAAAGCCGGTGGCCAACCGCGAGCTGATCCAGCGGATCGACGAGCTACTGGCGGACCGGGACGTGACCTTTGTGTACGTGCCCGCGCACCAGGTGGACGGCGACCCCCTCAACGCCATCGCCGACAAGGCCGCCAGCGACGCGGCCCGCACCCAGCAGGCCGCCTCCGGCACCGGCGCGGACCTGCCCGCGCCCGACCCGACCCGCACCGCCCCCGCCCGCGCGCGCAAGGCCTCCGGCACGGGCACGTCAGCGGCGTCCCCGGGCGCGGCGTCCGACTCCGGCACGGCGGCGAAGGAGTCGGGGGCGGCGAGGAAGCCAGCCGGGTCCGGGGGCCCGCGGACCATCTCCGCCCGCTACCCGGGGACCTGCCCGGGGTGCGGTCGTGGCTACGGCAAGGGCGACCAGATCACCAAGGTCGGCGCGGGCTGGGGCCACCCGCACTGCGCGCCCACCGGCACCGGCGGCTGACGGCGCTTCGGCGACAAGGACGGCCTGTCTTCCTCAAGAGATCCCTAGCGGCACCTCAACCCGTGGTCTAGACCCTTGACGGGCCGACAGGTCTGCGTCATCGTTCGAAACGCCCGCTTTGTCAGGTACATAGCTGACGCTGTCGTGCGCGCCGATCGTCGAGACGCCCCGCCAGGAGGTCCCACCGTGCACAGACGCAAGAGGAACCGAGCGGTCGCCGCTCTCGTCGCCGTCGCCCTCGTCCCGCTCGGATTCACCGCTCTGGGGCGCACCGCCAGTGCCGCCACCACCAATCTGATCACCAATCCGGGCTTCGAGACCGGCACCCTGTCCGGCTGGACCTGCGACCCCGGCACGGCCTCCGTGGTCGGCTCCCCGGTGCACGCCGGCGCACACGCGCTCTCCGCGCTGCCGACCGCCTCGCTCGACGCCCAGTGCACGCAGACCGTCGCGGTGCAGCCCAATGCGAGCTACACCCTGTCGGCGTACGTCGAGGGCCCCTACGTCTACCTCGGGGCCACCGGCGGCACCTCCACCTGGACGCCTTCGGCCACGAGTTGGCAGCAGTTGTCCACGACGTTCACGACCGGGGCGACGACCACGTCGATCACCGTCTACCTGCACGGCTGGTACGGGCAGGGCAGCTACACCGCCGACGACGTGGTACTCACCGGACCGGGCGGAGGCTCGACCCCGCCGCCCACCCAGACCCCCACGCCGACGCCCACACCGACCCCGACTCCGACGCCGACCCCCACGCCCACCCCGACCAGCACCGGCGGGACCGCCCCCTGGCACCCCGGCTACCTGTCGATCGGCACCGTCTACACCCCCGGCAGCACCGTCGACTCCTTCTTCACCACGCTCAAGTCGCACGGCAAGCTGCCGGACTACGGCTACGAGTACCTGATCGGCGGCGACTTCGGGAACTGGGCCGCGACTACGACCACCATGGTCACCCACTCCGAGCAGTTCGGGATGACGCCGGTCCTGGTCGACTACGGCATGAACGGCAACATCGACGGCACCAGCGTCGACTACACCAACATGCAGAGCGCCAGCTGGCTGACCACCTACTTCCAGGCGCTCAAGTCGGCTGCCCAGGCCGCGCAGGCCGCCGCGCCGGGCAAGCCGGTCGGCTGGGTGATCGAGCCGGACATGCTCGGCTACCTGCAGCAGAACTACGCCGCCGCGCACAACAACGACGCCAACCAGTTCCCGGCCGCCACCAGCGCCGCGTACTCCTCCGGGGTGCTGGCCGGCGGCAGCGACCCGGCCTTCGGCAACACCCTCACCGGCCTGGTGCAGGCGATCGACTACGCGATCAAGAAGTACGATCCCACCGCCTTCGTCGGCTGGCAGATCAACACCTGGGGGGTCCGTGACGCCCTCAAGGACACCGACACCATGGGCTGGACCGCCGGACAGCAGTCGGTCGCCAACGTCGCGACCCAGGTGGCGAACTTCATCAAGACCGCGGGCATCGGCTACGACGCCGACTTCGTCGCCTTCGACCAGTGGGGGCAGGACTTCGGCGTCCTGAACGACCCCAATCCGGCCGGTGACATCCGCTACCTGAACGACGCCCACTGGAGCAACTACCTGCTCTATGTGAAGACCATCCGCCAGTCGCTCGGCCTGCCGGCCGTCCTCTGGCAGCTGCCGGCCGGCCACCTCAACACCACCCGTACGCCCAGCCCGACCTACTGGAACGCCAGCGGCACGTTCCCGGCCCTGAACGACGTCTCGGCCAACCAGGACGAGGACTCGGCGGCCACCTTCTTCTACGGCGACTCGTTCACCAGCAGCGGCAACAACCTCGCCTTCTACAGCAGCAACCCGGGCGCGGACCCCAAGGTGACCGTCAGCGGAAGCACCGTCAACTGGGGCTCGCACCTGCCCGAGGCGGCGGCGGACGGGATCGTGGCGATCCTGTTCGGCGCGGGCACCGGCTCCGGGACCTACGGGGTGCCGGAGATGGTGGGCAGCTACCAGAGCACGCCCAGCGACTACGACTACTGGGTCACCCGCACCCAGTCCTACCTGGCCGCGCCGACGCCGCTGCCCTGACCCCGCCGCTGCCCTGACCCCGAGTCAGCGACGGTCGGCCCCCGTGCTCCCCGCCCCTTCCCCCGGCGGGGAGCACGGACGGGAGCACGGCCGGTCACAGCCACTTGTTGCGGCGCAGCGCCCGGTAGATCACCGCGACCAGCACCAGCATCACCAGCAGGCAGGCCGGATAGCCGTAGCGCCAGTGCAGTTCGGGCATGTGGTCGAAGTTCATGCCGTAGATCCCGACCACCATGGTCGGCACCGCGATCAGGGCCGCCCCGGCGCTGATCTTCCGCATGTCGGAGTTCTGCTGCATGGATATCTTGGCCATGCTGGCGTCCAGGATGCCGGTGACCAGTTCGTCGAAGGCGGCGATCCGCTCCTTGGCCTGGAGGTGGTGGTCGGCGACGTCCCGCAGGTAGGCGCGCACCTCGTCGCCGACCTCGGGCAGCGAGCCGTCGCACAGCCGCTGGAGCGGGGTGCTCAGCGGCTGGACCGCGCGCTTGAACTCCAGCAGCTCGCGCTTGAGCTGGTAGATCCGCTCGGCGTCGTCGGTGCGGCGGCGTGAGAAGACCTCGGTCTCCAGCTTCTCGATGTCCAGCTCGAAGGAGTCCGCCGCCTCCAGGTAGCGGTCCACGACCAGGTCGGCGATGGCGTGCAGGACGGCCAGCGGACCGTGCGCGAGGTGGTCCGGCTCGGCTTCGAGACGGGCCCGCATCGCGCCCAGCGCCGGGGCGCTGCCGTGGCGGACCACGATCGCGAAGCCCGGCCCGGCGAAGACCATGATCTCACCGGTGTCGACGATCTCGCTGCTCGCGGTCAGGTCGTCGTGGTCGAGGTAGGTGATGCTCTTGAGCACCAGGAACAGGGTGTCGCCGTAACGCTCCAGCTTGGGCCGCTGGTGCGCGTGGACGGCGTCCTCGACCGCGAGCGGGTGCAGCCGGAACGCGGCCGCGATCCGGGCGAACTGCTCGGCGCTCGGCTCGTACAGGCCGATCCAGGCGAAGCGCTGCTTGCGGGAGCCGACCTGGTCCAGCACCCGGTTCAGGTTCACCTGGCCGGGCAGCCGCCTGCCGCGGTCGTACACCGCGCAGTCCACCACTGCGGACCGCCCCGACTCCGGTGGCAGCGGCGCCACGGAGCGGAGCTTGTGCCGAAGGCTGCGCCGCATGACCATTCTCACCCTGTCGCTCCCCTCACTCGGTGCCCGGCCGGACCATGGGCACCTTTCCCGCGCCCGCAAGGTTAACCGCGAGGCCGGACCCCCGGCCGGGGCGGGTTGTCCGGGTGGTACGCGCCCCCGGTTTTCTGTGATCCGGCCTCCGGGGGGCCGTCCCCTGTACGGAGCAGCCGGAGAGAGTGCGCGCGTATGCGGTCGGGAGACATGGGATGGGGACTCGGAAGCTGGGGCGGGCCCGTGGGCGCGGGCGGATCGTCCTGGTCGTGCTGGTCGCCTGCCTCGCGGTGGTGGCCGGGGTGCTGCTGGTGCAGGCACGGCAGTACGGCGCGGCTGACGGACCGTTGACGGCCGGGGCCGCGGCCGGCACGGGAGCCACCGGAGCCGCAGCCACCAGTGCCAGCACCGGCTCCAGCACCGCCCGCCCCGACCCCGGCCCGAGCACCCGCTCCGCGAAGCCCCGCAGTTCGGCGACGGAGAGCGTCCGCCCGTCCGGCACCGCCGCCCGGAGCACCGCCGCGGCGCAGGCCGTCCCCGCGTCGGGCAAGCGGACGCTGACGCTGGTCAACCGGCTGAGCCAGACCATCTGGCCCGCCATCGCCGCCGACCCGACCCACCCGGTTGCTGCCACCGGCTGGGTGCTCGCGCCCGGTGCCAGCCTGAGCTTTCCGATCCCGGACCACTGGGACGTCCGGGTCTGGGCCCGCACCGGCTGCTCCTTCGACGCGGCGGGCAACGGCCACTGCGTGACCGGCGACTGCGCCGGGCACTTCCAGTGCGGCCGGACCTGGGGTCAGTTCCCCTCCACCCTGGCCGAGTTCAACCTCAACGCCTGGAACGGCATGGACTTCTACGACGTCAGCCTGGTCGAGGGAAACAACCTGCCGATGTGGATCAACAACTCCGGCGGCCGGGGCGCCGACCCGATCGACGCCCGAGGCTGCGCCGCGTCCGGCTGCACCCGGGACGCCAACGCGCTCTGCCCCAAGGCGATGCAGCGGACCCACGACGGCGCGGTGGTGGCCTGCCTGAGCGCCTGCCTGGTCCTCGGCACCGACCAGGCCTGCTGCACCGGCGCCTACGCCGCCCGCTCCGCCTGCGTCCCCTCGACCTGGCCGATCGACTCCGCCGCCGTCTTCAAGAAGGCCGAGCCGTTCGCCTACTCCTATGTCGACGACGACGCGACCAGTGTGCTGACCTGCTCGGGGGAGTGCGACTACCGGATCACCTGGGGCGTCAGCCCCCCTGGCTGACCAGCAGCTCCGCCGAGACCAGCAGGTCGGTGCCGGTCGCGGCCCGGACCTGGGCCAGGGTGGTTCCCGGGGCCAGCTCCACCAGCAGCGGCCCCTCAGCGGTGATGTCGATGACGGCGAGGTCGGTGACGATCCGGTCGACCACGCCCCGGCCGGTCAGCGGCAGGGTGCAGCGGGGCAGGATCTTGGGGCTGCCGTCCCTGGCGGTGTGCTCCATCACCACGACCACCCGCCGGGCGCCGTGGACCATGTCCATCGCCCCGCCCATGCCCTTGACCATCTTGCCGGGGATCATCCAGTTGGCCAGGTCCCCGGTCGCCGAGACCTGCATCGCGCCCAGGACGGTGACGTCCACCCGGCCGGCCCGGATCATGCCGAAGGAGGCCGCGGAGTCGAAGAACGCCGCCCCCTGACGCAGCGTCACCGTCTCCTTCCCCGCGTTGATCAGATCCGGGTCCTCCTCGCCCGGGAACGGGTAGGGGCCGACGCCCAGGATTCCGTTCTCCGAGTGCAGCACCACCTCCACCCCGGGCGGCAGGTGGTTGGGGACCAGGGTGGGCAGCCCGATCCCGAGGTTGACGTACTGTCCGTCGCGCAGTTCGGCGGCGGCGCGGGCGGCGAGCTGGTCGCGGGTCAGTGGGGGCATGGGGGCTCAGTTCTCCTCGGATCGGGCGGTGCGCGGCGCAGCGGACAGCTCGCCTGTCGGCGCAGCGGGCAGCACGCCCGTCAGTACGGTGCGGCGTTCGATCCGCCGGTCGGCCGGGTCGGCGGCGACCACGCGGTCGACGTAGACGCCGGGCAGGTGGACCGCGTCCGGCGGCAGCTCCCCGGCCTCCACGACGCGTTCGGCCTCGACCACGGTGGTCCGGCCCGCCATCGCGGCCAGCGGGTTGAAGTTGCGGGCCGCGGCGTGGAAGACGCAGTTGCCGTGACGGTCCGCCACCGCTGCCCTGACCAGGGCGAAGTCGGTGCTGATCGCCTCCTCCAGCAGATACCGGCGGCCGTTGAAGTCCCTGGTCTGCTTGGGCGGTGAGGCCACCGCGACACCGCCGTCCGCGGTGTGCCGCCAGGGCAGGCCGCCCTCCTCGATCTGGGTGCCGACGCCCGCCGGGGTGTAGAAGGCGGGGATGCCGCAGCCGCCCGCGCGCAGCCGTTCGGCCAGGGTGCCCTGCGGGGTCAGCTCGACCTCCAGCTCGCCGGACAGGTACTGCCGTGCGAACTCCTTGTTCTCGCCCACGTAGGACGAGGTCATCCGGGCGATCTGCCCGGCCCGGAGCAGCAGCCCCAGGCCCCAGTCGTCCACCCCGCAGTTGTTGGACACCACCCGCAGCCCGGACACACCGGCCCCGACCAGGGCGGCGATCAGGGTCGACGGGATGCCGCACAGTCCGAAGCCGCCCACGGCCAGGCTCGCCCCCTCGGGAACGTCCGCGACCGCGGCCCGCGCCGAGTCCACCAGCTTGTCCATCGTGCTGTGCCTCCCATGGGATCAGGTTCGCCCGGGGCCGCGGCCCCGAGTCGGTTCTCACCCTCGCGAGCCGGTCCCGGCCTGTCCATGTGTGTTCCACCCACGCGTTGCCCCCAAGAAACGGAATCCGCCCACATATCCGCTCGCCGGGGCTGCTTCTACGGTTTAGCCACCCACCCCGCCACCCTGAGTGACAGACCACACGGAGCCGGCCATGACACGTCCCACGACTCGTCCCAGCGGAACAGCCATCAGATCCAGATCCCTGCTCGCCGTCTGTGTGCTCGGTGCGGGCGCCCTGCTGGCGGGCTGCGCCACCGCGGGCACCGCGGGCACGGCCAGCGGCAGCGGCGGCGGCTCGGCGAGCGCGCCGGTCAAGGTGGGCCTGCTCTACTCCAGGACCGGCCCGCTGGCCGACTACGGCAAGCAGTACGAGCAGGGCTTCAAGGCCGGGCTCGCCTACGCGACCGGCGGCACCGGCAAGGTGAACGGGCACCCGGTCCAGGTCACCGAGCAGGACGACACCGGCGACCCGGCGACCGCGGTGGCCGACGCCAAGGGCCTGATCGGCAAGGGCTACAGCATCCTGGCCGGCACCGTGGACTCCGGCGTGGCGCTGCAACTGGCCCCGCTCGCGGCGCAGAACAAGGTCCTCTACATCTCCGGCCCCGCCGCCACCGACGCCGTCACCGGCATCAACAAGTACACCTTCCGCTCGGGCCGGGAGAGCTACCAGGACATCGCCGCGGCCGGGTCCTTCGTCGGCAGCCCGGCCGGGAAGAAGATCCTGGTGCTCAGTCAGGACTCGGCGTTCGGCCAGGCCAATGTGGCCGCGGTGAAGGCGGTCCTGGGCCAGGCGCCGTCCGGCGCGACCGTCAGCTCGGTGCTGGCCCCGCCGAGCGCCACCGATCTGACCCCGTTCGCGCAGCAGGTCAAGGCCGCCAAGCCGGACCTGGTCTACGTGGCCTGGGCCGGCTCGACCGCGCCCGCGCTGTGGACCGCGCTGAACCAGCAGGGCGTGCTCGGCTCCACCAAGGTGGTCACCGGTCTGGCCGGGACCGCCTCCTACCCGATCTTCGGCGCGGCGGCCGGCAAGGTCTCCTTCCTGGCGCACTACTTCCCGGGCGCGGGCGGCGGCAACCCGGTGGAGACCGCGATGATCGACGGCATCACCAAGGCCGGCGGCACACCCGACCTGTTCTCCCCGGACGGCTTCACCGCCGCGCAGATGATCGTCCACGCGATCCAGGCCAGCCCGACCGACACCGCCGCGATGGTCTCGGCGCTGGAGGGGTGGACCTTCGACGGCCCCAAGGGCTCCGAGCAGGTGCGGGCCGCGGACCATGCGCTGCTCCAGCCGATGTTCCAGGCGACCCTCACCGGCAGTGGCGCCGCTGCCCGGCCGAAGCTGTCGGCGGCCCTGCCGAGCGCGCTGACCGCGCCGCCGGTGAAGACGATGGCGGGCTGACCTGTGGCATCCCCGAGCGCGCCGCCGCCGGTCCTCAGGCTGAGCGGCCTGGGCTGAACGACGGCGCGACGGCCTCGCTGCTCGCCGCCGAGGACGTGGCCCGCGAGCTGGGCCTGCCGGTC
>NZ_JBHFAB010000010.1:126454-136576 GCF_042510955.1 Streptacidiphilus cavernicola
CGCGCCGCCGCCGGTCCTCAGGCTGAGCGGCCTGGGATGGACCGTCGGCGGCGCGACCATCCTCCAGGACGTGTCGCTGGAGGTCCGCCAGGGCGAGTTCCTGGCCTTCATCGGCCCCAACGGGGCCGGCAAGACCTCGCTGTTCAACCTGGTCAGCGGCCTCAACCCGGTCAGCGGCGGCCGGATCGAGCTGGACGGCGCGGACATCACCGGGCAGCCCGCCCACGTCCGGGCCCGGCGCGGTCTCGGCCGGACCTTCCAGACCTCCAGCCTGTGGCCCGCGATGACGGTGGCCGACCACGTCCGGCTCGCGGCCCAGGCCGCGACCGGCGGCTCGTACCGGATCTGGCGCCGCGCCGACCGGTTCGAGCGGCAGGTGTCCCGGACGCTGGAGCGGACCGGGCTGACCGACCGGGCCGAGGCACGGGCCGGATCGCTCTCGCACGGCGAGAAGCGCAAGCTCGAACTCGCGGTGCTGCTGGTCGCCGAACCGCGGCTGATGCTGCTGGACGAGCCGATGGCCGGGGTCAGCGCCGAGGAGGTCCCCGCGCTGACCGAGCTGATCCGGTCACTGCACCGGGACGAGGGCCGCACCGTGCTCATGGTCGAGCACCACATGGACGTGCTGCTCGGCCTGGCCGACCGGCTCGCGGTGATGCACCACGGCACGCTGCTCGCGCTGGACACCCCGGAAGCGGTGATGGCCGACGCCACCGTGCAGTCCGCCTACCTCGGGGAGGAACTGTGACAGACAGTCAATCACGGCTGACAGTAAGGGATCTGCGGGTCGTCATCGGCGGCCGGCACATCCTGCACGGAGTGCGGCTCGACGTGGCCGGGTCCGGGGTGACCGCGCTGCTGGGCCGCAACGGAGCGGGCAAGACCACCACCGTGCGGGGCGTGCTCGGCCTGCTGCCGCGCACCGGCAGCGTGCTGCTGGACGGGGAGGAGACGGTCAGGACGGCCACCCACGCCCTGGTGCGGCGCGGCATCGGCTACGTCCCCGAGGACCGGGGGATCTTCGCCGGGCTCACCGTCGCCGAGAACCTGCGGCTGGCCGAGCGGGACGCCGAGCCGGACTACGGGCTGGTGCACGAGCTGTTCCCGGAGCTGAAGCAGCGGGCCCGGCAGGCCGCGGGCAGCCTCTCCGGCGGCCAGCAGCAGATGCTCGCCATCGGCCGGGCGCTGCTCAACGGCAACCGGATGGTCATCGCGGACGAGCCGACCAAGGGTCTGGCCCCGCGGATCGTCACCGAGGTCGCGGTCGCGCTGGAACGCGCGGCAGAGGCGGTCCCGGTGCTGCTGGTGGAACAGAACCTGCCGCTGGTGCGGCGGTTGGCGGGCGACTGCGTGGTCCTGGCGGACGGCCGCAGCGCCTGGTCCGGGCCCGCGGCGGAGCTGCTCGCCGACCCGGAGGCGTCGCGCGGCCTGCTCGGCGTCGGCACCCGGGCGTCCGCGAAAGGAGGCCACTGATGTCCGTGATCGTCCTGCTCACCCTCACCGGGCTCGGACTGGGAGCGCTGTACTTCCTGGTCGCGTCCGGTCTCTCGCTGATCTTCGGGCTGATGGACGTGCTCAACTTCGCCCACGGCGCCCTGCTGAGCATCGGCGCCTACGGCACCTGGTGGGCCGCCTCCGGCAACCTGCCCGGGGCCGGGCCCGGCGGGTTCGGGTTCGTGCTCGCCGTCGCCTTCGGCACCGCGGTCGGCACGGTCGCCGCGGCGCTGCTGGAACTCGCGCTGATCCGCCCGCTGTACGCCCGCCCCCGGGAGCAGATCCTGGCCACGGTCGGGATCAGCCTCGCCGTCCCGGCCCTGCTCGCCGCGATCTGGGGCGCCGACGCCCGCACCTTCCCCGGGCCGAAGGCGCTGTCCGGCACCTTCGGCCTGCTCGGCGCGGACGTCCCGGTCAACCGGCTGGTGCTGATCGGGGCCGCGCTGCTGGTGCTGGCCGCGCTCAAGCTGTTCCTCCGCTACACCCGCTACGGCCTGGTGGTGCGCGCCGGGGTCGAGGACCGGGCCATGGTCACCGCGCTCGGCATCGACGTCCGGAAGGCCTTCACCCTGGTCTTCGCCATCGGCGGAGCCGCCGCGGCGCTGGGCGGCGCCCTGGGCGGCCTCTACTTCGGCTCGGTCGACCCGGGCCAGGGCACCTCGCTGCTGATCTTCGCCTTCGTGGTCGTGGTGATGGGCGGGATGGGGTCGGTCACCGGCGCCGCGCTGGCCTCGGTCGGGGTCGGCCTGGTCCAGCAGTTCGCCAACTACTACACCACCGCCGGGCTCGGCGACCTCTCGGTCGTCGTGCTCCTCGCCGCGCTCCTGCTGCTGCGACCGCGCGGGCTGACCGGGAGGCTCGCATGACCACCACGACCACCAGCGCCGCCGCCCTCCCCGAACGGGCCGGGGCGGAGGCCGGTCCACCGTCCGGCCCCGGACGGACCCGGCTGCGCCGCGCCGCCCGCTGGTGGCCGGCCGGGGCCGGGGCGCTGCTGCTGCTCGCCCCCTACAGTGCGCTGCCGCTGCCGGGGCTGCTGGACGGCCCGATCGGCAGCCCGGGGAATCTCCAACTGCTGGCCCTGTGCCTGGTGTTCGGTGGTCTGGCGACCGGCTACGACCTGCTGCTCGGCCGGACCGGGCTGCTCTCCTTCGGGCACGCGCTGTACTTCGCCGCGGGCACCTACGCCACCAACACCGTCATGCTGGAGGCCGGGCTGCCGTTCGCCGCCTCGGCCCTGCTGGGGCTGCTGTTCGGGACGGCGCTGGCGGCGCTGCTCGGCTCGGTCAGCCTGCGGGTCAGCGGGATCGGCTTCTCCATGGTCACCCTGGCCTTCGCCCAGGCCGGATCGATCCTGGTGCAGCGGGACCCGGGCGGGGTCACCGGCGGCGAGGAGGGCCGTGCCGCGCCCGCCGGACGGCTGCCCGCGGCCCTGGTCGGCATCCAGCACACGGTCAACCTCTACTGGATCGCGCTGGCCTACCTGGTGCTGACGCTGGCGGTGGTGACCTGGGTGGTCCGCTCGCCGATCGGCCGGGTCTGGGAGGGCATCAAGGAGAACGAGCGCCGGGTCGAGGTGACCGGGCTGCGCCCGTACGGCTTCAAGCTGGTGGCGTTCGTGCTGGCCGGGGCGCTGGCCGCGCTCGGCGGCATCGTCTACCTGGTGCTGACCGGCGGCGCCACCCCGCAGACCACCACTTCCGACTTCACCCTGTCGCTGCTGGTGATGGTGGTGCTGGGCGGCTCCGGCAGCCGCTGGGGCCCGCTGATCGGCGGCGTCCTCTACACCTGGGCGGACCACCGGCTCGGCGACCTGGCCGGTTCGGCGACGGTCACCGGGCTGCCCGCGGTGCTGCGGGTGCCGCTGTCGCAGCCGCTGTTCCTGCTCGGCGCGCTGTTCGTGGCGGTGGTCTACCTGCTGCCGGGCGGGGTCGTCCGACTGCCGGAGCGGATAGGATCCGCCGGTCGCAGGGCCCTCAGGACCGGCCGCGCAGGCGGCCCCGAGCAGCAGGAGTCGACGCCGTGAACGGGAACCACCCCGAGGAATTGACGATGCATCAGCAGGGCGAGCCGATACCGCCGTTCGAGGAGCTGCGGGTGCCGGTCGCGGGTGGCGGGCTGACCGTGCTGCGCTGGCCGGGGACCGCGCCGGACGCACCGGTGGTGCTGGCCCTGCACGGGATCACCGCCAACGCCCTTTCCTGGGCCCGGGTCGCGCGGCAACTGGCCGGACGGGTCACCCTGCTGGCCCCCGACCTGCGCGGCCGGGCCGCCAGCGGCGACCTTCCCGGCCCGTACGGGATCGCCGCCCACGCCGACGACGCGGCGGCCGTCGCACGGGAGTTGGGGCTGACCGTGCCGGTCCTGGCCGGGCACTCGATGGGCGCGTTCACCGCCGCGCTGACCGCGGTCCGGCACCCGGGGCTGTTCCGCTCGCTGCTGCTGGTGGACGGCGGAGTGGGCTTCCCGGCCCCGGTCGAGCTGGACCCGGACCAGCTGATCACCGCGGTCATCGGCCCGGCCATGCGGCGGCTGTCGATGACCTTCCCCGACCGGGCCGCCTACCGCGCCTTCTGGCAGCAGCACCCGGCGTTCGGCGCCGACTGGTCGCCCTGGGCCGACGCCTACGTCCAACGCGACCTGGTCGGCCGGGAGCCGGAGCTGCGCTCCTCCTGCCGGATCGAGGCGGTGCGCACCGACGGGGTCGGCCTCTTCGCCCCCGAGGTGCTCGACGCGATCCACCAACTGCCGTGCCAAGCCCGGCTGCTGTGGGCGGAGCGGGGGCTGATGGACGAGCCGCAGGGGCTCTACGACCCGCAGCGGCTGACCGCGGCCGGGCTGGACCCGGAGCGGGTCGGCACCCGGCTGGTGGCCGGCACCAACCACTACACCGTGCTGATCGGGGAGCAGGGCTCCCGCTGCGTGGCCGACGAGCTGCTCACGCTGGTCACGGATGTCCGCTGAGCCGGTGCAGCCGTAGCGCGAGATGCAGCTCCAGGGCGCGTTCCGGGCTGTTCCAGTCCGCGCCCAGCAGCGCCTGGACCCGGTCCAGGCGCTGCACCACGGTGTTGATGTGCAGATGCAGCTCCTCCTTGGTGCGGGTCAGGCTGCCGCCGTTGGCGAAGTAGGCGCTCAGGGTGTGCACCAGCTCGGTGCGCCGCCGCCCGTCGTACTCCAGCAGCGGGCCCAGGGTGGCCGCGACGAAGCCGTCGACCTCGTGCCCGTCGCCCAGCAGGATGCCGAGGAAGCCCAGGTCGGCGGCGCAGGCGCCGTCCCCGCCGCGGCCGAGCAGCTGCAGTGCGCGCAGGCAGCGCAGCGCCTCCGCGTGCGCCGCCACCAGCGCCGGGGGCCCGCAGGACGGCCCCGACGCGGCCACCGTGACGGGTGCGCCCAACAGCTGGCTGAACCGCGCCGCCGCGTCCCTGGCCGCCTCGCCCGGGTCGGCGCCGTCGTGCGGGAGCAGCAGCACCACCGTGCCGCCCTGCTCGGCGCTGATGCTGGGGCTGCCGAAGAGGTAGCGCCCGGCGGCCTCGGCCAGCTTGTGCCGGGACTCCGGGCCGGCCTGGGCGACCAGCAGCAGCTGCGGGCGGTCCAGGTCGATGCCGAGGCGTCGGCCGCGCTCGGTGAGGTGGGCCGGATCGCGCTGCGGGGTGGTGAGCAGGTCGGTGATCAGCTCGCCGCGGACCCGGTTCTCGGCCTCGGCGACCGAGCGGCGCAGCAGCAGGAGCAGCGCGGTGACCACACCGGCCCGCTCGAACAGCCGCCGGTCCGAGTCGTCCAACTGGCCGCGGTCGTGCAGCACCAGACTGCCCAGCAGCTCGGGACCGGCCAGGACGGCGCAGATCCAGCGGCTCGCCCGGAGCACCGCCCGGCCCGCGGTGCGCGAGTCGTTGACGGCCTCGCGCAGCGCCCGGCCGTCCTCCGGGTCGTCCGGGAAACGCCCGGGGCCCGGACGGGCCGCGCTGAGCGGGCGGCCGTCCGGGTCGTGGATGGTGACCGTGCCGTTCAGCAGCCCGGCCACGGCCTCGGCGACGGCCGGGGCCTCGCCGCCGCGCAGCACCAGGTCGGTGAGCCGGTCGTGGGCCTGCTCGGCGCGCTGCATCGCGGCGGAGTGCTCGCTGATCACGGTGTTGGCCTCGGCCAGCCCGGCCAGCGCGGCCCTGGTGTCCTCCAGGGCGCGGGCGGTGTCGATGGCGATGGCGGCGTGCGCGGCCAGGGTGCAGAGCAGCGCGACCTCGTCCGGGGTGAACGGGCGCGGCGAGCGGTCGGCCGCGAACAGCACCCCGATCACCTTGCCGGTGCCGGCCGCGGTGCTCGCGCCCAGCAGCAGCGGCACGCCGAGGATGCCGACCAGGCCCTCGTCCACCACCCCGGCGTCGATGGTGCGGGTGTGGTGGAACCGGGCGTCGGTGCGGTAGTCGGGGGTGGCGTAGGGCTGGGCGGTCTGGGCGACCAGACCGCCCAGCCCCTCGCCGAGTTCCAGCCGCAGCCGCTGGAACAGTGCCGAGACCGAGCCGTCGGTGACCCGCATATAGGTGTCGCCGGCCTCCTCGTCCGGGAGGGTGAGGTAGGCGGTGTCGGTGCCGAGCAGCATCCGGGCCCGGCGCACGATGGCCTGCAGCACCGCGTCCAGGTCGCGGGACGCGGCCAGGTCGCCCGCGGTGTCGAACAGCGCGCTGAGCTGGTGCTCGCGGCGGCGGTGCTGGCTGAGGGTGCGGTGCACCTGCAGGGCGAGGCGTCCGGCCTCCGGGTCCTCGGCCGCGAGCGCGCCGAGCTGCTCGGCGGTCGCTCCGTCGGCGAGCAGCCGCAGCAGGCGGGCGGCGGGGGCACTGTGACTGGTCTCGGGCATGGTGCGGGCCATCGTTCCAGGTCAGACCGTATCTGTCAGTACGGTGGGAGTAATCTTCTGCTCGGCGCTGTCGGGTTGGGCATCGGCCTCGGCGTCGACCGCGGCCAGGTCGCGGCCCCTGGTCTCCTTGGCGAACAGCAGCGCAATCACGGTGACCACCGCCGCCAGCGAGATGTAGACCGAGACCGGGGTGGCGTCGCCGTAGTGCGCGAGCAGCGCCACCGCGATCAGCGGCGCGGGCGCGCCCGCCGCCACCGACGCGAACTGGGCGCCGATGGAGGCGCCGGAGAAGCGCATCCGGGTGGCGAACAGCTCGGAGAAGAACGCGGCCTGCGGCGCGTACATGGCGCTGTGGAAGACCAGGCCGACGGTGACCGCGAGCACCAGCATCGGGAACGACCTGGTGTCCAGCAGGGCGAAGAAGGCCCAGGCCCAGGCGCCCACGCCGACCGCGCCGACCAGGTAGACCGGCTTGCGTCCGACCCGGTCGGAGAGCGCGCCGAACAGCGGGATCAGGCAGAACTGCACCGCGGAGCCGATCAGCACGGCGTTGAGCGCGGTCTGCTTGGCCAGGCCGAGATGGTCCACGCAGTAGGTCAGAACGAAGGCGGTGATGACGTAGTAGGAGATGTTCTCGGCGATCCGGGCGCCCATGGCGACCAGGATGTCGCGCCAGTGCCACCGCAGCACCGACAGCAGCGGGGACGGCTCCCTGCTCGCCGCGTCGGCGGCCTTCCGGGCCTCGGCCCTGGCCAGCGCGTCCTGGAACAGCGGCGACTCGTCCACGCTCAGCCGCACCCACAGCCCGATGCCGACCAGGACCGCGGAGAGCAGGAACGGGATGCGCCAGCCCCAGGACTGGAAGGCGGCGTCGGACTGGACGGTGGTCATCAGCGAGAGCACGCCCACCGCGATCAGGTTCCCGGCCGGGGCGCCGCCCTGCGGCCAGGAGGCCCAGAAGCCGCGCCGCCGGGCGTCCCCGTGCTCGGAGACCAGCAGCACCGCGCCGCCCCACTCGCCGCCCAGCGCGAAGCCCTGGACCACCCGCAGTGTGGTGAGCAGGATCGGGGCGGTGATGCCGATGCTGCGGTAGCCGGGGACGCAGCCGATCAGCGCGCTGGAGACGCCCATCATCAGCAGACTGACGATCAGCAGCTGCTTGCGGCCGATCCGGTCGCCGAAGTGGCCGAAGACCAGTGCTCCCAGCGGTCGGGCGGCGAAACCGATGGCGTAGGTGAGGAACGCCAACAGGGTGCCGGTGAGCGGGTCGGAGTCGGGGAAGAACACCTTGCCGAAGACCAGGGCCGCGGCGGAGCCGTAGAGGAAGTAGTCGTACCACTCGATGGTGGTGCCGACCAGGCTCGCGGCGACGACCTTGGTCAGGCCTCGGGGACGGCCGTCCGGAGCGGGGGATGAGTGAGCGTTCACTACCTTGGGAGCGCCTGCCATGGGGACACCGTTTCTGGGAGGGGGAGAGGTTGGGGAAGGTCGGAGCGTGACGGCGCGTCAGTGCGCGGTCCAGCCGCCGTCCAGCGGCAGCGAGATCCCGGTGATGTAGCCGGCGTGGTCGGAGCAGAGCCACAGCACCGCCTCGGCCACCTCGACCGGCTCGATCAGCCGCTTGATCGCGGTGCGTTCCAGCAGCACCTGCTCCAGCACGTCCGCGGCCGGGATGTGACGGGTCAGTGCCTGGTCCGCGATCTGGTTCTCGACCAGCGGGGTGCGGACGTAGCCGGGGTTGACGCAGTTGCTGGTCACCCCGTGCGGGGCGCCCTCCAGCGCGACCACCTTGCTCAGCCCCTCAAGGCCGTGCTTGGCGGTGACATAGGCCGACTTGAACGGGCTGGCCCGCAGCCCGTGCACGGACGAGATGTTGACGACGCGTCCCCACCCCTGCCGGTACATGTGCGGCAGCGTGCGCCGGATGATCAGGAACGGGGCCTCGACCATCACCTTCTGGATCAGCGCGAAGCGCTCGGGCGGGAAGTCCTGCACCGGGGAGAGGTGCTGCAGGCCCGCGTTGTTGACCACGATGTCCGCGTCGTCGGGCAGCGTGTCCACGGCTCCGGGGTCGGCCAGGTCGACCACGAAGGCGGTGCCGCCGACCTCCTCCGCGACGCTCTTGGCCCCCTCGGCGGCCCGGTCCACCACCAGGACGTGCGCGCCCGCGGCGGCCAGGGCCTGGGCGCAGGCCCGCCCGATCCCGCCGGCGGCACCGGTGACCAGGGCGGTGCGCCCGGCCAGGAACGGGGTCTCGGACGGAGTGGGTACGGCGTCGGCTGCGCCGGGGGCACGGATCATGCCCGCGCCGGGGTTCTGGGTGCTGTCCATGGCGGCCACCGTAGGAACGACGCGGACGCAGGCACATGTGCGGCGATGCCACAGTTGCCCGGTCCGCGGTGGCGTCCGCAGCCATGCCCCGCCCCCGGCCGCGCCGGTCAGCAGGACCCGCCCCGCCCGCCGGCAGGCCCCGCCGCGCCGCCCGGCGGGACCGGCCGGACGCCACGGCTGGGACCACCACCCCGGTGCCCGCGGCTGTGGCGGTTCATCACCTGGCTGCGGTCCGGGGCCGGTCGTAGGGTCCGGCGCCAGTAGCCGCCTCTTCACCCCCACCCAGGGAGTCCCCATGCGTGTGCACCTGCCGCCCGTCCGCAGGCTGGTCCGACGTCTCAGCACCACCGCCGTGCTCGCGCTGCTGGCCGCCGGTCTCGGCACCGCGGCCACGGTCGCCCCGGCCGCCGCCGCGTCCGGCAGCCTGCAGCAGGTCACCGGGTTCGGATCGAACCCGGGCAATCTGGCCATGTACGAGTACGCCCCGGCGAACCTGCCGGCGGGCGCGCCGCTGGTGGTCGCCCTGCACGGCTGCACCCAGACCGCGAACGACTACTACACCGACTCCGGCTGGCAGAAGTACGCCGACCTCTGGGGCTTCGCCGTGGTCTTCCCGCAGACCAGCTCCGCCAACAACGCGCTGTCCTGCTTCAGCTGGTTCGACTCCGGCAAGGACACCCGCGGCAACGGCGAGGCCGCCTCGGTGCTCTCGATGGTGACCCACGCCGAGAGCCAGTACGGCTCGGACACCCACCGGGTGTTCGTCACCGGCCTGTCTGCGGGCGCCGGGATGACCGCGGACCTGCTGGCCGACTACCCGGACGTGTTCGCCGGCGGTTCGATCGACTCCGGCCTGCCCGCCCAGTGCGCCACCACCCAGGCCGCCGCCTCCGGCTGCCAGGACGCGAGCCAGAACCTCACCCCGGCCCAGTGGGGCGACAAGGTGCGCAACTCCGACCCCGGCTACACCGGGCCATGGCCCAGGGTGGCGATCTGGCAGGGCACGTCCGACTACACCGTCTACCCGGTGAACGCCACCGAGCTGCGGGACCAGTGGACCAATGTCTGGGGCATCGGCCAGACCGCCTCCAGCACCGCGTCGCTGACCGGCGGCACGACCGAGAGCGTCTACAACGACGCGTCCGGCAAGCCCGCGGTCGAGCTGTACCAGATCTCCGGCATGGGCCACGGACTCGCCGTCAACCCCGGCAGCGGGACCGACCAGTGCGGCACCGCGGCGGCGTACTTCGTCCAGTCGATCTGCTCCAGCTACTACACCGGCCTGTTCTGGGGCCTCGACGGCTCCGGCACGGTCACCGTCCCGACGGCGCCGACCGGCCTGACCGCCACCGCGACCAGCAGCACGGCGACGCTGTCCTGGTCGGCGGTGTCGGGTGCGGCCTCGTACAACGTGTACCGGGGTGGGGGGAAGGTGGGCAGTGCGAGTG